>NZ_MSJQ01000426.1 GCF_014596515.1 Streptomyces sp. CBMA156
CGCCGGGGCGTGCTCGGTGGCGCCGGGGCGGTTGCCGGAGGCGCCGGAACCCGGGGTCTGCCCGGTGCCGGAGGTGCTGCCGGAGCCGCCCGCCGGAGAGCCTGCCGGGGAACCGCCGGTCGGGTCGGCCGAGCCGTCGCCCGCTCCGGTGCCGGCCGAGTCACCGCTCGTGGCGGGTGGCAGGGCCAGGCGCAGGGGCGCGACGTCCTCGCTTATGTCGTCGAAGAGCCGGTTCACCAGGTCGGCCTGCTGGGTGAGCTGGACGGGCAGCCTGCCCTGCAACTCGCTCCAGTGGCCGTCCTCGTCGTGGGCGAAGCCGGCCAGTGCCCGCATCGGGTCGAGCGAGCCGTTGCTGCGGTAGACCGAACGCAGCAGGTCGCGGCCCTTGAGGGCGTCGGCGTGCATGTCGTCCAGCGCGCGGCGGACCTGCTCGACGGTGACGGGGCTGAGCGCGCCGGCCGGGCCGGTGCGGCCGACCAGCGTCTTGGCCTCGCCGAGCCGGGTGGCCGCGCTGTCGAGCAGCAGTTCGCCGCGCTCGGAGTCGGAGCCCGCGAGGTCGAACCTGAGCCCTTCCAGGCCGCGCTTCAGGCCGTACAGCGTGTCCCCGGGGACGGCGTTCGAGCTGGCCGTGGCGGCGCCGGCCAGGCTGCCGACGGCGAGCCCGGCGACCAGTCCGCCGATCGCGAACCGCCGGCTCCAGCGGCCGCGCGACGCCGCCCGGATCGTCCGGTGGCGGCGCTGGCGGGGGACCGCCCCGCCCGTCCCGCCGGCGAAGGCCTGCTCGAACGCGGCCATCAGCTGGGCGCGTTGGACCGTTCGGACCTCCCGGTCCAGCACCGGCCCCGGCAGCCCACCCAGCGCGTCGGTCAGCCCGACCAAGCCGGCCATCGCGACCGAACCGGTGCCGGTGGCAGCGGTGTTGTCCGATTCGGCGTTGGCCGCAGCGCGTTGCTCCGCCTGGTGGGCCTCCAGCGCCTCGGCGAAGGCCTTCGCCCGCCGGTGCTCCAGCACGTTTGCCGTCACGGGCCGCACCTCCCTTCGTCGTTGTCGACACCCCGGCCCGCCGGACGGTTGCCCTGGCTGGCCAAAGCCACTCCATCGGGTGATAGGCCGCAAATCGACTTGACCGTACGCCTGGTGGGGGCTTGCATGCTGGCCAACGAGCGGTGCGGGTGGTCGGTTACGCGCGGCTGATCATCGGACCGACCGTTCACCCTGACGTGTCGGCCCGGCGTGGACGGTGACGGCCCGCCGGGCCGTATGGCGGACGGGCCGTCGACGGTCCCGCTCATCGCGCGTCGGGCGGGAGCAGCCGGGCCAGGGTGCGTACGGCGCGGTACTGGAGGGTCTTGATGGCGCCCTCGTTCTTGCCCATGATCCGGGCCGTCTCGGCCACCGAAAGCCCTTGCAGGAAGCGCAGGGTGACGCACTCCTGCTGCTGCGGGTTGAGCCGGCGCACCGCGTCCAGCAGGGCGGCGTTGGAGAGCGACTCCAGCACCGACTCCTCCGGGCTGCGCTCGCACTCGTTGGAGTCGAGCATCTCGCCGGTGGTGACCTCCAGCCGGAAGCGGCTGGACTTGAAGTGGTCGGCGACCAGGTTGCGGGCGATGGTGACCAGCCAGGCGCCGAAGTCCCGGCCCTGCCAGGTGAAGGTGCCGATCCGGCGCAGGGCGCGCAGGAACGTCTCGCTGGTGAGGTCCTCGGCGGTGGCCCGGCTGCCGACCCGGTAGTAGATGTAGCGGTAGACGGTGTCCGCGTAGTGGTCGTAGAGCCGGCCGAAGGCCTCGCTCTCGCCCGCCTGGGCCCGCTCGACCATCTCCATGATCGGGTTGTGCTCGGTCTCGTAGCCGGGGCTGGGCGCGGTCCTGGCGCGGCCCCGGCCGACCCCGGTGCTGCCCGAGCGGCCGCGCGAGCCGGTGCCGGTCGAGCCGGCGGCGGTGGTGCGCAGTGCCGTGCCGGGGCCCTGCGGGTGGCCGAACGTTCCTCCGGCGAGCGCGAGTTGGGGCGAGTCGGCGAACTGGCTGCGGAGCAGGCTGCGCAGCAGGTCCAGGCCGGTGGAGATCTGCCGCTCGGCGGTGGGCCGGCCGCGGAGGCCGGTGCGGGGGCGCAGGGGCACGGACGACGGGCGGGAGGGTGCAGGCGCGTCGTTCCGGACGGGTGGGTACACGGGACTCCCAGAGGCAGAACTGTGGACGGATCACCTCCGCCTGCGCGGAGAGCACTCCCCGAAGCGTCCGTTCGAGCGGGACGCGTGGTGACGTGCATCCAGGAGAGAATAACGCTTTGTGCAATGACAGCTACACCGTGTGGTCGAAGTGGTCGTTTGGGATCCATTTGTTGTGCATATTCGGCTGACACTGACCGGTGCTGTCGGCGTTCATCCGGCTCAACGTGATCGAACGGGTGCCCTGGGTGACCAATTGGGCGGCCTGAGGGGCGGTTTCCCAGCCTCGGGGCCCGGCAACCCCCGACTTTCCAGGTCTGGCGAACGATCAGAACCAGTCACTCGGCGACAGGTTCGTGCAGGTGGTCCGACTGTCCTGCGGCGAAAGGGAGTTCGCCCGTACGAGGGGCCAGGTCAGAGGCCTTGTTGACGCCCGCTCACCCTCCGGGGCGAGCCCGCCAGGGCGGCCCCGAACGCCTCCGAACGGGCTCCGAACGTCTCGGAACGCCTCGGAACGTCTCCGGACGGGCTGCGGGCCGGCTCCGGCGCGACGCTCAGGCGCGGTGCCGCCGCCGGTTCAGCGCCACCCCGGCCGCCGTCGCGCCGGCCAGCACCCCGAGCGCGGCCGCCGCCGGCAGCCCCACCCGGGCCGCCTTGCGTCCGGTCCTGAAGTCCCGCACCCGCCAGCCCTGGGCCCGGGCGTGGCGGCGCAGCGCGCCGTCCGGGTTCACCACGTACGGGTGGCCGACCAGCGAGAGCATCGGGATGTCGTTGGCCGAGTCGCTGTAGGCGGCGCAGCGGTCGAGGTCGAGGCGTTCGCGCCGGGCCAGCGCGCGGACGGCGGCGGCCTTGGCCGGTCCGTGCAGCAGGTCGCCGACCAGCCGGCCGGTGTAGCAGCCGTCCCTGGCCTCGGCGACGGTGCCGAGCGCGCCGGTCATGCCGAGCCGCCTGGCGATGATCCTGGCCACCTCCAGCGGGGCGGCGGTGACCAGCCAGACCCGCTGGCCGGCGTCCAGGTGCATCTGGACCAGGGCGCGGGTGCCGGGCCAGATCTTGTCCGCCACGACGTCCTCGAAGATCTCCTCGCAGATCGCCTCCAGGTCGGCGGTTCGCTTGCCCGCCACGATGCCGAGGGCGGACTGCTTGGCGTCCGAGATGTGGTCCGGGTCCTCGGTGCCGTGCAGCCGGAACCAGGTCTGCTGCCAGGCGAAGCGGGCGATGTCGCGGCGGGTGAGGAAGCCGCGGCGGTAGAGGCCGACGCCGAGGTAGAAGACCGCGGCGCCGCGCAGGATGGTGTTGTCGCAGTCGAAGAAGGCGGCGGCGCGGGGGTCGTCCGGGTCCGGGGTGTGGTCCCCGTCCGGGGCCTTGGGGGTCTTCCCCGCCCTGGCCTCGGCCGACGCGTCCGGCGCGGCGGAGCCCGGTCCCGCGGTGCCGGGCCCGGGTTCGGCGCGCAGCGCGGCCTCGGCCGCCTCGGCCGCGGCTTCGCCGGCCAGGGCGCTCCGCTCGCTGCTGGAACGCCTTGCCTGGGTGAGCCTTCTGAGCACGGCCATGTCATCGAGGATAGCCAGCCGGGTGCGCGGTGGCCGTGACGGAGCCGTGCCCGCGAGGTGAACAGCTCCACCGGCCCCGCCGCGGGACGAAGCGCAGGTCGGGGCGGGGGCCGGGCTCTCCGGGGGCGGGCGGCGCGGTGGCGCAGAATGGGGCGGTGAGCCCACTGCTGCGACGTAAGAGCCCCAAGCCCGCGGACCGGACCGTGACCCTGGTCGGCAAGCCCGGCTGCCACCTGTGCGACGAGGCCCGCGAGGTGATCGTCCGGGTGGCGGGCGAGCTGGGGGCGTCCTTCGAGGAGAAGGACATCACCCAGGACGCGGAGCTGTACCGCCGCTACTGGGAGCAGATCCCGGTCACCCTGATCGACGGCCGCCAGCACGACTTCTGGCGGGTCGACGAGCGCCGCCTGCGGACCGCCCTCGGCGGCTGAGCGGGGGCCGGGCCCGGCCCGGGCGGGCGTTCGTCCGTATACCGACCCCCCGCCGATCGGCGGGGGCGGTTCGCCGAATCGTTGCCAAAGACACCCCGTCCCGGCATGGGGTGGGGCGGGTTGGTCGGCTTACGATCGAACGCGTTTGCGCCCATGGGGGGCTGAGCACACGAGGAGTGCGCCATGCTTCCCGGCCCTGCCCCTGGGACGCCCGGAGCCCGGGGCTTCGCGGTGGTGGACGTGGAGGCGACCGGCCGCAGTCCGTGGCGGCACCGGATGGTCGAGGTCGCGGTGGTGCTGCTCGACGAGCGGCTCCGCCCCGAGGGGGAGTTCGCCACCCTGCTGGACCCGCTGGGCCCGGTCGGCCCGACCCATGTGCACCGGATACGCCAGTGCGACGTCGAGGGCGCCCCGCGCTTCCGCGAGATCGCCCCGCTGCTGCTGGAGCTGCTGGCGGGCCGGGTGCTGGTCGGTCATCACGTCAGCTGCGACCACGCGTTCCTGGATCGCGAGTTCGCCAGGATCGGGGTCCCGCTGCCGCCCGTCCCGCTGCTGTGCACGATGCGGCTGGCCCGCGCCCACCTGCCGGCGGCCCGCGGTCACGGCCTGGCGGCCTGCGCGGAGGCGGCGGACCTCGGCTGGTACCCGGCGCACACCGCGCTGGGCGACGCCCGGGTGACCGCCGAGCTGCTGCGGCACTGTCTGGACGCCCCGTCCTGCCCGCCGGACGACTGGACCGGCCCGCTGCGCGAGGCCGCCGGGGTGCCCTGGCCCCGGCTCGGCCGGGCCCGTTCCCGCCCGGCGGGCACCGGAGTCCCGCTGCTCCGCAGGGAGGCGCCGTACGGTCCCTGGCTGCCCGGTTGCCAAGCCCCGGAGGTGGTGCTGACCCAGGCCGGTGCTATGGGTTCGACGGCGTGATGCGCATCACTGTGCGGGGACAAAACGGACACCATCTTTGTGCACACGTTCACAAACGCATAGCCTGGCTGCCAAAGCCCAGCTTCACCCACAGGAGCACCGTGGCAATCGGCCGATCACCACAGAGCAGTTCGCAGACGCCCGACCAGGGCGCCGCGCGCCGACCCTCGCGTGCCCGGGGCATCCCGGAGGCGACGGTCGCCCGCCTGCCCCTCTATCTGCGGGCACTCACCGCGCTCTCCGAGCGCTCGGTGCCGACGGTCTCCTCCGAGGAGCTGGCCGCCGCGGCCGGCGTGAACTCGGCCAAGCTGCGCAAGGACTTCTCCTACCTCGGCTCCTACGGCACCCGCGGCGTCGGCTACGACGTCGAGTACCTCGTCTACCAGATCTCCCGCGAACTCGGCCTGACCCAGGACTGGCCGGTCGTCATCGTCGGCATCGGGAACCTCGGCCACGCGCTCGCCAACTACGGCGGCTTCGCCTCCCGCGGTTTCCGGGTCGCCGCCCTGTTGGACGCCGACCCCAACGTGGTCGGTTCCACCGCGGCCGGACTGCCGGTGCGCCACATGGACGAGCTGGAGTCGATCGTCGAGAGCCAGCACGTCTCCATCGGCGTGATCACCACCCCGCCCGGCGCCGCCCAGCAGGTGTGCGACCGGCTGGTGGAGGCCGGCGTCACCAGCATCCTGAACTTCGCCCCGACCGTGCTGACCGTCCCGGACGGCGTGGACGTGCGCAAGGTGGACCTCTCCATCGAGCTGCAGATCCTCGCCTTCCACGAGCAGCGCAAGGCCGGCGAGGAGCCGGACGACCGCGCCGAGTCGGTGCTGGACCGCGCCCCCGGTCCGGTCCGGGCGGCCGCCGCCAAGCTGCGCCGCGCTGCGGGCGGCACCGGCAAGGGCCGGGGCACCGTCGAGTCGGCGGCCAAGGACCAGGCCGAGCCGGCCAAGGGAAAGACCGCCACGGGCGGCGACGGGGATCTCTCCGCGGTGATGCCCGCATGAACACCGAGAGCTGTGGGGGGCGGGCATGAGCCTTCTCGTCGTAGGGCTGAGCCATCGCACGGCCCCGGTCGGGGTGCTGGAGCGCGCCGCGCTGACCGGTGAGGTGCCGACCCGGCTGCTGCACGACGCGGCCGCCACCACGACCGTCGCCGAGGCCGCGCTGCTGAACACCTGCAACCGGATCGAGCTGTACGCCGACGTGGACAAGTTCCACGCCGGCGTCGCCGAGCTGTCGCTGCTGCTGGCCCACCACAGCGGGGTGGACCTGGAGGAGCTGACCTCCCACCTGTACGTCCACTACGAGGACCGCGCCGTCCACCACCTCTTCTCGGTGGCCTGCGGCCTGGACTCGATGGTCGTCGGCGAGGGCCAGATCCTCGGCCAGCTGCGCGACGCCCTGGCCAAGGCCCAGGAGGAGCACACCGCGGGGCGCGGCCTGAACGAGCTGTTCCAGCAGGCGCTGCGGGTCGGCAAGCGGGCCCACAGCGAGACCGGCATCGACAAGGCAGGCCAGTCGCTGGTCACCTTCGGCCTGGAGCAGGTCGCGGCGGGCGCGGGCGAGATCGCCGGCAAGCGCGCGCTGGTCGTCGGCGCGGGATCGATGAGCTCGCTGGCCGCCGCCACCCTGGTCCGCTCCGGCGTGACCGACCTGCTGATCGCCAACCGGACCCCGGCCCGTGCCGAGCGGCTGGTCGAGATCCTCGGCCCGGACGTGGCCCGCACGCTGGACCTCGCCAAGGTGCCGGAGGCGCTGGCCGACGTGGACCTGGTGATCTCCTGCACCGGCGCGTCCGGCGTGGTGATCAAGGCCGAGGACGTGGCCGCCGCCGTCGCGGCCCGCACCTGCGCGCAGCCGCTCGCCCTGCTCGACCTGGCCATGCCGCGCGACGTCGACCACGCCGTGCACGAGCTGGCCGGCGCCCTGCTGGTCGACCTGGAGAGCCTCTCCCACGCGCACGCCGCCAGCCCCGGCGTCGGCGACGTCGACGAGGTCACCCGGATCGTCTCCGACGAGGTGACCGCCTTCGGCGCCGCCCAGCGGGCCGCCCGGATCGCGCCGACCGTGGTCGCGCTGCGCTCGATGGCCTCCGGCGTGGTCGCCGCCGAGCTCGGCCGGCTGGACTCCCGGCTGCCCGACCTGGACGAGCGCTCCCGCGCGGAGATCACCCAGACCGTCCGCCGTGTCGTCGACAAGCTGCTGCACGCCCCGACCGTCCGGGTGAAGCAGCTGGCCGCCGAGCCCGGCGGTGCCTCCTACGCGGAGGCGCTGCGCGAGCTGTTCGACCTCGACCCGGCGGCCGTGCACGCCGTGTCGGGCACGCCCGTAGGCGGCGCGCCCCAGCCCTCGGCCGGGGGCGCCAGATGAACCGTCAGCCATCCCACGAGTACCACCGGGACGATCACCTCATGAATGGTCAACCGATCACGGAGCAGCCCGCGGCCACCACGGCCCTGCGGCTCGGCACCCGGCGCAGCGCCCTCGCCATGGCGCAGTCGGGCATGGTGGCCCGCGAGGTGACCAGGGTCACCGGGCGCCCCGTCGAGCTGGTCGAGATCACCACCTACGGCGACACCTCGCGGGAGTCGCTGGCGCAGATCGGCGGCACCGGTGTGTTCGTCTCCGCGCTGCGCGACGCGCTGCTGGAGGGCCGGATCGACTTCGCCGTGCACTCGCTCAAGGACCTGCCCACCGCCGCCCCCGAGGGCCTGGCGCTGGCCGCCGTCCCGGAGCGCGAGGACGTCAGGGACGCCCTGGTCGCGGCCGAGGGCCTGACCCTGGACGAGCTGGTGGAGAAGCTGGCCGGAGCCGGCCGCCCGGCCAGGATCGGCACCGGCTCGCCCCGCCGGATGGCGCAGCTGAACGCCTGGGCCACCGCCCGCGGCGCCCAGCTGGAGACCGTCGCGATCCGCGGCAACGTGGACACCAGGATCGGCTTCGTGACCAGCGGCGAGCTGGACGCGGTGGTGCTGGCCACGGCCGGCCTGAACCGGCTCGGCCGCAGCGCCGAGATATCCCAGCACCTCGACACCGAGGTGATGATCCCGGCCCCCGGCCAGGGCGCGCTCGCGATCGAGTGCCCCTCCGCCGCCACTGACCTGACCGCCGTGCTCGCGGCCCTGGACCACGCCCCCACCCGGGTCGCCGTGGCCGCCGAGCGCGCCCTGCTGGCCACCCTGGAGGCCGGCTGCTCGGCGCCGGTGGCCGCGCTGGCCACCTGGGGCCGGGAGAACGAACTGCGGCTGGACGGCGTGGTCGGCGACCCCGACGGCTCCGCGCTGCTGAAGATGTCCGCCAACGGTCCGATCGTCCTCGACGAGACCGCCGAGCGGCAGGCGGTGGCCCTCGGCCGCGCGCTGGCCGACCGGCTGCTCGCCGCGGGCGCGGCCGCCCTGATGGGGGAGCGAGCCCGATGAGCCCCACCACCGCCACCGACGCCCTGTTCCCGGCGGGACAGCCCGCCACCGGACGGTGCACCTTCCTGGGCGCGGGCCCCGGGGACCCGGGGCTGCTGACCCTGCGCGCGGTCGAGGTGCTGTCCACCGCCGACGTGCTGGTCGCCGACCCGCTGACCGCCGCCGCCGTGCGCAGCCACTGTCCGGCCGGTGTGCAGGTGCACGCCCCCGCCGCCGAGGGCACCGGCTTCGACCTGGCCAAGCTGGTCGCCGAGGCGGTCCGCTCCGGCAGGCACGTGGTCCGCACCGTCGACGGCGACCCCGGCCTGGACGGCTGCGCCGCCGAGGAGATGCTCAGCTGCGCCGGCGACGGGATTCCGTTCGAGGTGATCCCCGGCGTCGCCCAGTCGGTCGGCGTCCCGGCGTACGCGGGTGTCCCGCTGCGCGCCGGGGCCGGCACCGACGTGCGCTTCGTGGACGGCGCGGCGCTGCTGGCCGGCAGCCCGGTGGACCTGGGCGGGGCGGAGACCACCCTGGTGGTCCGCACCACCCTGGGCCGGCTGCCCGCCACCGCGGGCGCCCTGGTCGCGGGCGGCCGCAAGCCGGACTCGGCGCTGAGCGCCACGCTCTCCGGCACCACCACCCGCCAGCGGACCTTCACCTCCACCCTGTCCGGCATCGCGGCCGACCTGAAGGCCGCCCGGGTGCTGCCCTCGCCGGTCTCCGCCCCGGTCGACCCGGCCACCTCGGTGATAGCCGTGGTGGGCGAGCAGGTCGCCCACCGCGCCTCGCACTCGTGGTTCGAGACCAAGCCGCTGTTCGGCTGGAACGTCCTCGTGCCGCGCACCAAGGAGCAGGCCACCGGCCTGTCCGAGCAGCTGCGCTCGTACGGCGCGGTGCCGCAGGAGGTGCCGACCATCGCGGTCGAGCCGCCGCGCACCCCGCAGCAGATGGAGCGGGCCATCAAGGGCCTGGTCACCGGCCGGTACGAGTGGATCGCGTTCACCTCGGTGAACGCGGTGCGCGCCGTCCGGGAGAAGTTCGAGGAGTACGGCCTGGACGCCCGGGCGTTCGCCGGGATCAAGGTCGCGGCGGTCGGCGAGACCACCGCGCAGGCCCTGGTGGACTTCGGCGTGAAGCCGGACCTGGTGCCCTCCGGCGAGCAGTCCGCGGCCGGTCTGCTGGAGGACTGGCCGCCGTACGACCCGGTCTTCGACCCGATCGACCGGGTGCTGCTGCCGCGCGCCGACATCGCCACCGAGACCCTGGTGGCGGGCCTGGTCGAGCTCGGCTGGGAGGTCGACGACGTGACGGCGTACCGGACGGTGCGCGCCTCGCCGCCGCCGGCCGAGACCCGCGAGGCGATCAAGGGCGGCGGCTTCGACGCGGTGCTGTTCACCTCGTCCTCGACCGTCAGGAACCTGGTCGGCATCGCGGGCAAGCCGCACAACGTCACGGTCATCGCCTGCATCGGCCCGGCCACCGCCAAGACCGCCGAGGAGCACGGCCTGCGGGTCGACGTGATGGCCCCGGCGCCGTCGGCGGCCGCGCTGGCCCAGGCGCTGGCAGACTTCGGGGCCAAGCGCCGCGACACCGCGACGGCCGCCGGTGAGCCGGTCTACCGGCCCAGCGAGCGTCGCCCGGGTTCGCGCCGCAAGGCCCGCTGACACCCCTCACGGCCGGGGGCGGCCGACCGTCGCCCCCGGTGCTGCACAACCGTTCGGAGAGAGAAGCCGTGTCCGCTGAATTCCCGTACGTACGCCCCCGCCGGCTGCGTCAGAGCCCGGCGATGCGCCGCCTGGTGGCCGAGACCCGGCTGCACCCGGCGGAGCTGATCCTGCCGCTGTTCGTCCGTGAGGGCGTCAGCGAGCCCGTCCCGGTGAGCTCGATGCCCGGCGTCGTCCAGCACTCCAGAGACACCCTGCGCAAGGCCGCGGTGGAGGCGGCCGAGGCGGGCCTGGGCGGCCTGATGCTGTTCGGTGTCCCCGAGGTGCAGGACGCGACCGGCAGCGAGGGCACCAACCCGGACGGCATCCTCCAGCAGGCGATCCGGGACGTGGTCTCCGAGGTCGGCGACTCCCTGGTGGTCATGTCGGACCTCTGCCTGGACGAGTACACCGACCACGGCCACTGCGGCGTGCTGGCCGCCGACGGCAGCGTCGACAACGACGCCACCCTGGAGCGCTATGCCGAGATGGCCAGGGTGCAGGCCGACGCCGGCGTCCACCTGGTCGGCCCGTCCGGCATGATGGACGGCCAGATCGCCGTGATCCGGCGGGCGCTGGACGAGGCCGGGCACCAGGACGTGGGCATCCTCGCCTACACCGCCAAGTACGCCTCGGCCTTCTACGGCCCGTTCCGCGAGGCGGTCGGCTCCTCGCTCAAGGGCGACCGCAAGACCTACCAGCAGGACCCGGCCAACGCCCGCGAGTCGCTGCGCGAGCTGGCGCAGGACCTCGCCGAGGGCGCGGACATGGTGATGGTCAAGCCCGCCATGGCCTACCTGGACGTCCTGCGCCAGGTCGCCGACGCCTCCCCGGTGCCGGTCGCCGCGTACCAGGTGTCCGGCGAGTACGCGATGGTCGAGGCGGCCGCCGCGAACGGCTGGATCGACCGGGAGCGGATGATCATGGAGACGCTCACCTCGATCCGCCGCGCGGGCGCCGAGCAGATCCTCACCTACTGGGCCCTCGAAGCCGCCGCGATGCTCAAGTAGCGGACACCGCACGACGGAAGGCCGGGCCGCTCCCCACGGGGGAACGGCCCGGCCTTCCGGGTTCCCGCTAGATGCCCACGTCGCCGGCGTGCGCGAAGCCCACGCCGCCGCCGACCAGGTCGGTGGAGGTGGCGGCGCCGCCGCCGAAGCCGCCGGCGGCGGTGTCCCCGGCGTGGGCGATGCCGAAGCCCTCGCCGGCCAGGAACGGCTGGTCGGCCGAGGCGACGAACTCGCCGCCGCCGGCCACGCCGACGTGGGCGAAGGCCGGGGTGGCGGCACCCGCGAGCGCCAGGGCGGCAGCGGCGGTCAGTGCGGCCTTGGCCAGCTTGCTCTTCATGGAACTGCCCTCTCTCTGGGAGCGCCCCCGCGGGCGCTCTGACACGTGATCACATCCGGCGGCCGGGACCGGCGCCCCACGCGCCGGACCGGATCGCCGCTCACCCGTCCGGACCGCGCCGCGGCGCGGCCGGCCGGACACTTTCGTCCGTAAAGCCCGGAGGGCCCGGGGAGGTGTTCCTCCCCGGGCCCTCCGTCCGTGCCAGGCCCCGTGATCAGCCGATCAGGTGCGAGACACCCGCGTCGCCCGAGGACTGGGTGTTCTGGCCCACGTCGCAAATCTGCTTCGGGGTGCTGTTCAGGATCGGCACCTCGACCGGCACCGCGACACCGATGACGGCGACGGCGATGTTGTGGATCTCCGGCAGGCAGATGTTCGGGTTGTCCAGAACGTGGCTGTTCGGGCTGCCGTTGCCGGCGGTGCCGGTGTGGTTGGTGCCACCGTTGCCCTGGACGGAGGTGGCGGCGCCGTCCGCGTCGACGATGGCGGACGCCGAGCCCGCGGACATCGCGAGGGCGGCGACGGCCAGGCCGGCCGCGGCGAAGGACTTCTTGATCATTTCCGGTTTTCCTCTCGAGGGTGAATCGGGGAGCGATTCGGGGGTGGATCAGAGGGGTGGTGCAGGGAGAGCAGAGCGGGGAGCCGTCAGCCGATCAGGTGGGACACGCCGCCGTCGCCCTGGCTCTGGGTGCCCTGGCCGATGGTGCAGTACTGCTTGCCACCGGTGTTGGCGACCGGGACCTCGACCGGGACGGCCACGCCGAGCACGCCGACGGCGATGTTGTGGATCTCCGGCAGGCAGATGTTCGGGTTGTCCAGGAAGTGGAAGTTCGGGCTGTTGTTCCCGACCGTGCCGGTGAAGTTGGTGCCGCCGTTGCCCTCGATCGAGGCGGCGGCGCCGTCCGCGTCACCGATGGCGGCGGCGGGCCCGGCGGCACCGGCCAGCGCGGCGACGGCCAGGCCGGCGGCGGCGAAGGACTTCTGGATCATGGCGAGATCCCTCTCTGAAATGCTCTTTGGATTCCGTGCGTACAACGCTGAGAACGCTCAGACCCGGTCTGCAGTCACTGACGTCCAGATCAAAGAACGACGGCACGGAAGGTTACGGGGATTCTTGAAAAGAGTCCCGGAGACACGGCGGCGGATCGTTTCCGGTCGGATTATTAACCCGAACCGGTTAACCGCCGCAATCCACACTCCCGGTCACTCGTTGAGCAGATCGCTTTCCGGCTGCGGTCCCCGCAGCCCTTCCCCAGTGATCCCCAGTTCGGACAGCAGAACGGTGAATAGCATGAAGTTCTCCAAGCGGGCCGGCGCGATGCTGCTGGCGGTAGGCGCCGGCGTGCTCGCCTCCCCGGGAGCGGCCTCCGCCGCCGCCCCGGTCGGACTCGACCAGGTCGGCGTCCTGGAGGACGCGCTGGCCACCCAGCAGGTCCCGGCGGACGTCCCGCTCGCCCCGCTGGGCAGCCGGCTCACGGCCGGCATCCCGACCTCGCTGGTCATGCCCCCGGTGCCGGCCCGGACCACCAGCACCGACGGAGCGCTGCTCCCGGAGCAGGTCCTGCCCCAGCTGACCACCGGCAAGGTCGGCCCGAGCGCCAAGGCCGACCTCCCGCTCCCGCTGGTCGACCAGAGCGCCGACCTCGGCAAGGTGCTGCTGGACGCCCCGGCCGCGCCGCTGCACGCCAAGACCCCCGGGCTCACCCTCGGCAAGCCGCTCGCGCTCGCCCAGGACGGCGCCGGCCAGCTCGCCGACGGCCGGCTGAAGGTGGACGAGATCGACCCGCGCCTGGTCTCCGGCGCGGTGCAGGTGATCCCCGGGGCCAAGGCCAGCCTCGGCGGCGACGACAGCCGGATCTCCGTGACCGACACGGCCGGCGCCCTCGCCGACACCGCCACCACGACCACCACCACCGTGGTGGGGCAGTCCGGCCTGACCGACCTCACCCGGCTCTGAGGCCTGTCCCGGCACGAGAGCCCGGCACCCCGGCCGCACGGCGGGGTGCCGGGCTCTCGTGCGCCCGGGCTCTCGTGGGCCCCGCGGCTCAGCCCGGCAGGAGGCCGGTCAGCCCGCCGACCAGCGGGAGGTCCTTGGCGCCGCCGCCGGCGCTCAGCGGGCCGGTCAGCGTCCCGGTGCCGACCGCGGGCAGGCCCTGGTCGGGCTGGAGGGCCGCGCCGTTGTTGAGGAAGTCGGCCGAGGAGTTCGCCCACGGGTCCAGCCGCAGGCTCTTGATCGGCGCGATGCCGTAGCCGAGGCCGGTGGTCGTCCCGCCCAGCGCCTGGCCGAGGTCGGTCTTGGTCAGCGTGGCCGGACCGGCCGGGGCCTGGCCCGGGGCGGTGGCGGCCTGCGCCGAGCCGGCGCCGAGCAGCACCGCGGCGCCCGCGGCGACGGCCAGGGCGGCCGCGCTCTTCTTCGAAACCATCGTGATCACCCTTCGGTGGATCGGGAGTCCCGGACGGCTGTCCGGGGACGCCGAACTGCCCCCCGGCCGACTGGTCGGGGGGCAGGACGGCCGGAACGCGTGCCGATCGGGGATCAGCAGTCGTCCGCGGGCGGCGCGTCCACGTTGGCGCAGGTGTTGCCGAACGCCGGGTTCAGCAGGCCCACGAGGTTGATGGAGTTGCCGCAGAGGTTGACCGGCACGTGCACCGGGACCTGGATCTGGTTGCCGGAGATGACGCCGGGGGAGTTCGCGGCGACGCCCTCGGCGCCCGCGCTGGCGGCGGCGGAGCCCGCCGCGCCCAGCACCAGGCCGGCAGCGGCGGCGGAGAGGACGGCGGCCTTCTTCATGTTCTGCATGGGGGGTTGATCTCCTCGATCACACACGGGTGGAGCGTGCCGCGCCCCGGCGCTGCGGGGCGCGGCACGGGCTCGGGTGAATCAGCTGTCGCCGGTGCGGCGACCGCGGGTTCAGCCGGCGTTGACGCACGCGTTGCCGAACGCCGGGTTCAGCAGGGCGATGATGTTGATGGTGTTGCCGCACAGGTTGATCGGGATGTGGATCGGCACCTGGAGCTGGTTGCCCGAGAGCACGCCGGGCGAGCCGGCGGCGACGCCCTCGGCGCCGGCGCTGGCGGCCGCGCCACCGGCGGCACCGAGCACCAGGCCGCTGGCGGCCAGCGACAGGACGGCGGCCTTCTTGAAGTTGCGCATGTCATTCCTCCGATTTCTGCCCGACGGCAGGGAAATGTCGGGAGTCGGGCGAGCGCGAATACTCACCCGCCGGCTTCAGGGATTGCCGTGATTGTCACTCGGCCGGCGCACACCGGCGTGTTCCGCCCATGGCTCGGGCGTCGCCGTGGCTGCCGGGTCGCATTGCCTCCTGAAACGATTCCCGCACGGCCGGGAAAGGAATTCGGACAAAGGCGCGACCGATGGAATTCCGGTCAGGCGTTCCGGCGGGGATTGCCGGGCGCCGGGTACGGGAGGCCCGCCGCTCGGGGGCCGTGGAGACCGGGTTCCGTCAGGGAGAACGAGGCTCCGCGCGAGGGGATACGGTCCGTTCCTCCGATCACCCGAATGCCGGGCCCGTGGCGCCGTTGCGCCGGATGGGTGACAGTGCGCGGACCGTCGCAACCGGTCCGGTGGGGTCTCGTTCTAGATGTCGCACTCCCCGTGCATATCTGTCGAACAGTCAGGAGGCTCCTATGAGCATCAAGAAGACCGCCGCCGTCGGCGCGGCCGTGGTGGGCATCGTGGCCAGCGGCGCCGGTGCCGCGATGGCCAGCTCCGGCGCCCAGGGCGTCGCCGCCGGTTCCCCCGGTGTCGTCTCCGGCAACCAGATCCAGATCCCGGTGCACGTTCCGGTGAACGTCTGCGGCAACACCATCGACATCATCGGCGCGCTGAACCCGGCGTTCGGCAACAAGTGCGCCAACGTGGGCTGATCCGGCACCCGGTTCGGCCGGTGCGAGCCGCCGCTCCGCGCTTCCCTCCTGGGGCGCGGGGCGGCGGCTCTTCGTTTCCCCGGAATCCGTCCTTCCGTCAGTTCCCGGTGATGTCGCACGTCTTGTTGTGTTACTCGTCAGTTCCTAGAATGCGAGACCTGCTCACCTTTCCCTGCCCCTCTCTTGCCCAGAGCCGCTCGGCGCCCCGCCGAAGCGGGTCCCCACCCTCGCAAGGAGTCGCGTGTGATCAGGTCCCCACTGTCGGCTGCGCGACGGACACGCCCGGGTGCCTCCCGGTGCGCCGCGCTGCTCGCCACCGGTGCCCTCCTCGCCACCCTCGGCCTGGCCGGCGCCCCCGTCGCCCTGGCCGGTCCCGCCCCGGCCGCGCCCGCGGCCGCCGCCCGCCCGTCCGCGATCGTCGCCCTCGGCGACAGCGCCATCTCGGGGGAGGGCGCCGGCACCGACACCAACGACGGCTACTTCCCGGAGACGGACAGCCCCACCAACTACTGCCACCGCCATCCCAAGTCGGAGATCTTCGTCACCGACATCCCCGGGGTCACCCCGATCGACCTCGCCTGTTCCGGCGCCCAGACCGGCGACCTGGTCAGCGACCCGGAACTGGCGAAGATCACCGGCCCCGGCAGCGGCGACTTCGGGGAGCCCAAGCAGGACGTCAAGCTGGCCGACACGGCGGCCAGGTACGACGTCAAGATGGTCGTCGTCACCATCGGCGCCAACGACGACTTCGACTTCAGCGGCATCATGATGCACTGCCTGGCGCAGTACTTCCCGATCCCCAAGGACCAGGGCTGCCGGGACACCATCGGCAGCGACGAGATCCGCCGCCGGGCCAAGGGCGTCCAGCCCAAGGTGGTCGCGGCGCTCCGGAACATCCGCCAGACCATGCGCGGGGCCGGCTACGCCGACTCCTCGTACCAGCTGGTCTACCAGTCGTACTTCAACCCGATCACCCCGGACATCCGGCGCAACGACTACGTCGGCAAGGTCGCCGACGGCTGCCCGGCCTTCCCCGAGGACCTCGCCTGGGGCCACAACTGGGTGGTGCCGACGCTCAGCGACGCGCTGCGCGGCCGAGCAGGTGCCCGGCGTCCGGTACCTGGACCAGCGGCGGGTCGCCTTCGGGCACGAGGTCTGCGCGGAGTGGACGACCTCCCCGTACGAGTACAGCAACGGGGACGTCATCAACCTCTCCGAGTGGGTGCGCAACGGCTGCGACTCGCAGATCGGCATCCCCGGACTGTGCATGAACATGGTCCGCCAGTCGTACCACCTGCGGGTGGCCGGCTACCGCGGCGAGGGCGTCTGCCTCGGCCAGTTCTACTCCCGGCCCGAGCTGGCGCAGGCGTACTGCACGCTCAACCAGCAGAACACCACCTCGATCCAGCCGCTCAGCCCCGGACAGCCGTTCGGCGACGTCCCCGAGGACGGCTCCTGGTACCAGCTGACCAACGCGGCCGGCGGCAACGCGCTCGACCTCAGCGGCGGCGGCAGCTACGGCGACTCCACCGACGGCCGGCCCGCGATCACCTATCCGGCCACCGGCGGGCTGAACCAGTCCTTCGTCCTGGAGGCCAAGGCCGGCGGCAGTTACGAGCTCGACTTCAGCGGCAACCGCGACATGTGCCTGGACGCCAACGCGGCCTCCACCGCCCCCGGCACCCGGATCCAGCAGTGGCGCTGCACCGGCGGCGGCAACCAGCACTGGGTCTTCAAGCCGGCCGGCAACGGCCGCTACCGGATCGCCGACTCCCAGGACCAGACCAAGGTCCTGGCCACCGGCGGCACCCTCGACGCCAAGGGCAACCCGTACGTCGAACTCGCCACCGACACCGGAGCCCCCAACCAGCTCTGGCAGCTCACCAAGCTCGGCATCGTCTACGTCCACGGCTGATCCACCCCGCCCGCCCTCACCCCGTCGCCGCCCCCACCCGGGCGGCGACGGCCGCGTTCACGACCGGCCGGTGTCGGCCGTGGACGCGGCGGGGCGGCGGGGTATTCGGCATGGGCGGCATGGTGCTGGGCGACGGTCGGGGGACGCCAGCGGTTTTCGGCGCGGGGGCGTGCCGTAGGCTCACGGGAAAATCGTTGCGCCGGAGCCGCGCGGACACGAGCGGGGCGGGGAGTACCCAGACCAGATGAGCACGGCATCGAGCACCGAGTCGTCCAGCACCCAGCCAGGAGCGCCCGAAGCGGCGCCGGCGGAGGCCCCCGAGGAGCGGACGGGCCGGGAACCCGGGCGGTTCGGGGCGCTGGTGGACCGCTTCGCGCCCGCGCTGGGCGCGTACGCGGTGGTCAAGGCCATCGGCCTGACCGTCTTCATGCTGCTGCTCTCGCACACCGGCGACTACCTGAAGAAGCAGCCGGGCCGCGGCGGCGGCACCAACGCCTGGGACGTGCTGGGCACCTGGGACGGCGTCTGGTACCAGCGGATCGCCGAGAACGGGTACGACCCGCAGCTGATCCCGCTGCACGGCTTCCCGCTGGCCACCTACTACGAGAACTCGGCCGCCTTCTTCCCGCTCTACCCCTGGCTGATGCGGCTGGTCGGCACCGTCACCGGGCTCGGCCCGTACGGCTCGGGGATCGTCGTCTCGGTGCTCGTCTCGTTCGTCGCCGCGGCCGGCATCTTCGCCGTCGCCGAGCGGCTCGGCGGCTACCGTGCGGGCGTGATCGCCGCGGTGCTCTGGGGCCTGTTCCCCGGCTCGGGCGTGGAGTGGGCGGTCTACTCGGACTCGCTGTTCGTCGCGCTGTCCGCCTGGGCCTGCTACTGCGTGATGACCCACCGCTGGCTCGCCGCCGGCCTGCTGGCGCTGGTGGCGGGCCTCAACCGGCCGACTGCCGCCGCGCTGATCGCGGCCGTCTCGATCGCCGCGCTGGTCGCGCTGGTCCGCCGCACCGACGGGGTGGCCCGCCCGCTGACCGCGATGCTGATCACCCCCTGGGGCCTGATCGGCTACGTCGCCTGGGTCGGCTGGAGGATGGGCGACTGGGGCGGCTACTTCAAGCTCCAGCAGGGCGCCTGGAACCGCTACTTCGACGGCGGCGCCTCCACCCTGCGCACGATCATGGACGTGATCACCGGGCACTGGGACTTCTGGCAGTCCAACCCCGTCCCCGACCTGATCGCGATCGCCCTGCTGATCGCCCTGCCCGGGATGCTGGTGCTGCTCTGGCGCACCCGGCCGCCGCTGGTGCTGTGGGTCTACACCGCGCTCACCATCCTCACCGCGCTGAGCAGCAACCAGATCTTCGGCAACATCTCGCGTTACCTGCTGCCCGCCTTCCCGCTCTGCATCGGCCTGGCGGTGGCGCTGCGCCGGATGCGGACCTCCTCGCTCGCCGGGCTGCTGGCGATGCCGGTCCTCGCGGCGGGCTGGTACGCGGGCTATGCGCTGTTCGAGTTGGGCATCCCGTAGACCCGGCGTTGGTTGGCAACGGGATCATCCGGCAGCAGACGGGCCGTTGCTAACCTCGGACCCATGACGACGACCCCGCCGCCCGCGCGCCAGATCCGCGACATCTCCGGGCTGATGGACCACGCGAGCCACGTGCTGGCCACCCGGATGGCGGCCGCCTTCACCGAGCTGGGGATCACCCCGCGCGCCTACTGCGTGCTGTTCCACGCGCAGGAGGCGGAGCGCACCCAGATCCAGCTGGCCGAGCTGGCGGACCTGGACAAGACCACCATGGTGGTCACCGTCGACGAGCTGGAGAAGGCCGGCCTGGCCGAGCGCCGCCCGTCCGCGACCGACCGCAGGGCCAGGATCGTCTCGGTCACCGCGGCGGGCGAGCGGACCGTGACGGAGGGCACCGCGATCGCCGACCGGGTGCACCGGGAGCTGCTGGAGGCGCTGCCGCAGCCCGAGCGCGAGGTGTTCGTCTCGGCGCTGACGCACCTGGTGGAGGGGCACCTCGCGGAGCCGGTCGAGGTCGAGCGCACCGTCCGCCGGGCCCGCCGTTCCCGGGGCTGATGCCGGAAGGCCAATCTGCTCCCGAGATAGATAGTCCTGAACAAAACGATCTGATAGCGTCCTACCCGGTACTCGACGAACCGGGAGAACCGCCATGACCACGCACGCCCCGGCCGCCCCCAGGCCGGCTTCCGCGGCCCCCGCCCGCTCCCGCCCGCTCGCCCTCGCGGTGCTCTGTGCGGGAATGCTGATGATCATCCTGGACGGCTCGATCGTCACCGTGGCGCTGCCCGCGATCCAGGGCGACCTGCACTTCTCGCCCGCCGGCCTCACCTGGACGGTCAACGCCTACCTGATCGCCTTCGGCGGCCTGCTCCTGCTGGCCGGGCGGCTCGGCGACCTGATCGGCCGCAAGCGGATGTTCGTCGCCGGGCTCACCGTCTTCACCGCCGCCTCGCTGCTCTGCGCCGTCGCCACCGGGCAGGAGATGCTGATCGCCGCCCGCTTCCTCCAGGGCGTCGGCGGTGCGATGGCCTCCGCGGTCAGCCTCGGCATGATCGTCACGCTCTTCCCCGAGCCGGCCGAACGCGGCCGGGCGATCGGCGCGTTCGGCTTCGTCGGCGCGGCCGGCGCCTCGATCGGCCAGGTCCTCGGCGGGGTGCTCACCCAGGCGCTCGACTGGCACTGGATCTTCCTGATCAACCTGCCGCTGGGCCTGGCCGCCGTGCTGCTGTCCGTCCGGGTGCTGGCGTCCGACCGGGGTCCCGGCCTGCGGGCCGGCGCCGACGTCCTCGGCGCCGTGCTGATCACCGCCGCGCTGATGCTCGGCATCTACACCGTCGTCGGCACCGGCGAGCACGGCTGGGCCTCCGCGCGCACCCTCGGCCTCGGCGCGCTCTCGCTCGCCCTGCTGGCCGGCTTCCTGCTCCGCCAGGCCAGGGCCGCCCAACCCCTGCTCCCGCTGCGGATGTTCCGCTCGCGCAACGTCTCCGGCGCCAACGCCGTGCAGGTGCTGATGGTCTCCGCGCTGTTCGCCTTCCAGATCCTGGTCGCGCTCTACCTCCAGAACGTCCGCGGCTACGGCCCCGCCGCCACCGGCCTGGCGATGCTCCCGGCGGCACTCGCCATCGGCACCGTCTCGCTCACGCTGTCCGCCCGGCTGAACGCCCGCTTCGGCGAGCGCCCGGTGCTGCTGGCCGGGCTGGTCCTGCTGGTCGCCGCCCTGGCGCTGCTGGTCCGGCTGCCCGCGGACGGGGACTACGTCCTCGACCTGCTGCCCACGATGCTGCTCGCGGCCGGCTTCGGCCTGGCGATCTCGGCGCTCACGGTGCTCGGCATGTCGGGCGCGGGGCCGGCGGACGCGGGCACCGCCTCCGGCCTCTTCAACACCACCCAGCAGGTCGGCGGCGCGCTCGGGGTCGCCGTCCTCACCACCCTCGCCGACGGCCGCACCGGGGCCCTCGTGGCCGCCGGACACCCGGCGTCCGAGGCCCTCACGGCCGGATTCCGGCTCGCCTTCGGGGTGGCCGCAGGCCTGCTGACGGTGGCTCTGCTGCTCGCCGCCGCCGTCCTGCGGCCGGCCGGAGGACGGAACTGATCCTCCGTCAACCGAGCCCGCCCCGGTCCGCGTTCGGCGCGGGCCGGGGCGCGTGGCGTCAGGGCCAGACCAGGCAGTACAGCTGGTGCCCGGCCTCGTGCAGCCGGTTGGCGAAGTCCTGCCACTCGTGCAGCTATTGGTCCCTGCAAGCCCGTGACCTGCGGTTTTGTCGCCAAAGTGCCGCTGACCAGCGGAAACGACCTTCAGTGGTTGACGCTGGTCAGCGGCGTTTTCCACCCCCATGTGCCCTGGATGTGCCCTCGTTTCTCGCCCGTCTTCAGTGCCTTGCGTCGAGGCCGGGGCTGCTTATCAGCGGGTCAGCCGGCGGCGGGCGAGCTGCTGCTGCTGCTGCTGCGGTCGTCGAGAACGATGTGCGGTTGCTGCAGGCGGTCGCTGCCGACCTCGTTGTCGGCGGGTCGAGTGCTGTTGATGACGGCGGCGATGCGCTCGTAGCTGGTGACGGCGAGGGTCCACGTCTCGATGCCGGTGCCGTCGCCGAGGCCGCTGCACACGGTCTCCCGGAGCGCGTTGAGAAGGGCGAGGGTGCTACGGCCGGACAGGATCGTGTCCTCGTTGCTGTCGTTGACCGGCTTCGAGAAGTGGTCGGTGCCTTCGACCTGGGCGGCCAGGAAGTCCCAGGTTTCGGGGTGGCAGGAGATCGCGACGGTCTTCACCGCAGCGGCCTTGCGGAGGGTGTTGACGTGGTTCTCCCAGACGAAGGGCTCCGGGATCAGGCCGGACACGTCGTTGGCGCACCCGTTCGGGAGGTCATCGACTGTGGCCTGCTCCTGCGCGACTGCTTCCGTGCGCTCGGGTTCGACCTCCACGTCTTGCTCCGCGGGGACGGAGGGGCGCAGGAGATCTGCGAGCTGAGCGGCGACCTCGGCCGCGATCAGCCGCGCCTGGTCCTCCGGAGAGGCGGAGGCGGTGGTCGGCTCGGGCTCGGGTGCTTCTGCGGACTGCACTTCCGGCTCGGGCGCGACAGGCTCAGGAAGGGTGCCCCGGTGTTCGGCGAGCTGGGCGGCCACCTCGGCCGCGATCTGGCTGAGCTGGTCCTTGGTGAGGACGTGCGGGGTGACCGGCGTGCTGTCGGCGGGGGTGGGTTCGGACACGGTCGTCTCCTCGCTGTCGGATTCCGCGGCCTCGCCGGTCACGGTGGGGGTGGCCAGCTCTGCGGCCTGCTCGGATGCCGGGGGCTCGGCGGCGGGAAGCCCGGTGGTGTCGGCGGAGTCGTCGACGCTGCTGTCGTCGCCGGGAGAGTGGACGGCGTCGTCCTGGCTGTCCGCCTCCGGAGAGGCTCCCGTCGGCTGGTTCGCGGCCTCGGGGGAGCCGATGGTTGGCGGAGGCGACTCGCCGTGGCCGGCTCCCAGGGGGGAGCGGATGCTGTTCTGCAGGGCGCTGACTTCGGCGCGCAGGTTGCCCAGCTGGCGGTGGAGGCCGCGGTTGTCCTGATGGGCGCGGCTGGCCTCCTGCTGTTCCCGGGCGATCGCCTCGAAGAATTCGTCGCGGTGTTCGCTCAGGCCAGCCGCCAGCGTCGCGTTGAGTTCGGTCCGCAGGCTGTCGGTGTTGTTGCGGATCTCCTCCAGGCCGGCCTGGAGGGCCGTCCCGACCTCTGCGCGCAGCAGTTCGACCTGGTGGGCGGTGCCCCGTGCCATATCCCCTCCCGATCTCGCGCGCCTGTCGGGCTCGCGGCGGGTACAGCGTGGCGGCAAGGGCCTGTGCGTGATGAGTAGATGCGTGGGACTGTCGAGAACGCATCGGTTACTGTCTGAGATCAAATCATCACGTCGGGGCGATGGTTCGTCAGTTCGACCTATGCCTGTTCCAGGGCGACGTGCTGTGACCCTGTGCGACTCACCATTACGACTCGAACAGGGTCGGTTGATTCCAGGGCGAGACTATGGGTCGCCCCTGGGGGCCAAGCAAACGTGCCAGTTGGTCGGATTCGTGCTCGGTGAGGTCGGAGAGGAGACGGGCCGTTGTGCCGATGAGTTCATCGAGAGGAACATGGCTGCGAGCACCTCGTGCGCTGGCCAAGCGGTAGGTGAAGCTGCAGTGCAGGACGGCGCCGGAAGGTGTTGGCGCATCCGCCTCGATAACCGCTTCAGCCTGGCCGAGTGCCTCACTGATGCCGACGAGCTGGGAGTCGTGGACGACGTTGTCTCCAGGGCTGTCGTAGCCGATGCGGCGATCGGTGACGAGCATTCGGATTGACGTAAGCGGGATGGAGAACCGGTCGGCCCGAGCGCGCACTTCGTCCAGAGTGGGCTCGTCGTACCTTTCGGTTGTGTCGAGATCTTTCTGCGTCTGGGCGACGTACGCCCGAAAGCGCGACATCTGCAGAACGAGGTTGCCTTGATCCACTGCCCAGCGCCAAGGGCCGATCGGCGCGTTGGGCGTGGTCCCCGGAGCAAGCACGCAAACGTGGCTCTGCCACTGCTGAGCCGCTGGCCGCATGAGGTGCTGAAGGTTTTCCGGGTCGCGGACCGGTGTGCGAAGCAGGAGCGGCAGGCTGATCAAGGGAAGCAGGCGACCCCAGAAGCTGCTGTCAGGAATCTCCTCAGCACTTAGGAGGTAGGCGAGGGTGGATTCGTCCAGGCGGCCGGAGCGTCGCAGCGTGCCCGGGAAGCTGGCCAGGGTGGAGCCTCCGCCCTGCCAGAGGGCAGCCATGAAGGCCGTCATCCGGTCCGCGACCAGGGGCACCATCCGGGCGGATACCGCTTCCACTGCCACGCGCGTCGGTGCAACATCTCCTTCACGGGCAGCTTCCACGCCGGTGACGACAGCGCTCCTGAACCGGGTGACCGCAGGGCCGTCCAGGGCGCCATGCCCGCCTTCGATCACCGAGCTGGAGATGAGCCGAGGGACGCTCGGGGTGTCTTGGGTGGGGACCAGCTCGCCGAAAGCCGGAGTGTCAAGAAGCAGAGTTTGATGTTCGGTGGCTGACGGTTGGAGGTCTGCCGCCGCACGGGACGCTTCGAGTTGCCCCAGGGACACGACCATCGGTCGGTCCTTGGTCTGCAGTCGGGCGATGTCGTCCTGGAGCTCCGCCGGGTTGGCCGTTGTCCGGAGATAGACGTGTCGGTCTGGGGTGCGGGTCGCCTGCGGCCAGCGGATCACCATGTCCGGGGCGTAGGTGTGGTTGAAGAAGCCGGTCGCGATGACCTCGGCTCGGGGGTCCATCCGGCGCAGTTGGTGCCCGATGATTTCCTTGACCCGGCCGAAGGGTTGCCTGGGGTCCGTGTCATCGAGCGCGGCCATGATCGCCTGCGATGCCTGATTCACCACTGCTCTCCCTTGCGGATCAGTTCGGCAGCCACGATGGCTTCCCAGTCCTTGAGGGGGACCAGCGTCTCCTGCTTCTCTGACAGCACGATCAGCCACAGCCGCGACGCGACCATCGCAACGATCTTGGGGTCGATCACCGCCTCAGCGGCAGCTCGGTCAGCCGTTCCGAAGACGCGGTCGTGGTGGAGCAGAACCGCCGTCTCGACATGCTTCGGCGAGTCCAACTGCGACCAGGTGTTGGCGCGGAAGGGAGCCCATGTGATCCACATGAGGTGATCACTCAGAAGATGGCCGTTCTGGCACGCGACGTAACACTTCGCAATGAACTCGTCGAACTGATTTCCCTGGTCACTGGGCTGCTGGTAGTTCTTCACCTCAGCACAGAACATGTCCCCGTGGTAGGGAGCGCCGCGCATGGCGCCTCCCAGGTCGAAGGAGAACGTCTGCCCGCCATGAGGCCATGCCAGAGTTAGCCGTCGGGCGCACGACGGCGAGTCGGTGTTCGCATACGCGCCCGAGATTCTCATCGTGCCCTCAAGCCACATCTTTGCCCGGCGGGCGCCTGAGAATCCTTTGAGGTGGGCGTCTTCCCCCACTGCCACGTTGATCAGCGTAGAGGACTTCAGCGGCTCCCACCACGGGCAGGGGGCACTCGAACGGCTGGTCCCAAGGTCCGATTGGCAGGAGCCAGTGCTGTCGCCCGAGGCGCGTGTAGGGCTGGGTTGGCTCGCCGAGAAGTGCTCGACGAGCCAACCCCTGTATCGGTCACGCCGCAGTCGGCTCCCAGCCGTAGCGAGAAAAGGCGGGACCGCCATCGCGGTGGGCGGCGAGCGCTTGTGTGGCCGTGGGGGACGCCGGCTCGGGGAGGTAGTTGGCGAGAACCCGGCGGGCGGTGAGGTGCTTGTCGGGTTCGATGTTGGTTGGCGAGTTCGTCCGTCCAATTGTCGGAAGGTCGGCTGAAACCTCCTGAACCGACCGCTTCGGTCGCTCGGCTCCGCTAGCCTGCGTGGCGTGACAGACGCGACTTTCGACGCCGCGAGCAGTCCGCGGTACAGCGAGATCGCAGAGGATCTGGCGGTTCTCGGCGAGGCCTTCGGGCTGGGTGAGGTTCGGGAGCGCCGCTTCCTGTTGGACGGGTTGATGAACGGGAACTGGCGGCTGGATACGGTCGAGGGCTCGTTCGCGTTGAAGCGGATCATCGATGTGCCGCTGTCGCTGGCTCGCCGGAACCTGGCTGTGCTGGCGGAGCTGGCCGACGACGGCCTGCCGGTGGGCAGGGCACGGGCCTCCTCGGCTGGGGACGCGGTGGTCGAGGTCGCCGGCCGCGGGTACTGCCTGCTTCCGTGGATGGAGGGGAGCCACCTACCGGGTACGACGCTTTCGGTTGGGCAGGCCGGTGACCTTGGCGTTCTCCTGGGTCGGATCCATCGGAGCTTGAACGATGAGCGGATGGCCGGCCTGTTGCCGCCGGGGCCGCAGCGGGTGACCGTCTCGGTGACCACGCCCGCTGCGGCTCGCGAGGAGGCGGATCGTTTCCTGGCGTTGATCGCACGCTTGGAGAGCCGGACGGCGTTCGACGTCGAAGCAGCCTCGGCGTTGGCCGAGCGCAAGGCGCTGCTGGACAAGTACGGGCACGAGCGCCCAGCCAGCGAGGTGGCGGTCGGCCCGGTGGGGTGGACGCACGGTGACGTGCAGCACCGGAACGTGCTGTGGCGGAACGGTGAGATCGCCGGGGTGATCGACTGGGACCGGATTCGGGTGCGGCCGTTCGGCGAGGAGGTCGCCCGCACCGCCACGGTGCAGTTCGGCGGTGAGGACGGCTTCCTCGATCTGGAGCGGACCTCCGCGTTCGTGGCCGGCTACCGGTCGGTGGTGCCGATCCCGGTGCCGGCCTTGGCGGACGCGGTGGAGCGGCTGTGGTGGAAGCGCATGTCGGACTACTGGCAGCTGGTCTTCCACTACGACCGCGACGACCACTCCTGCGACCACCTGTTCCTGCCCGCCGAGCGCTTCCTGGCCTGGTGGACGGAGCGGCGCGAGGGCGTGCAGGAGGCGTTCGCGGCTATGCCGTGAGCACGGTGCGGGACAGGACGGTGGCGAGGGCCTCGGCGACCTGCTCCATGTAGTCCGGAGCCGGGATCTGCGGCACCTTCATCACGATCATCTGGCGCAGGGCCTTGTAGTAGTTCGGCAGCGAGTCCCTGCTCGGCGGCTCGTACGGGCTGTCGGCGAGGTGAGGCCAGTAGCGGGCCGCCAGGTCGAGGCGTTGCAGCAGCGGCGTCTGCGTCCAGTCCTCGTACTGGGAACGGACGGGGATGCCGGCGGCCCGGCACCTCTCGTGCAGCGTCTTCGGGTCGGGCACGCGGACGTTGATCGTCAGCGGGGTGCCGTACCAGCCGCGGACGGAGAGTTCGCCGATCTCCGGCCAGGCGACGGGCGCGTCGTACTCCTCCAGGGCCTGGCGGAGGGTGGCCAGGTTCTGCTCGGCGGCCAGCATCCGGTCCGGCAACGAGCGGAGCTGCTGGCGGGCGATGACGGCGGAGAGGGCGGGCATCCGGTACTTGTAGGCGGCCCCAGTGCCGGCGAGCGGCCTCAGCTCGGGAAGGGTGAGCTCGTCGGCCAGCCGGGCGGGGTGGTGGCCGAGGGTGAGGGCGCGCTCGTAGACCTCCCGGTCGGAGGTGGTGAGAACGCCTCCTTCGCCGCCGGAGACGGACTTGGATTCCTGGAGGCTGAAGCACCCAGCGGCGCCCCAGGAGCCGACGGCCCGGCCCTGGTAGAGGGCTCCGTGGGCGTGCGAACAGTCCTCGACGATCGGCAGGTCGGTGGCCTTGGCGAGCTGGTCCATGCGAGCGGGGATGCCCCAGGTGTGGGTGGCGAGGACGGCGGAGCATTCGTCGGCGACCTGGGCGACCGCAGTCGCGGCGATGTTGGGGCTGTCCGGCTCGATGTCGCAGAAGACGGGGTAGCTGCCCGCCTGGAAGACGGCGGTGATGGCGGAGATCCAGGTCATCGGGGAGACGGCGACGCCGGCTTCGGGGTTGGCGCCGACCGCGTGGAGTGCGGCGTGCAGGGAGGCCGTGCCGGAGTTGAACGACAGCGCGTGGCGGGTGCCGGTAAGGCGGGAGAAGGCGGCTTCGAGGGCGTTGGTGGCCGGGCCGCGGTTGATCTCGGAGAGGTGCCCGTCATCGAGGAGCTTGAGGACGGCGTCCTTCTCGGCCTGCCCGTACTTGGGCTCGCGGGGGAACGGGAGGCTGACCTTGAGGTCGTTCATGGCGTCCTTCCAGTCGGGAGCGGGGCTGCCTACGGGCGGCGACGCCCGGAGGAGTGCGGATCGGGGGCGATGCGGGGGACGGCGGTGAGGTGGCCGTGGTCGAGGTCGTCGAGGTCGGCCTGGATCTGGGCGGCCCGGAGCCGCACCATGTCCTGGTCGTCGCAGGAGGCGTGGAAGTGCAGGAGCGAGACCGCGATGCGCAGGCGGAACAGGACGAGCGGCAGCAGGCTCTCGGCGGGCAACGGCCCGTCGAAGTAGCCGGCGAGGAGGGCCTCGGTCATCGGGGCGGGCTCGCGCAGGGACCAGCCGGCGAGTTCGGCCAGCGGGTCGCCGCCGCGGGCGCTCTCCAGGTCGACGACTCCGGTGATGTGGCGGCCGTCGGTGAAGAGGTGGCGGCCGACCCAGTCGCCGTGCAGGAGCTTGGGTGCCGTCGCCGGGAGGCGGTCGGCTCCGGCTTCGAGGACAAGGCGGGTGCGGTTCAGCAGTCCGGGCAGGTCGAGGCCGACCAGGTTGGGGGTGCGGCGGGCAGGTAGGGCGAGGAACCAGCCCTGGATGGTGGCGTGTTGGCCGATGCCGTGCCCGTCGAGCTGACCGAAGCTGCTGACCTCGACGGTGTGCAGGCGGCGAAGGACCTCCCCGGCTCCGGCTGTGGCGTCCCGGTCCTGCGGCTGTGGCGGCTCCGCTTCGATCGGCCGACCCGGGCAACGGGTCTCGACGCACGCCTCTCGGCTGTACCAGAGGACGTGGGCGGCGGGGATTCCCGCTTCTCGCATCCGGGCTGAGGCCCAGGCGGCGGTCGGGTAGCGCGAGCGGCTGCCTGCGCGGCGGACCTTGACGACCAGTTCGTCGCCGTCGCGAGTGGTGGCGGCGAAGGGGAGGCTGTCCGTTCCGGACCGCAGGGGCGTGAAGCGCGCGTCAGTAGCGTCGAAGGCGGATGCGGCGAGCGCGTCGAGCAGCAGCGGGTGCGGGCGGTCGATCACGGCGTCACGAGCGGACATCGGGCACCTCCGGCACCGGGACGGAGCGGCGGCTGGCGGCAGACTGGAGGGCGGCGTCCAGCAGGGCGATGGAGCCGAGGTTGCCGGCGGCGGGGACGGGCACGATGCCGGGCTGGTGAAGGGCGTCCACCATGGCGGTGATGCGCCGCTGGTAGGCAGGCGGCTCGGCCTCGGTCGTCTTGTGCCTGTCGGCGGGGTTCGAGGCCCAGCGCGCGGCGAAGCCTCGGGCTTCCACCCACCAGTTGCCGTTGGCGTCGGTCCGTAGGAGCGAGTCGAAGATGTAGCCGCCCCGGTAGGTGAACAGGGAGCCGTCGGCGAACCGCACGGTGATCGTGGCGATCGAGCTGTGCGAGGCGAGGAAGCCTGTCGGCGTCTCGGTGCAGGTGACCTCGGTCGGCGGTGCGGTGATCAGGGTGCGGACCTGGTCGAAGGCGTGCACCGCGAGGTCGGTGGTGACGGGCAGGTGCTGGCTCCTGCGGAAGCCGGGGCCGGGCAGGGTGACGAGGGCGTCGGCGGCGACGGCGAAGGGCGGCCGGCCGCCGAGGCGGACCGTGTCGCGGAAGGCGAGGAAGCCGGGGTCGGCGCCGCGGTTCTGCATGACGGCCAGCAGCAGGCCGCGCTCGCGGGCGAGGTGGACGAGGTCGAGAGCGTCGGGCAGGTTCAGGGCCAGGGGCTTCTCGGTCAGGACGTGGAGGCCGTGGGCGAGGGCTTCGCGGCTGACGCGGTAGTGGTGGTCGGGCGGGGTGAGGTTGACGACGACGTCCACCTGGGCCAGCGCGAGCGCCTCGTCGAGCGTCGTGGCGAACGCCGGGGTCAGCTCGTATCGGTCCGCGAGAGCCCGCGCCGCCTGCTGGTCGGGGTCGGCGAGGGCGGCGATCTCGATGCGGCCGTCGGCGAGCAGGGATCGGACCCAGCGGCTGGCGATGGCGCCGCAGCCGATCAGTGCGGCCTTCATGATGCCTCCCGCTGTGGGTGTTCGCCGGCCTGGTGGCGGCGGATGTGGTCGAGGGCGCGTGCGGCGAGTTCCTCGGGTGAGCCGGTGGTGGTGTCGAGTCGGACGACGGCCGGGGCGAGCGGGTGGTCGAAGTAGGCGTTGAAGTGCTCGCTGAAGTGGCGGTCGTAGAAGATCGTCGGCATGCCCTTGCGCAGGCGGGCCCGGCGGGCGAGCACGTCCGGGTCGGCGGTGAGCATGATCGTCAGGTCGGGCATTGCCACGGCCTTGCTGGTGACCGTGTGTTGGGCCTGGTCGTCGCAGTCGAAGCCGTTCATCCGGCCGACGGCGTGCGCGTGGGCGAGGAGGGTGTCCACGGTGCGGTCGAGGATCACGTCCCGGCCCTCGGCAGCGGCCTGCCTGGCCCGGCTGAGTCGCAGGTCCTCGACGTCCAGGAACTGGGCGATGTTGGCCAGTTGGTGGTCCGCGGTGAAGGGCTCCGGGGTCGGCAGCCGGGTGGGGTCGGGGCTGGCGTGGAAGTAACAGGGGATGACGGTGGGCTGGTCGAGGTGAGGGGCGAGCATGGCGGCCAGCGTGGTCTTGCCGACGCAGCTGACGCCCTCGATACCGAGGATCACAGTGTCTCCCTGTCCGTGGTGGCGAGCTGGTCCGTGCGGCGGTTGCTCTTGGGAGCGAGCGCCGAGTGCCTGGTGCCTGCCACGGCCCAGCGGCCGAGGGCGGTCATCGGGCCGATGCTCTTGAGCAGCAGCCCGGCCAGGATTTCCGCGCTCTGCGTGGCGGTCTCCCGTATGGCCAGCGGACGGCCTTCGGCCTCGGCGAGTAGGCGGACCGGTGCGACGGTGGCCGCCCAGAGCGCGACCGTGGCCGTTGCCCGGACCGGTAGGCGCGTGCGCGGTCCAAGCGCCAGGGCCAGGCAGGCTGCCGTCGCAGGCGAGACCAGCAGCCAGGCCATCCCCCGGTAGGCGCCGATGGTGAGCGCCGCTGCGTGGTCGAGGCGGCTGCCATGGCCCTGGGCGTGCCAACGGGCGGCGCACTGCGGGTAGTCGAGGTAGCTCTGGAACCAGCGCTCGCTCTGGAACAGCAGCTCTGGCAGGTACTCGGCCGCCGGCACGGTGGTGGTGAAGGGGAGACTGTCGACCGGCATGCCGCCCAGGGTGAGCCGGTAGCCGAAGGCGACGTCGTCGAGGACAGTGAAGGTGGGCAGCCCGCCGACCTGCCGGAAGACGTCGGTGCGGACGAGCAGGCCGTGGCCGACGGTCTGAGCGAGGCCCCGAAGGCCGGGCCGCGTGTGGCGGACGGACTCGGCGTACCGGCGGAGGTTGGGGATCTCGCGGCGGAGAGTCCACAGAGTCTGCGCTCGGGCGGCGCTTCGGCACAGGGCCCGCTCCCACCAGTTGTCGGCGGCGTCCTGGGTGGCAAAGCGGGCGGACTGCTGGACGACGCAGGGCAGTTCGCCGTCCTCCGCTCGTCGGCGGGCCAGGAACTCGGCGGTGCGTCGCAGCAACTCACAGCTCGGACGGGAATCCACGTCGTAGACGGCGACGTACTCCTCGGCCGAGTCGGCCGCGAGCTGTTCGACGACGGCGTTCACCTGCGCGGCCTTCCGCCCGTCGCCCTCGTAGTGGACGTGCCGGACCACCGGCTCCCGGAGGCGCGCGATCTCGCTCGCGATGACGTCCGCCGTGGTGGGGAAGGCCGACAGGACCTCGGCGGCTGCCGTCCGGGTGAGCGTGCGTTCGCCGGTCTTGGCCAGGGCTTCGGCGAGGGCGGTCAGCTCGTCGTCGGTCAGCTGTGGGAAGCGCTGTACCGTGAGGTCGGTCGCCGTCGCCCCGGCGAGCCGGCCGACGAGGTGAGCGCGTTCGCGCTCCTCGCGCGCCGTGGACACCAGGGTCAGCGTCGAACCCGGGAAGTCGCGCAGGAGCGGCACGAACCACGCCAGCGCACCGGCGACGTGCTGCTGCTCGCGCAGCACCGGAATGACGACGTGCAGCACCACCGGCTCCACCACCGAGAGCTGGGTCGGCCGGTCGACCCGCGCCAGCGTCTGGCGGACCTGCCACAACCCGTTCACGTTGCGCGCGGCCACGGCGGCGGCGACCCACCAGGACGGCCGCCGCCAGAACGGCTTCCGGCCGTTCACCCGGCGCCTCCCGAGCCGACGTAGTCGTGGAACAGCCGGTAGGTGTCCCGGAGCTGGCCTTCCGGGTAGCTGTCCTGCCACGGCTTGTCGGGGCCAGCGAAGTGCACCAGGGCGGCGGTCGCCTCGTCCTCCAGGAGCTGGGCGAGCGGGCTGTCCGCCTCGGCGTAGTGGATGAACCCGGGCTGGGCGGCCTGAGGGGACATGGCGAAGGTGTTCCAACGCCTGTCCAGCCGGTGCCAGTTGTCGTCGACAGACCAGTTCAGCGCGTCCTGGTCCCAGAACCGGACCTTGTCCGGGTGCTCGGACAGGAACTGCCTGGACCGCTCGAAGACGCCGAGCCGCTGGCAGCGGTCGAGGTCGATGAGCATGACGCCGCTGTTGAAGTAGTCCCTGCCGTACGGGACGCCGAGCTTCTCCCAGCCGGGCAGCTGGATGCCCCGGCCGATGACCGGGTTCTGCGGGTCTCGCACCGCGCCGATCGGGCGCCCGTCGAGGGACTGCCGCAGCAGCGGACGCAGGTCCCCGAGTACCAGGGTGTCGGCGTCCAGGTAGAGCACCCGGCGTTCGTCGGGGATGACCTCCGGGATGGCCAGGCGCACGTACACCGCGCCGCTCACCCAGTCGGAGACCGGGTAGCGCGGGTCGGTCATGGGCGCCGGCCGCAGCTCGGTCCGCAGGCCCATGCGGTCGGCGTCCCGCAGGATCGCCTGGCGATTGGCGTCGCTGATCTGCTGGTCGAGGACGATCAGTCGGAGCTCGTCGACGCTGCCCGGGTGGGCGGCGGCGATCGAGTGCATCAGCGTCCGCAGCGGGCGGGCGTATCCGTCGTCGATCCCGCAGACGAGCGCGGGCAGCGGGTGGGAAGCGGTGGTCACGAGGTGCTCCTTCCGGGGGTGGCGGTGGCCTGATGGGGGAAGTGCTTCTCGGCCCAGTCGAGGGTCCGGCGCAGGCCGTCGCGCAGGTGGGTGGTGGGCTCCCAGTCGAGGTGGGCGCGGGCCGAGGCGATGTCGGGGCAGCGGCGCTTCGGGTCGTCGGCGGGCAGCGGGACGAACGTGATCGCGGACGAGGAACCGACCAGCGCCCGGATCTCCTCGGCGAGCCGGAGCATGGTGATCTCGTGCGGGTTGCCCAGGTTCACCGGGTCGGTGTGGTCCGCCGCGGCGGCGGCGAGCAGGCCCTCGACAGTGTCCGCCACGAAGCACAGCGAACGGGTCTGGCTGCCGTCGCCGGCCACTGTGATCGGCTCGCCCGCCAGTGCCTGCCGGATGAAGGCGGGCACCGCGCGGCCGTCGTCGGCACGCATCCTCGGCCCGTAGGTGTTGAAGATCCGCACGATGCGGGTGCGGGTGCCGCCGGAGCGCTGGAAGCAGGAGGTCAGAGCCTCGGCGTACCGCTTGGCCTCGTCGTACACACTCCGAGGGCCCACGGGGTTCACGTTGCCCCAGTAGCGCTCGGGCTGTGGGTGGACGAGCGGGTCGCCGTAGACCTCGGAGGTCGACGCGAGCAGGAACCGGGCCCGCTTGGCCTCGGCCAGCTCCAGGGCGTTGAGCGTGCCCATCGCGCCGACCTTCAGGGTGGCCAGCGGGTGGCGGGCGTAGTCGAGCGGCGACGCGGGCGAGGCCAGGTGGAAGACGAAGTCCACCGGCCCGACCACGCCGAACGGCTGAGTGACATCGTCGGTCTGGAAGCGGAAGCCGCCGGCCGAACGCAGGCCCGAGAGGTTGTCGAGGCGGCCGGTCAGCAGGTTGTCGACGCCGATCACCTCCGCACCCAGGTCGAGCAGGCGCTCGCACAGGTGCGAACCGATGAACCCGGCGGCCCCGGTGACGACGGCGGTACGGCGGGCGAAGGCGCTGGTCACTGCCGTGGGCGGCAGTGGTTCTTGCGGGTAGGACACGGTGCTTTCTCCTCCAACTCGCTGGCGGGTGGCGGGCTGAGCACAGAGCCGTGGCTCCTCAGGCGGTCGGCTCCCGATCCGGGACGACGCGTGCCGGCGGCGCCGCGAACTGCTGCTCGGCGCCGAGCTGGTGCTGGGCGACGGTCCCGAGCAGCACCAGAGCCGCGACGTGACCGAGCCCCCACAGCGCCGTGAACCTGACTCCCAGCGGGTCGTGGTGCGCGCCTCGATGGCGGCCTCGCTGTGCGCTCGCGGCTCTGTCCATGGGCCCTTCCCTCCGCTCTCCTCGGACGATGGCCGGTCCAGCGTCACGGCGAGACGGAGCGTGGCGGAACGTTTCCAGGGGGTTTCTCTCCGAGAGCGCCCCGGCTGCGGCGGGTAGCAGTACGCTCACTAACAGGGCCTGAAAAGCCGGGGGTTGAGATGCTCGAAGGCACGCTGGCGGTCCACCCGCTCGCCTATCTGCTGCAGTCGCGCGGGTGGGGAAAGAACCAGTTCGCGGGCATGATGCGCGACCGCGGTGCCGCACTAAAGATCCACCTGGCGACCAACCGGACCCTGGTCTGGAAGTGGGAGCAGGGCCAGGAACCGGAGCCGGACGCGCAATACGTGCTGGCCGATCTCCTGGGCGTCAATCCCCGTACTCTGGTTGCCAATCCGTGGCCGGGATGGCTTCCTGTATGGGAGGTGACCGGCGTCACGGCGCCGTGGACGAAGGCCGGTACCGTGGACGTACTGGTGGAACTGGTCAGGAGTGGTCGTATGGATCGGCGTGGCTTTCTCACCGTCACCGGGGCCGCCATGGCCACCGTCGCCGCGAGCTGGGCCTCGGCCTCGCCCGCCTTCGCCTCCGCCCTGAACGGCGACCAAGTGACCGACTCCATGGTCGACACCCTCGAAGCCCGTGTCGCTACCCTCCAGACCCTGGATGCCCAGATGGGCGGCGCCCGCCTCATCGAGCAGGCCCGCGGCGACCTCGCGATCATCACCACCCTGCTCAAGCAGGGCCGTCACACCGAAGCTGTTGAGGCCCGCCTGTACGGGCTGGCTGCCCAGGTCAACTACATCGCCGGCTGGATGGCCTACGACAGCGGCCTGCGCTCAGCCGGCCAGCAGCACTACCTCGGTGCCCTCCGAGCCGCGAAGACCGTCGGCGACGACGCCCTCGGCGCCTTCCTCCTCGCCGAGATGGGCGTGCACCTCTCCGATGCCGGCAATCCCGCCGAGCGCGTCGCCCAGGTCGAGACCGCGCTCGCCAGCACCCCCTCGACGATGCAGCCCGGCGTCCGCAGCTACCTCGAACTCCACCACGCCGAGAGCCTCTCCCGCGACGGCCAGTACCAGAAGGCCGGCTCCGCCCTCAACCGCGCCCACGACCTCTGGTCCAGGAGCGGCGGCGACCAGCTCCCGACCTGGCTCTCCTGGTACGGGGGCGCCCAGCTCAGCTCCACCGAGGGCAAGATCATGCTCCGCGCCGGTCAGGTCGAACGCGCCACCAGCGCACTCGCCTCCTCCATCGACCACGCCGTCCCCCGTGACCAGGCCGTCCGCTCCGGCCGCCTCGCCACCGCCCGCCTTGCAGGCAAGGACCTCGACGGTGCCCTCGACGCTGCCAACCGCGGCCTGGGTCTCCTCGAAACCAAGGTCCACTCCGTCCGCGCAGTCACCCGCCTCACCAAGTTCGACGGCTACCTCAAGCCCTACGCGGCCGAGTCCGCCGTCGCCGAGTTCCGCGAGCGCCTTCGGGCTCTGCCTGCGATGGCGGCGTGACGGTTGTCAGCTCAGTGAGCTGAGGCCGCGCTACTGGGCTGCCCAGCGGCCATTGGTGGCACGCAGGCATGCGGGCCCGCTTCGGGTGACCGCGATGCCCCTGTCGACGTCGACTGTTCGTGTACCGATGTCTGTGCATACTCGGCAGACCCCGGGCTGGGGTACCAGGGCGCCCTTGGCCCACTTGGAGCACCGAGCCGTTGTGGGTCACTCATCGGGCTGGGCGGGCGGTTTCCTGTGCTCCAGGTAGTAGCGGACCACCGTGATCGCCGAGTGCACCGAGTGCGGGCAGGTCTGTCCCTGCCAAGTCTGGATCTGTTGCGGTTGGGCTTTGCGCCGATCCAACTCAACCCAGGAAGACTCCGAAGGCAGTCACTCACCGCACTCATCTGATCAACCGCTACCAGATGAGTGGCGCGGCCAGCCGTCGGCGAGCAGGCTTCAGGCGGGAACCGGATCACAGCACGGCCCTCTATGTACGACAGCTGCCGCACTCATGGGAACGTACCCTCAATCGCCTGGGCCGTTACCCTCGTTTGATCGTTCTCCTGGCGTCGGCTTAGGAGCGACCGGAAACGGGAATGGGACTCCGGAGACCTCATAGCTACCCAGCCACACTCACAGATCAGCGCAACGACGAGTTGACCCGGTTCGGCGCCGGTCGATGGTCCCAAGGCTGGGCCACAAGATCTCGACCCGCCGGGTGTCAGTGCTGCATGGGAGTCTTTGAGTACGAGGTCGACGGGATCGAGCGGAGGGCATTGAGATGCACACTTTGCTGGTGCGTGTTCGGCACACAGATCCGCCAGCGCCGTCCGGGTGCCGATGGTGCGGCGAGGAGGAGGTCAACCACGGGCGGCGCTGGGTCGCATCAGTAGGCATCCATGCGTGGGAGGCGCCCACCCGCGAACAACGGCTTAGCAGGATGCGGGCGCGCCGTACGCGCAGAACGGATCAGTCTTCCTCGGCCCAGTAGTGCGGTCCCGCAGTAGCCGCGATCTTAACTGCGTCCTTGAAGACATCCACCAGGGATTTGGGAACGTCAGACGGCCTACGTAGCCGTTGGGCCATTGCAACAACCATCTCATCCTTATGGCGGGGGGCCTGGGTGGAGTGCTCGTACAGCAAGTTGTGGAGCTTCTTGCTGAACTTCCCGTCGAGGCGGAGCGCTTCGATGTCCTGAGACGCCCATGGCTTCTCGTCCTTACGGGGCCAGTGTTCGTTCATGGTGTCAGCCCACTGATCGCTGCTGAACACATCCTCCAGCTCGTGCGGGTCACCGATGAACAAGCAGTCATCCTTCGTGAAGCCCTGCTTGAGCAGGCGGTCGTAGCTGAACTCCTTTTGCTTGTCGCGCGGAGAGTCTGCGTCAACCATGAACACAACGGTTCGCTTGTGTTCCTTGAGAAACTTGGCGAAGTTGAGGGCCCCGTCGTTGCCGCCGCAGGCCCACAGTGCGATGCCGGCGGACTGGATTGGGTAGCCGAATGCAAGTTTGAACAGGGTCGGTAGCGCCGCATACTCGGTCGCACCCTCTACGGCCACGAAACACTTCTCGTGGAGTAGAACGCTGTTTCGAAAGCCCAGCGAGGCTGCCATGTTGGACAGGAAACGACGGGTGTGCGCATCGGTGTCGCTGGCGCCAAGTGACTGGATGTACGCGCGACCGTCTCGGCTGTTCAGGTGCACGATGTCCTGAATATCCACGCCATCGATCAAGTTGAGCGAGTGGGTAGCTACGATCACCGTGGAGTGCGAGGTTGAGGCCGACGCCTTGATCATCTCCATGATCCGACGCTGGTGGTCGTAGTCAAGGTGCGTGTCGGGCTCGTCGTAGACGATGATCACGTTGGCCTCGGCACCCTCCGTACCTCCGGAGAGAAGCTGCTGGCTGGCTTCCCATAGGGCCAACGTGATGCGCCGCGACCTTCCCGCTCCCGCTGCAGACAACGGCACGGGGTGCTGTCCATGGGCGGACGCGGCCAATGGGACCCGGTCGATGGTGGGCTTGAACTGGATCTGCGGTTCAAGGCTGAACTCGTCGAGAGCGCAGCGCTCTTCGACAAGCTTGCGCAAGATCGCGGCATCCTCCTTAAGCCGCTCCGCGAATTCGGTTTCAAGATCAGTGATCTTCTGGCGGGTGTCTTCGAGGAGGGTGTATTCGCGGAGCTTGGCGGTCAGAATGCCTCGGACTACCGCCTCGGGGGAATCGGCGGAATCACCCTTGAAGTAGAGCAACTGCGGCAGGGCATTCCTCAGCTGAGGAGGGGCCTCGATCCAGTCCGTGACATGTGCAGCGGAGGCTGCATGCTCCTCTAGCAGGTCGTACCAGCTTGCCTTAACGTTCGCCTGGCCCTCGCGCAGTTTGAGGTCAAACTCGGTTGCAAGATCGCGCAGATCCGCAACTTTCAGGGCTGGCAGAGTCCTCAGCTCAAGACGCTCGGGTACGCTGGTCTGCCACTCCAGTCGGCTGCCTTGGCCCTCCACGTAACGGCGGCGCACGCTGACAGGAGAGGAAGTGTCAAGTAGCTCGACCTCCGCTTCCGAGAGTTCGAACTTGCCCTCCACAATGACGGTGCGAGGCTCCCCGTCGTCACCGATTGCAGGAAGCGCAGACCTCTCCCTGCCCACCGAAGCAAACCGAGACACGTCACTGTCCTCGATCTGGCGTTCGCCCAGGAGGAACGCAATTGCATCGAGCATTGCGGTCTTCCCGCAGTCGTTGTGCCCAGTCAGGATGGTCTGCTTGTGAATGGGAATGCCTGGGACGTCGGCGAGGGAGCGGAAGTTGGTCACGCCAAGCTCGACGAGTTGCACGTTGCTCCCTTGTCTCCAGGGCACGACTATTTTACGCGGTACACAGCACGCCCTGGAACACGCCCTGCAACCGTGGGATGAGAAGACTCTAGCGCCTAGCGGCACCAGGCCGTCTGGCGATCCGCGCGACCACTGTGCCTCTGAAGAAACCGACATGACACGGGACAAGGAGGACCACCTGCTTGGTCCGCCCCTGAGGTCCACCAGCAGGTGCTCGCGCGCGAACAAGCTGAACGGAAGCGATCCGCCAACGCCTGGCCAGCTGAACAGCCGAGTTGTGGATCTCGCATGCAAAGTCGACGCCCTGTGCAGGAGAATGCACCGACGAACTCGCCGGTCGGGACGGAGACTCCATGGGCGCACCACCGAAGATGTCCGCGCGAGCGGCCTTCGACCTGAACATGCAGGACGCCGAGATGCTGGTGGAGCTTGCCAAGCTGCTGAGTAACCAGCGGACCTACCGCATGCGGCGCGAGCTTCGAGAACGACTCGGTAGCGCGCTGTCTTTCCCCCCAGAAGCACTGGGCCGATCTGGAGTGCCTCGAAAACGACCGGGTCTTCGTCACCTTCAAGCCAGGACACGCCGAGTGGCGCGAGCGCCTTGAGGAGCCGAACCTCCGCCCGTTGCTCCGGCAGTCCCTGGTTGCCGCATGTGCGGCCATTGAGACCTTCTGTGCCGACCGCGTCATGGAGCTGTACCCGGCGGCGATAAAGCAGGACCCGCCGCCAAGCCGGCTGCTGGAGTTGTCACTCACGGTCGATGACTACCTAACGATCAAGAAGAAGTACACCAAGACCGGCTGGGGTCTTCGGCAGGTCGTCGAGCTCGAAGTGCGACAGCGGGCGAGTCCTGCGCCGGCGCAGATCGGAACGCTCTTCTCGCTCGTGGGCAAGAGCAAGCTTTTCCCCGAGATCGACAAGATCCGCAAGGTCGGGAAGGGCACCTCGACCACAGAACTGGAACGGATCGTTGAGCGACGCAACCTCATCGCACACACCGGTGATCGAAGCGGACGAGGCCGGGCTCCGATCTCCGTTGCCGAGGTCGAAGCCGACCTGGCCATCATCAAGGCGATCATCGGCGCCCTGGACCAGCTGACCACGGTCTGAGCTGAGCCGAGATTTTCAGTGCGCTCGGCAACACCAACGCTCCCAGAACCTCCAGGCCCGGACGCCGATGCTCGAACAAGAAGTCACTGCCATGGCCAGTTGGTCGGGATGGGTTCCGCTGATCGGCGCCGAGGTTCCGAGGCTGCCGGGTGTCTACTTGGTCCGGCAGGGTGAGAGCGGCCTGCTGGTGTACGCGGGCCTGGCCGGGGAGCGCCAGGGCGAGGGGCTGCGCGGTCGACTGCGGTGATACACCAGCGGCAAGGCGCTGGCCTCCGGGCTCGGCGAGGCGGTTTTCGACCGGGCACTGGCCGACGCGACCTGGCTGCGTGAGCGCCTGGAGGAGGCCGAAGATGGTCGGCCGATGCGAGCGACGGGATGAGGCAAGGCCGCCCTGGCGTGGGCTGACCTCCACGTCTGTTGGGCTGTCACCGAGAGCGGCGCGGAAGCCGAGGTCCTAGAAAGAAGAGTGCTGGCGGTGGAGGCCGTGGAGTGGTGGAATCGTGCCCGTTGAGCAAGGTCGAGGGCTGCCACCCGAGTGCCCGGGTGGCAGCCCTCAACTTGTCGGCTGTCAGCCAGCAGCGGTTCCATCGGTTGCTTCGCTTTCCGGCGGAGCGGCGGAGCGTCCGGCCTACCCGAGCGGGGTGTTGGCGCCAGTGAGGTCTTCGATCACGCCGGGGTCGAGCTCTGCGGCACGATGCAGCAGGCGCATCCGCTGCACGGGGGTCAGGCCCAGTGCGTCGTCGAAGGCGAGGCGTTCGAGTGCGGCGGCGACGTAGCCGGGCGCGGCTGCGGCCAAGGCCTGGCGCATGGCCTCGTCGGAGACGTCTGCCGCAGGCATGTCGGCGACGTAGTGCCCGGCGAGGCAGTACGTCTCAACCGCCCGCGTATTGATCCGCTCCAGAGCGGCCTTCGCGTTGGCGTCACCCTTGTCGGCGCGCAGGACGAGGTCCACCTGGTCGCGGCGGTCGGCGGCCGCAGCCACCGGTCGGAGATCAGATGCAGTGGGCCACTCAGGGGTGGCCTCCTGCACCACCTCGGCGGCCGGGGTGTCCTTGGGCGTGCGGCGCAGCTTCTCCTTGAACCGGCGCGCCCCGTCCTTGACGTACGGAGTGGCAACCTCCAGGGCGGCGGCCGTCACGGCGCGCGCGACGTCCACCGCGATGCTGGCGGCGCAGTTGACGAGGAGGTTCCTTAGGCCGTCCCTGTAGCCGTCGTCGTACCGGTCGTCGGCATCGAAGAGTTCGGCCTGGGTGACGAGCGAGTTGTCCCGGTCATTGCGGGCGGTAGCACGCATCCCGCCGGAGGAGGCGCGGGAACGGTCGAGGTGGGTGCCGACGGGGTACACGGCCCACACCAGCTTGCGATTCGGCTGCGGCCGTTGGTAGTTCGACATGACGGAACTGTAGGGGGCCGCACAGACAGCGCGGCGGTAAAGGCAGCTGCACGAGATCAGCGGCGGTGGCGCCGGGGCCGATGAGGTGTCGGCCAGGCTCGGGCTTGGTGATCGCTGGCAGGCGCGGCGGGTAGGAGAACAGCCCGCATCGGCACTCAGGCAGACGGTCTCAGGGTCAGATCGGCTGCAGAGAGCTATCTCGTCACCAGGGCACGCCGACTCGTCGAACCGCTGCAAGATGCCTTGGAAGGCATCCCACAAGACATGGGGCAGAGTGTGCTTTTAGCCGGCTGCGACCAAGCTGTCCGTGTCGTCATCAACACCGCCGATCAGTTCAGCAGCGAGCCCCGCCCGTCCGACCCCGCACAGGCCGAGCACCTGTGGGCCGCCGCGTGGCTCAACCTGAACCGTGTACCCCTGCGCGCACTTGGCATGTGGCTCGGCCATTCTCGACACGCCCCCACCGACTCCGGGACCACGCGGTTCGCACGGCGGGCAATCGCAACAGCAACCCGCGAATTCCAGGCTTCCGGACAAGTTCGTGCCCTACCCGTGGCGGTGCCTGTGCGCGCACAACTGGCCGCAGTCCTGGCCACCGCGCACTACGCACACCAGCGATCGTGACCGCCTCGGAATGAACGCCTATGCCGCAGGCTAGCCAGCGGTGGCCAGGCCACCCAGGTGCAGGCCGACGGTCCTCCCGGCGTGCAGGGCCGCTCTGGCTCGGGCCGCTCCGCTGCGGGTGGCCGCCTCGCCTCCGCCGACGGAGACTGTTCGCGTGCCGAGGCCCGCGCACTCCCGGCAAATGCCCGCGTGGGGCACCGGGTCGTGGCACTTGGTGCACTCGGCGTACCGCGCTGCTGCGAGCCTCGCAGCAGGCCGGAGGGGTGGCATCTTGCGTTCCAGGCGGTAGCGGAGCACCGCGACCGCCGAGTGCACAGGGGTGGGCAGGCCCGGAAGCAGGGCCTGAGCGAGGTCGGCAGGGGTCGCGCCACGTTCCAGCCACCGCGCTACGAGGGGTGCTAGTTCCTCGGCTTCGGTCTGGCCTAGCCGCAGGCGCGGTTCGGGGCGGATCACCCGGAACAGGGTGGTCAGTGCCTGGCGGACCTGCTCGTCCGGTGCCGCCACGGGCTGCTCGGCGGTCTCCTCTTCGGAGCTTTCCGCCCGCCCTCCGGTCCTCGCCTGAGGCTCGTCGGCGAGGGCCGGCTCGTCGGCCTGCTCGGCGGGGAGGGAGGGTTCTTTCACCAGGTCCTTTACAAGGGTGTCAGCACCGCCGGTGGTCGCTTCGCCGGAGACCGGACGGGTGGCACCCGGCAGCACCGTGAGCTGCGGGGTGTCGTGGACGTGGGTCTCGGTGCGGATGGTGCCGTCGGGCATGCGGATCTTCTCGACCCGGTAGAAGCCGGCCTCGGTCAGCTCCTTCAGGGCCTTGCGGATCGCGCCGCGTCCCTGGGTGCTGGTGTCGGCCATGTGCCGGCCGTCCTCGCGCCAGCCGTCGGGGCGGGAGAGGAGATCGGCGAGCAGGCCGCGGGCGGTGTAGGAAAGCCGTCGGTACTGCAGGACGGCGTTGGGCAGCACAGTGAAGTTGCGCGCGTGGGCGCTACGATGGACACGCATCGGGAGTGATAGCTCCTGTTGCCGGACCCCGGGGTGTTACCAGCACCGCCGGGGTCGCCTATTTTCGGTTGGACCACGGAACGTAGCACACGTACGGCCGGAAGATCCAAGTCTCGCGAGCGATCACGATCACACTCTGCGGCCAGTGACGGCAGGTGAGTTGGTCCGTTGAGCCGGCCTGGCTTCCGCAGGAGGCCGCCACCGGTTGGTGGCGGCCTCGGCGCCGGTCATTCCAGGTTCCACACCGTTCCCGCGAGCAGCCCGTCGAAGCCGAGTCCGCGGTACATCTGCTCGAACGACTCCCACTCCTGGTGGTCCCCGATGTCGTCTCGGGCTGTGGTGACGTCGGCGGTCTCCAGGTCGTGCTCGCGCCACTCGTGGGCGCATCGGCAGCGCACGAAGACCAGGTCGGGTTGGACGTGGATAAGGAGCCAGTCGCGGGTGGCGTTGCACATGGCGCAGGTGATGGTGATGCCGCAGGGGTTGAGGGGTGCGGGGTGGGGGACGGCGAGGACGACGTTGCGGTGGGGGTTGCGGTCGGCGTCGGCGGGGTTGGTCAAGCGCGGTGCCCTTCCGTGGTGTGACGGGTTCAAGCACCACACGACGACGGAGGGGCTGAGATGCTTCCCGATCGCGCAGGAAGACATCAAATCGACGCCCTGGCCGGGCAGGTACCCGGCCAGGGCGGGGTGGAGGGTCAGCTCTTGATGAAGGCGATGCGCTGGGCGGGGGTGAGGGCGTCGGAGAGGCGCGCGAACTCGGCGCGGTCCTGGTCGGTCATGGCGGCGAGGAGGTCAGTGCTGTCGGCGTCGTAGTCGGGGATCGTGATCCAGTACCGGTAGGTGAGGACGCGGAGGGCGTCCATCGGGTCGACGAGGTCGCGCTTGAGCAGGAGCTTGTACACGTCGAAGAGGGCTTCGAGCTCTTCCTCCCCGGCGGCTTCGGCCATGGCCTGCTCGGGCTCGCTGAACGGTCGGCCGTCCTGGTGGGACCAGGTGTCGGTGTCGTCGCGGTACGCGAAGTCCGCGTCGAACAGCAGCTTCATGATGTTCCGGCTGGCGAAGGTGGTGGTGTTGGTCACGGGTGTCCTTTGCGGTGGGGGATGGGGCTGGGTGTGGTCCTGCTGGCGGCGGTGCTCGATGTCCGGTGGCGGCCGGGCGACCGCGGGCGTGGCCTGCAGGCATGGGCTGCATGGGTCGCTCCGCGGGGGCCTGGGCCGGCCCCGGGAAGGCGTGGCGCCAGGGGATGAGGAGCCTCCTCCTGCGCGGAGACAGGCTGGAGCTTCAGCGCCTGCGGTGCTGCTGGCGGGTGCCGGGCTGCAGCGAAGGCGTGGGCTGTACCGTGTCGCGGCCGGTCGTGGTGGGCCTGGTGGTGCGCAGGCGGGCGGCGTCGGCGGCGCGGTTGGGTTTGGGGTTGCGGCTGGTGTGCTGGATGCGGCCGAGGAGGACCTTGGCGGGTTGGCGGGCTGTGCCGAGTTCGCGGCGGGCGGTTGCCTCGGTGAGGAGTTGGCGGGGGTGGTGGCCGGCGGCTTCGGCGTCGGAGAGGACGGTGGCGAGGGCGGGCCAGGTGGGGTCGGCGAGGACGCGTGCGGCGTGGTCGGGGACGGCGGCGCGCAGGTCGTGGGCGAGGTCGTTGATCGTCTCCTGGGCGGGCTGGCGGTGGGTGAGGGCGGCGAGGTGTTCGGCGGCGGCCTGGTCGTAGGCGGCCTGGAGGTGTTGGACGGCGAGGTGGGCGGCGTGGGCCTGCTGGTGGTGTCCGCGGGCGTGGTGCCAGCGGCTGGCGAGGACTGCCGCCCAGACGAGGGCGGCGATCAGGACGGTGAGGGCGCTGCCGCCGGGTCCGTCGTCGGCGTGGAGGATGTCGCGGGCGGCTCGGCGTAGGGCGGCGGCGGCCTGGTGGTCGGCGCGCACCTGGGAGCGTTGGGCGCGGGCGTACACGCGGGTGGCGGCTCGTAGTTCGGCGCGCAGCTCGTGGGGTGCGGCCTGGGTGGTGGCGTTGATGATGTCGCCGAGGGCGGTGATCTGGGCCTGCGCGTGGGCGCCGGCCCCGGTGTTGCCGTCGGTTTCGGCGAGGTGGAGGGTGTCGAGGGCGTCGGTGGCGCGCTGCCAGCTGGTGCTGTGCCGGTGGCGGCGGGCGGTGGGGTGTTCCTCCGGGGTGCTGGCCGTGAGGAGTGCTTGGAGCCTGGGCAGGGAGAGGTCGGGGGCGATCTTGCTGCCGGAGAGGTAGTTGAGAGTCCCGTCGGCCTTGAGGTCGCCGGGCCGGGCGACGGAGTAGCCCTTCAGGTCTCCGGAAGGCAGTCGGCGGATGTTGACCTCGACGCCGCCGGCTTGGAGGTAGGCGAGGAACTCCTCGATGTTGGCGGCGTGCGGGATGGCGTCGCGGATGCGGTCTTCGAGCCAGGCGCGGCTGGTCTGCTTCCAGCCCAGACGTTTGGCCTTGTGCATCTCGGTCTGGGTGGGGCGTTTGGCGGCGGTGCCGTCGCCGGGCTTGAGCCGGCGAAGGCCGTAGTCCTTCTCGATCTGGCGGCAGGCGTCGGCGGCGCGTCGCCCGCTGCCGTGGAGCTTGGGGCGGCGGCCGTCCTCGCGGACGGTGGTCGCGAGGATGTGGATGTGGTTGTCGGCGTGGCGCATGGCGATCCAGCGGCAGGCGAGGTCGTCGCCGTCGGGGGCGATGCCGGCGGCCTGCACGATGCGGTGGGCGATGTCGGCCCACTCGGTGTCGGAGAGGAAGCGGTCCTCGGGGGCGGCGCGGACGGGGCAGTGCCACACGTGGCCGGTGAGCTTGAGGCCGACTTCGCTGTTGCGCAGGTGGACGGGCTCGTCGAGGTAGTGGGCGAGCTGGGTGAGGGTCGCCTGCTCGTCGCGGCCGGGGTCGGGCATGGCGAGCATCGCGAAGCCGGCGACGATGTGCGGGTCGTGGTGCTCGTCGTGGCGGCCAGGGCCGTAGAGGTAGGCGAGCAGGCCGCGGGTGTTGGAGCCGGGGTCCTTGATGGCGGCGATCACGGGTGGGGCGGGGTCTCCTGGTTGGCGGACGGACGGAAGGCGTGGGCGATCTCGGTCTGGAGGCGGAGCAGTTGGTCGATGGTCCGGGGGCTGTGGGCCGGCCGGTCGTAGCCGCCGTTGTCGGCGCGGGCGATCTGGTTGAGGTTGTGGGCCAGGCGGTCGTGCTTGCGCAGGAAGACCGAGCGGAAGTGGTGGGTGGCCCGCCGCTCCTCGGCGAGGGGCAGGTCGATGAAGAACCGGCCGTCGATGAACGCCATGACGACGTCGGCGGCGAAACCGGACATGCCGTTGTAGCCGTGGGCGAGCGCAGCCGTCTGCAGCCTGGCGTGCTCGTCGGGCTTGAACCGCAGTGGGCCGACGCGGTCCTCGCGCTTGACGCCCTCGAAGCGGCGGTTGCGCGGCTCGGCGATGCCGGCCTCGGTGGGGCTGTCGTGCCGGCGGCGGTCGGTGAGGATTGCCGTCTGGACGGCGATGAGTTCGTCCGGTTCGGGGCCGCCCTCGGCCTCGAACTCCTGCCCCGGCGCGCCCTCGCGCCGGGCCCGCTCCGCCACCCCTGGGGCGGAGCCTCCCCGTGTCCGGCCGCGAGTCGGACTCGGGGTACTACTGGCTCCGCCAGGGCCGCCCGGGCCGAACGCCCGCCGCAGGTCACGGGCGAACGTAGGCGAGTCCAGAAGCGCTTCCAGGCCGGCATCGGGGCTGTCGGCGCGCTCGGGGCCGTGCTGGTGATCGGTCAGGGAGTCTCTCCTGGGTCTTCGGGTGGATCGGTCATGCGGGCGAGGTGCGGACGGACCGCGAGGCGGACGGTCCGGTTCCGTGAACGGACCGTTGGACTGAGCGGGTCCGGTCCACCGGTCCGGTCCGCTTGGTCGGTGAGCGGATTTCGGTCCGCCGGTCCGCCGGTTCGGCGGACCACGGTCCGGACCGTCCGGAACGTGAACGGACCGGCGTGCCGGTCCGCGCAGGGCGGTGGGATGGTCCGGACGGTCCGATGGCCTGGTCTGCGCGGGAGACGGTCCGGCAGCTTCCGGACCGTGCGTTCAGACAGGCCGCCGGACACCGGACCGGTCCAAGTCCGCAAGCCTCGGACACCGGTCCGGTCCGGGCGGTCCGCAAGCCTGCGGGTGGCGGACCGTCCGGTCCGTTTGGGTTGAGTGCCGCGGTCCGTTTCATCCGTCTCGTGTGCTGAAGTCCGTTGCCACGACTGGCCGGTGCGGATGGTCGCTCCGTCCCGCTACCGTCTTGGTCCGGTACAGCCGGATCGGTCCGGCCGGCCGCCTTGTGGTCGGGCAGGCCCTGCGGACGGCTCTCGGAAGGCTGCCGTCCCGGTGGCGGGCGTGCGGGAGAGCGGATGCGACGTCGGTGACGGCATATACCGCACCCGGGGGTCGGGGTCAGCCGGCCAGGGCGCGCTGGGGGAGCGGGTGGACCTTGGGGCAGTAGCGGCGCCAGGAGTCGGCGAACTTGTTAAAGGTGTAGCCCTTGCGCTGGGTGCCGTCGGGCAGGCGGATGTTGGCCGAAGAGATGCAGTAGTCCTTGAGCAGCCCGGCCAGCGCGCGGGCTGTGAGGCCGCCGCGTCCGTGCTCGGCCCACGGCGCCTCGGGGTCGTCGTTGAGTGTCGCGAGGATCGCCGTGGTGGGCAGGGTGTCCGTGTCGCCGTGGGTGAAGAAGATCCGGCGGATGTCGGCGAGGATTCGCGCGCCGCCGCAGCTGTCCTCCTCGATCTCCTCCTCGGCCGCGACCATGTGGACGCACGCCAGGCGGGCGCGGTCCGGCCATGAGCCGCCGGCGAGGTCGGCGACGGCCACCAGGGGTTCCCAGGTGTCGGCGGCGCGGTCCTCGACTGGCATGTCCGGGTGCAGGGCTTCGGCCTTCTCCCGCACGAGGGAAGCCCAGAGGGCGAGTTTGGCGCGGGTTTCCCGGAGCAGGACGCCGTCGCGGCGGTCCCGCAGCGGGGCGACGACCTCGCCGTCGGCACGGCGGCGCATGCGGATCACGACCGATCGGTCCATGATCGTGTCGGGCAGGTCGCCGATCCCGGCGAGGGCGGCCATAGCGAAGGTGTCGAACTCGCGGGCCTGGTGGTCGTTGCCGACCGACCGGGTGACGGGCCGGTTGCGCTGGTGGCCGGCGTTCAGCAGGCCGCGCAGGCCCTCGTTCATCTCGGCCGTGCGGGGGTTGCCGAAGATGGTGTCGACCTCGTCGACCAGCAGGGTCCTGGGCCGGTCGCTGATCGAGCGGTAGATCGCCGCCGCGCTGGTGTTGACCGTGATCAGCGGGTCGTGGACGGTCTCGACCAGGATGTCGAGCAGGCGGGACTTTCCGCACCGGCGGGCCGGAGCCACGATCGCCAGACGCGGCGCGTGGTGCCACACCGCCTGCAGGTGCGTCGCGGCGACCCACAGCGTGACTGCGTCCAGCGCCTCCGGGGACGGCAGGACCGCGTACCGGCGGATGTGATCACGCAGCTCGGCCAGCAGAGCGGCGCCCGGCGAATCGGACGTGTCCGGGGGCGCGTCGATGGTCCGAAGGGGGTCGGTCGGGGAGCCGTCTGCGGTCAGCGTCTCCATAGCGGCGTCGGCGTCGAGAGGGTGGGACAGAGAGGTGATGGTGGGACTCCAGATCGCGGCACGCGGAGGGGGCGCCGGGCGCCGGCGGTAGAGGGCGGAAACGGGAAGGGGGTGAGGGGCGGCTGGTCAGGCGGTCTGGTCGGCGCTCTGGCCGTCCAGCCAGGCTTCCACCTCCGCCCAGCGGTAGCGCAGGTGCCGGCCGACCTTGATCGCCACGGGGCCCTGGCCGCGGTGTCGCCACGCGTACACGGTCCCGAGCGGGACGCCGAGGTACGCGGCGAGCTCCTCCGCGGTGGCCAGTGGGCGGCGATCGGGGGTGGTGGCACGGAAGGTCGTGGGCAAGAGGTCTCCAGTGGGCAGGGGGCAAGGGAGTGCGGGCGCGCCGAAGGGCCCTTGGAAAAGGGGTCGTTCTGCGCTGGGGAGAGAAGTCTCCACACAACCCGGCTCGGAACCTAAAACGGCTCAGGGTCGGTCGGCGGGCCCGCCCGGAGCGAGGTGAAGCGTCGCGACCTCGCCGGGCGTCGATAACGAACGTAGGGCCCGCAATATCTCGCGTGCAAGGAGTTCGGGAAAATCCACCAAAAGATCTTGATCGCCCTGTCGGGGTGGCCATGCTCAGGCAACTAGCCAGGTCAGGATGCATCGCGTCCGCGATTGGACGTTGTGATCGCCCTTGAGCGGCGGTGAGCGCGCATGGGCGCCAGTGGGCTCGGGACTATCCGGCGCTATCGAGCACGAATTGGCACTGAAGTGCCTCTTTGGGAATCTCTCATTTGACAAACCGGTCGCGGTCGATAAACATCCAACACCCGCCCCGAGGGGCGCTTCCGCGAGCGTTCCGCATTCGCGGTTCACCGGCGCCGCCGTCCGCGCCACCACTTCCACCTCACCGCCGGCCACAGGCCGTGCCCCCTCATGCCCCAGCGCGAAGGAGCCGAATGGCGACCGTCTACGACACCTGGCACAAGACCTATCCCCGCCCGACCGACAAGCCCTGCCGCGAGCACAAGGGCAAGTACCCCACCGCCGAGCACGGCAAGGGCAAGCGCTGGCAGGTCCGCTACCGCGACCCCCAGGGGAATCAGAAGAAGGAGGACTTCGAGCTCAAGACCAAGGCCGACAGCCGCGTCGCCGAGCTCAAGGCAGCCTTGGACGACGGCACGTACATCGACCCTGCGGCGACCAGGATCACCCTCGGCGCGTACGCCACGAAGTGGTTCAAGAACAACACTGCGGGCCCGACGACGGAGGTCCGCTACGAGTGCGTGGTGCGGAACCACATCGTCGGGCGCCTCGGCCACCGTGAGATGCGGGTGTTCAACGATCCCGAGCCGGTTCGTGCATGGATCAAGGAGCTGCTGGAGGTCCCGCTGGCGGCTTCCACGATCGGTGGCATCGGCGACGTGCTCAGCAGCATCTTCGATGCCGCCGTCGACTCCGGCATCCTGAGGCGCAACCCGTGCAAGGCGTCCTCCGTGTCGTGGCCAAAGGTCCCGCCGAAGCCCGTCGTGCCGTGGACCCGTGAGCGGGTGCTGGCGGTCCTGGAGGGACTCCCCGAGAGCTTCCGCGCCGGCGGCGCGGTGGGTGTCGGCTGCGGCCTCCGTCAGGGCGAGATCTTCGCGCTGACGGAGGATGACATCGACTTCGAGGGAGGCTGGTTGCACGTGAACCAGCAGATCCGCTTCGTCGGCTCGAAGATGGTGTTCGCGCTGCCGAAGGGTGACAAGATCCGCTCCGTGCCGCTGTCGCCGGCCACGGCCAAGGCTCTTCGGGCCCACTTCGCGGTGTTCAAGCCGACGCCCGCGACGCTGCCGTGGCACAAGCCCGACGGCAAGCCGAAGACCCTCAAGCTCCTCTTTGTGGACGCCAAGGGGAAGCCGTACAACCGGAGCGTCTTCAACCAGGGCCTCTGGAAGCGCGCCCTGGTGCACGCCGGTGTCATCCCGCCCCGCACGAGCGGCTCGCAGTACTTCGAGGCGGCGCCCGACGACGGCATGCACGCTCTCCGCCACACGTACGCCTCGGCCCAGCTCGAAGGCGGTACCAGCATCAAGGCCCTTGCGGTCTACCTCGGCCACTCGGATCCCGGCTTCACGCTCCGGACCTACACTCACCTCATGCCGAGCAGCGAGGGTCGTGCCCGCTCGGCCACCGACGACTTCCTCCTCGGCGTGGCCGGGCAGGAGCGCGGCCAGGGCACTTCCGGGCCCGTGTGCCCTGGATGTGCCTTGGCCGCCTGACGGCACCTTTCGGGTGCCCGCCCCGGATCCTGTTGACGAGTGATCAGAAGTGGGCGAACCCGCAGGTCACGGCCAGACCAGGCAGTACAGCTGGTGCCCGGCCTCGTGCAGCCGGTTGGCGAAGTCCTGCCACTCGTGCAGCATGCTGTAGATCACGAACGCGTCCCGCGGTCCGCGCCGGTCCGGCACGGTGGACCAGATGAAGGCGGCGGCGCCGAGTTCGGTCTCGTCGGCCTTGCGCAGCGGTTCGACGACGTTGTGGGGGAGCTGGACGACGGCGTAGTCGGGGTGCAGCACGACCAGCTCCAGCGGCGGCACCTGGTGCAGCGGGACCCCCTGGATGCCGGTGAGCACCATGGCGCTCATGGTCTCCGGTTTGATCTTGGTGGAGAGGTGGCCGGTGGGGGAGCCGCTGGTCTCCATCAGGTCGCCGAGCCGCCCCAGCGAGCCCAGCTCGCCGGCGTCCAGGCCGAGTCCGCCGGGCCCCAGGGCGGTGGGGACTCTGGCGGCGGTCGCGCGGTCAGGGGCGCCGAAGTACTTGTACGTCACCCCCACGCGTCCCTCACCCCGCCTCTCACCGCCGCGACGACCTCGACCCGTACCCGCTCCCGCACCCGCTCCCGTACCCCCGCGTGCGGCCTCGGTGGGCCGGCGGGAGCCCCCCGCGGCCTCGTCGTAGCCGTCCTGCGCCTCGGACACTCGGACCATCCTCACCGGAATTCGCCGGAATCGACAGACCCCCGCACGTCCGGCGTCCCACCGGTCGTGCTCCTTACCCGTCATGCGCCGCCGTACCCACTCGCGGTACGCGGCAGTCCTCTTCACACCCCTGCACACAGACCGGAGCGCCTGCGCACTCTGTGTACACAGTCTGACTGGTCCCCGGTCCGGTGCAGTCAGCGGCCCCTGCTGTACGGACAACCGTACAGACAACGGTGCCCGGATCATCGTTCCAGATGATCGGGTCGGACATGCAGAGCGCAAGGACACGATTTGAGACCATGTCTTTTGTGAGCTATCCCTACGAAGCCCCCCAGTCCCAGTCGCTGTTCGACCGCGCCTCCGTGGTGACCCCCGGCGGCGTCAACTCCCCGGTGCGCGCCTTCCGCGCGGTCGGCGGCACGCCGCGCTTCATGGTGTCCGGCACCGGCCCCTACCTCACCGACGCCGACGGCCGCGAGTACGTCGACCTGGTGTGCTCGTGGGGTCCGATGATCCTCGGCCACGCGCACCCCGAGGTGATCGACGCCGTCCGGCGGGCCGTCTCCCACGGCACCTCCTTCGGCACTCCCGGCCAAGGCGAGGTCGAGCTGGCCGAGGAGATCGTCGCCCGGGTCGCCCCGGTCGAGCAGGTCCGCCTGGTCTCCTCGGGCACCGAGGCCACGATGTCCGCGATCCGGCTGGCCCGCGGCTTCACCGGCCGCGCGAAGGTGGTCAAGTTCGCCGGCTGCTACCACGGTCACGTGGACGCGCTGCTGGCCGCCGCCGGTTCCGGCGTGGCCACCTTCGGCCTGCCGGACACCCCGGGCGTCACCGGCGCCCAGGCCGGCGACACCATCGTGCTGCCGTACAACGACCTGGCCGCCGTCGAGCGGGCGTTCGCCGCCCACCCGGGCGAGATCGCCTGTGTGATCACCGAGGCCTCGCCCGGCAACATGGGCGTCGTCCCGCCGCTGCCCGGCTTCAACGGCGGCCTGGCCCGGCTCTGCCGGGAGAACGGCGCGCTGTTCATCTCCGACGAGGTGATGACCGGCTTCCGCGTCTCCAAGGCCGGCTGGTACGGCCTGGAGGCCGCGAACGAGGGCTGGGCGCCGGACCTGCTGACCTTCGGCAAGGTCATGGGCGGCGGCTTCCCGGCCGCGGCCTTCGGCGGCCGCGCCGACGTGATGGCGCACCTGGCCCCGGCCGGCCCGGTCTACCAGGCGGGCACCCTGTCCGGGAACCCGATCGCCACCGCGGCCGGCCTGGCCCAGCTGCGCGGCTGCACCGACGAGGTGTACGCGACGGTGGACCGGGTCGCCGCCGAGATCTCCGGCCTGGTCACCGAGGCGCTCGCCAAGGAGGGCGTGGCGCACCGTCTCCAGACCGCGGGGAACATGTTCTCGGTGTTCTTCACCGAGGCCGCCGTCACCGACTACGACGAGGCGAAGACCCAGGAGGCGTACCGTTTCACCGCCTTCTTCCACGCGATGCTGGCCGAGGGCGTCTACCTGCCGCCATCCGCCTTCGAGTCCTGGTTCGTCTCGGCGGCCCACGACGAGCGGGCGATCGAGCGGATCGCCGCCGCGCTGCCGGCCGCCGCGCGCGCCGCTGCCGCCGCCACGGCCTGAACCCTCTGAGTCCCAGGAGTAGTCGAGAAGTGAGCGCCAAAGAGATCACCGTCGTCCACGTGATGCGGCACGGCGAGGTGCACAACCCGGAGGGCGTCCTGTACGGGCGGCTGCCGGACTACCACCTGTCCGAGCTGGGCCGGAAGATGGCCGAGCGGGTCGGTGAGGACCTGGCCGACCGGGACGTCACCCACGTGGTGGCCTCCCCGCTGGAGCGGGCCCAGGAGACCGCCGCGCCGATCGCCGGGGCACACGGCCTGGAGGTCGCGGTGGACGGGCGGCTGATCGAGGCGGAGAACGTCTTCGAGGGCAAGACCTTCGGCGTCGGCGACGGTTCGCTGCGGAACCCGGGTTACTGGAAGTACCTCACCAACCCGTTCAAGCCCTCCTGGGGCGAGCCGTACCTCGACCAGGTGGTGCGGATGATGGGTGCGCTCGGCGCCGCCAGGGACGCCGCGCGCGGGCACGAGGCGGTCTGCGTCAGCCACCAGCTGCCGATCTGGATCCTCCGCTCCTTCGTGGAGCGCCGCCGGCTCTGGCACGACCCGCGCAACCGGCAGTGCTCGCTGGCCTCGCTGACCAGCTTCACCTTCGAGGACGACAGGATCGTCTCGGTCGGCTACCGCGAGCCGGCCCGCGACCTGCTGCCCGCGCACCTGGTGGGCAAGGGCCGCAAGGGAGACAAGCCGGTGGGCAAGAGCTTCGGCGCCTAGCCCCGCGTAAGCGGTAGGTAAGTATGACTTCGGGTCACCTGGTATCTGCCGGGTGACCCGATTTCGTCGCAGGTCAGAAGGGGTGCCACGCGCAAGGGAGGACCCCGGCGAACCGGCCCGGAACTCCATGCGAAACTTTTCACATGTCTGCCATGACGCGCCCCCGTCCCCGTGTCGCCGCAGCAGCCGCCGCCACCGTCGCCGCCGCTGCGCTCGCCCTCACCGGTTGCTCCTCCGCGGGCTCGTCGGGCAGCGGCGAGGGCCAGGTCGGCTTCGTCACGGTCAAGGGCACCAACCTGTCGAAGGCGGACGCCGGCAAGCGCGGGGACGCGCCGGACATCACCGGGGAGACGCTGGAGGGCACCCCGGCCAAGCTCTCCGACTACCGGGGCAAGGTCGTCGTGCTGAACGTCTGGGGCTCCTGGTGCGGTCCGTGCCGGGCCGAGGCCAAGAGCCTCCAGAACGTCTCGGAGAAGTACAAGGACCAGGGCGTCCAGTTCCTCGGCATCAACACCCGGGACACCGAGAAGCAGAACGCCGTCCGCTTCGAGCAGGAGCAGGGCGTCACGTACCCGAGCCTGTTCGACCCGGCCGGCACCCAGCTCCTGAAGTTCCCCAAGGGCAGCCTCAACCCGCAGTCCATCCCGACCACCCTGATCGTCGACCGCGACGGCAAGCTCGCCGCCCGCGCCGTCGGCGGCACCACCGAGGACGCGCTGGAGTCGATCCTCCAGCCGGTGGTCGCGGAGCAGAAGCAGTGAGTCTGCCGCAGCAGCTCGCCGACACCACCTCGACCGTCCAGAGCGGCGCGCTGCTGGCCGCCGCTCCGGTCGCGCTGCTGGCGGGGCTGGCGTCCTTCTTCTCGCCGTGCGTGCTGCCGCTCGTCCCCGGCTACCTGTCGTACGTGACCGGCTTCTCCGCCGCGGACCTCGCGGACGCCCGCGGCTCCCGGCGCGGCCGGATGCTGCTCGGCGTGGTGCTGTTCATCCTCGGTTTCACCGCGGTGTTCGTCTCCACCGGAGCCCTGTTCGGCTACTTCGGCCAGGAGCTCCAGGACTACAAGCGGATCATCAGCATCGTGCTGGGTTCGCTCACCATCGTGATGGGCCTGGCGTTCATGGGCCTGGTGCCCGGGCTGAGCATGCGCGAGGTCCGGTCGCACCGCCGCCCGGCCGTCGGCCTGCTGGGCGCCCCGATGCTCGGAGTGGTGTTCGGCGTCGGCTGGACGCCCTGCATGGGGCCGACCCTGACGGCCGTGCAGAACCTGGCCCTGAACCAGGCCGACGCCCAGCGCGGCGCGCTGCTGACCACCTTCTACTGCCTGGGCCTCGGCGTACCGTTCATCCTGGCCGCGGTGGCCTTCCGCAGGGCGCTGGGCGCCTTCGGCTGGGTCAAGCGGCACTACCCGCTCGTCATGAGGATCGGCGGCGGCATGCTCGTCGCGGTCGGTCTGCTGCTCGTCACCGGGATCTGGGACTCGATGATGAGCCAGTTGCAGTCCTGGACCGCCGACTTCCAGATCGGAATCTGACCGTGAGCAAGACCACGACCGAGACCGAGCAGCCCCCGGCGCCGGACGACGCCGCCGCCGAACGGCTCAGCACCGCGCCGGTCGAGTCCGAGGGACCGGTCGGCATAGGGGCGTTCGGCTGGGCGCGCTGGATGTGGCGCCAGCTGACCTCGATGCGGGTCGCCCTGGTCCTGCTGTTCCTGCTGTCGCTGGCCGCCATCCCGGGCTCGCTGATCCCGCAGAACGGCCAGAACCAGTTCAAGGTGCAGACCTGGAAGGCGCAGCACACCACGGTCGCGCCGATCTACGAGAAGCTCCAGCTGTTCGACGTCTACAGCTCGGTCTGGTTCTCCGCGATCTACATCCTGCTGTTCGTCTCGCTGGCCGGCTGCATCGTCCCGCGCACCTGGCAGTTCGTCGGCGTGCTGCGCTCCCAGCCGCCGGCCGCGCCGCGCAACCTGACCCGGATGCCGGTGCACGCGGCCTGGCGCACCACGGCGGACGCCGGGACGGTGAACGCCGCCGCGCACCGGCTGCTGAGCAAGCGCGGCTTCCGCGCCCACCTGTCCGGCGGCGCGGTGGCCGCCGAGAAGGGCTACCTGCGCGAGGTCGGCAACCTGCTCTTCCACCTGTCGCTGTTCGCGCTGCTCGGCGGCTTCGCCTGGTCCAGCCTGGCCGCCGGCACCGGCGGCAAGCTGATGGTCGAGGGCGAGGGCTACTCCAACACCATCACCCAGCTCGACGACTTCACCGGCACCCGGTTCTACGGCAGTCAGGACCTGGACCCCTTCTACCTGAAGCTGAACGGCTTCACCTCGGAGTTCCAGACCAAGGGCGACCAGATCGGTGCCGCCCGGCAGTTCACCGCGAACGTCGAGTACTACGAGGGCAGCGACCAGTCGAAGCTCAAGCAGTCGACGATCGAGGTCAACCACCCGCTGGAGATCGGCGGCAGCAAGGTCTACCTGATCGGCCACGGCTACGCCCCGGTGATCACCCTCAAGAACGGCAAGGGCGACGTCGTCTACCAGGGCGCCGTCCCGTTCCTGCCGCAGGACGGCAACCTGACCTCCACCGGCGTCGTGAAGGCCTCCGACTACGGCGTCGGTCCGGACGGCAACAAGACCCAGATGGGCTTCTCCGGCTTCTTCCTGCCGACCGCCCCGCTGAGCTTCGAGGGCACCGGACCGGTCTCGCTGTTCCCCGGTGCCGCCGCCCCCGAGCTGGTGCTGAACGCCTTCGCGGGCGACCTGGGCACCGACTCCGGCCTGCCGCAGAACGTCTACCAGCTCAACACCCGCAAGCTCACCCAGCTGACCCAGGACGGCCAGCCGGCCAAGGCCAGGCTCAAGCCGGGCCAGGGCTGGACCCTCCCCGACGGCTACGGCTCCGTCACCTTCGAGGGCTACAAGCAGTGGGCCAGCTTCAACATCACGCACCGCCCGGGCAACGAGATCGCCCTGGCCGGCGGCGTGCTGGCGATCCTCGGCCTGATCGGCTCGCTGTTCATCCAGCGCCGCCGGATCTGGGTGCGGGCGGTCGCCCTGCCGGGCGGCGGCACCCAGGTGGAGCTGGCCGGGCTGGCCCGCAGCGAGTCGGCGAAGATCGCCGAGGAGCTGGCGGAACTCGCGGTGGACCTCCAGGACGACGCCCCGGCCTCCGAGGAGGACGACGCCCCGGCCTCCGACGGGGACGACGCCCCGGCCTCCGACGGGGTCGACGAGGACGATGAGGACGGCGCCGGGCGACCGGCCGCCGCGCCCGAGCCCGACGCAGTGCCCGACGACCCCGAGGCCGAGGCCTCAGCCCCCGCAGTCCCTGCCGACCAGAACTCCAAGGAGTAGACGGTGCAACTCGCCTCGGCGGTCGACCCACAGCTGGCCGACCTCTCCAACAACCTGATCTATTCGGCGATGGTGGTCTACACGCTCGCCATGTTCGCCCACATGATCGAGTGGACCTTCGGCAGCAAGGGCGCCGTCGCCGTCCGCTCGAAGGAGCAGGCGGGCAGCCTCGGCGAGACCGTCGCGGCAGCGGCGCCGAAGGGCGCGAAGAAGGTCACCGTCACGGTGGCCGGCGCCGGCGGCGGCACCACCACGCTCACCCGCACCGCGATCGCGGGCGAGGGCGCGACGGTGGTCACCAGCGGGCGCGCGGCGGACGAGGAGGACGGCCCGGGCGCGGCCGGCACCAACGAGAAGGCCGACCTGGCCGGCCGGATCGCCATCTCGCTCACCGTGCTCGCGGCCCTGCTGCACGTGGGCGGGATCGTCACCCGCGGCCTGTCGGTGTCCCGCTGGCCGTGGGGCAACATGTACGAGTTCTCCTGCGCCTTCGCCTTCGCGATGACGGCCGCGTACCTGGTGCTGCTGGCCGCGAAGAAGAAGGTCCGCTGGCTCGGCCTGCCGGTCGTCCTCGCGGTGCTGCTGACCCTCGGCATCGCCACCACGGTGCTGTACACCGACTCCGAGCAGCTCGTCCCGGCGCTGCACTCGCCGTGGCTGGCGATCCACGTGTCCACCGCGATCTTCTGCGGCGGTGCCTTCTACGCGGCGTTCATCGCCACGCTGCTGTACCTGTGGCAGGACTCGTACCACACCCGGGTCGAGGCCGGGAAGTACGACTTCCTGCAGCCGGGCGCGGCGCGGTCGCACGACGGGCGGACGTACTCGCGGACGCGGATCCTGCTGGCCCGCGTCCGGGTCTCGGTGTGCAACCGGCTGCCCGCCGCGTCCACCTTCGACAAGCTGTCCTACCGGATCAACGCCCTGGTCTTCCCGCTGTGGACCTTCACCATCATCGCGGGCGCGATCTGGGCCGAGGCGGCCTGGGGCAAGTACTGGGAGTGGGACCCGAAGGAGACCTGGTCGTTCATCACCTGGGTCGCCTACGCCTGCTACCTGCACGCCCGGGCGACGGCCGGCTGGAAGGGCCGCAAGGCCGCGTACCTGGCGCTGGCGGCGTTCGCCTGCTGGCTCTTCAACTACTACGGCGTGAACATCTTCGTCACCGGAAAGCACTCCTACGCGGGGATCTGACCGGGGCACACGATCACCCACCGGCCCGGCTCTCCCACAGGTAGCCGGGCCGAGGTGCAGACAGGGGTAGTGCGCGCCGGCCGCCGGCCGGTGCGAGAGGGATTCGAGGAGGAAATCGCGCGATGGAGTGCGACGAGGTCATGCTGACCGTCCGAATCACCGCCGCCGAGCGCATGCTGCTCCGCAGGCTCGCCCAGGGACACCGGAGCGACGTGTCCGAGGTGGTGTCCGACGCGCTGCTGGACATCATCCCCACGCTCAGCGCGCCGGGAGACGCCTACCGGCTGCTGGGGGCGCTGGCGGTGCCCGCGCCCTGCGCCCTGACGGTCTGGCTGCCGACCCCGCTGGCCGACCTGCTGGTGCCCGGCGCGGCCAGGATCGCGCAGATCACCGACGTCCGGGTCGAGTCGGCGAGCGCCGCCCTGGGCGCGGCGCTGCGGCTCTGGCTGGCCCAGGACCCGGTCCGGCTGGCGACCAACCTGAGCGTGATGCACGCGGGCCGGCCGTCCGCGCTGATGGCCGCCTGAGCGCGGCCGTCAGCTCGCCAGCGGCAGCCGGGTGCCGCCGAGGCCGGGCGTGGCGGGGCGGCCGTCGTAGGCGTCCCGCCTGGCCGGCACCCCCGGCTCCCCGGCCGGTCCGTGCACCGGCTCGGTGAGCACCCGGCACTCGGCCGCCGTCCGGCCGTCCTGGAGCAGCTGGACCAGGACGGCCGGACGGCCGCCCGTCGCGGCCGGCTCGGTGGCCGCCCGGACGAAGCAGGGCCGGTCCAGTTCGATGTAGCGGCCGAAGGAGGTCACCAGCTCGACCGGCACCACCGGCTCGGGGTGGCACAGCCGCTGGGCGGCCTGCCGGGCGGCCTCCAGCACCAGCATTCCCGGCACGTGGTCCAGCTCGTGGTCGAACAGCACCGGGTGCGTGACGTCGGCCCGCAGCAGCCAGGTGTCCGGTGCCAGGGTCGGGCTGAGCACCACGTCCGCGGGCTGGACGCGGCCGACCAGCTCGGGCGCGGCGGGCGCCGGCGGCCGCGGCGGGACGACGCGCCGCGCGGGGCCGCGCAGCCGGGCGTACGAGGCGGGGGAGAGGACCCGCAGCTGGCCGGTGCCGTGGCCGATCGGCCGGCCCTCCCTGGTGACCTCGATGCGCACCCGCAGCGAGACCAGCCCGCCGTGCCGCATCCGGACGTCCTCGCAGCCGACGCCGAGCATCAGCGAGACGGGGCCGGGTGTGACGGCCAGGCCGGGCAGTCCGGGCTCGCCGAGCGCGTAGGAGAGGTCCTCCATGACGAACTGGTGGCCGCGCGGCACCCCGAACCCGGCGTGGCCGATCAGCAGCCCGGCCTGCCGGATCGTCTCCGCCAGCAGCACCGGGTCGTGGTAGCGGTCGCCGGGCAGCCGGTAGAAGCCGTGCAGCCGGGGCCACTGGGCGCCGAGCAGGAAGTCGTACGGGCCGGTGGCCTGCCAGCCGGTGAGGAAGACCTCGGACACCGAGGCGCGGTGCACCAGGTGCCGGGAGACGGTCCGGTCGTGGAAGTCGTAGCCGGTCACGGGGCCGTCGTGGAAGCCGGGACCGTCGGCGTCGCCCGGGCCGGGGTGGGGGTACGGGCCGTGCGGGTCCGGCTCTACGATCGATGGCATGACTGGCCCCCGATTCAGGGTGTCGGTCGGAGCGGCCGCCGCGGCCGTCCGAGCAAAACATACATACCACCCGGTTTGTCTTTGGCGACTGGGGGTGCCCCGGCCGACCGTACCGGCCCGATCACGCTACCTGCCCCGTGGACTGGGGGAATGCCTGTTCGGGGTGGCTCAGGCCATGGGGGGAGGGCTGTTCCCGCTGGACGACGGGGGCGGAGCAAGCGCTAGATTAGATACCAACCATGCGGTTTCGGACGGTACGCTCCGCATGCGAGCGCCGCTCCCCGAAGGGGCCGCGCCGACAGCAGCCGGGTGGGGCGGGGATCGCGCCCGGCCGAGTCCGGAGGGGGCCAGTGGTCAAGCAGGAACGGGCTGGGCGGACCCGGCGGGCCGTACTGCTCGCCGCCGCGGAGACCTTCGCGCGGGTGGGCTTCGAGGCCGCCAGCCTGGTCGACATCAGCCGCCGGGCCGGGGTGAGCAAGGGGGCCCTCTACTTCCACTTCGTGTCCAAGCAGGCCCTCGCCGACGGGGTGCGCTGCGCCGCCGGGCGGGAGGTCGGCTCGGCCGCGCTGCGCGCCCTGCGGGCCGAGGGCCCGGCGCTCCAGGGCCTGATCGACTTCTCGCACGAACTGGCCGGGATGCTGCGCGAGGACGTGGTGGTGCGGGCCGGCATCCGGCTCGGCCGTCCGGGCCCACCGCGCCGGGACGGTGCGCCGGGCCCGGTGGGCCCGGACGTCGCCTGGCGCAGTCTCACCGCCGTCGTCCACCGCCTGCTGGACCGCGCCGCCGAGGCCGGTGAGCTGTGCGCCGGGGTGGACCGGCGGGCCGCCGCCGAACTGCTCACCGCGGCGGCGGCCGGCCAGGTGCTGCTGGCGGGCGAGGAGACGGACCGGCCGGGGCCCGAGGCCGTGAGCCGGCTCTGGACGGCCGCGCTGCCGGCCCTGGTGGCGGCCGAGCACCGGGGCGGCTACCGGGTCTGACCGGAGCCGGCCGACGGGGGCCGCCCGGCGCCGCGGGCCCGCCCGGTGCCTCAGGCTCGCCCGCCGAGGTGCCTCAGGCCCGCTCGCCGACGCTCAGCCGGGCGAGCGCGTGCGGCTGGACCAGGCCGGGCAGCAGCAGCGTCCACAGGTCGGACAGCCGCTGGATCAGGTCCTGCCGGTCGGCCAGCACCTGGGAGCTCAGCTGGATGCCGGTGACCGCGCCGGTGATCACCCCGGAGGCCGCGGTCAGGTCGATCCCCGGGTGGAGGTCCCCCGCCTCCCTGGCCCGCTCCAGCAGGACCCGGACCGTGTCCATCCACCCCTGGTAGGCCGCGAGCTGCGGCTGGGTGAAGCTGCCGTGCTCGATCGTCAGCCGGATGCTGCCGCGCACCAGCGGGTCGGTCCGGAGCGCGCGGGCGAAGGCGTACCCGAGGTCGATCAGGTTCTGCACCGGACTGTCCGAGGTCGGTTCCCAGCCGGAGATGAAGGCGCCCTGCCCCTCGATGACGGCGAGGGCCAGCTCCTCCTTGGAGTGGAAGTGGAAGTACAGCGCGCCCTTGGTGACGCCGGCGCGGTCCAGGATCCCGGACATCGTGGCGGCGGCGTAGCCCCGCTCGTCGAACACCTCGGCCGCCGCGACGAGTACCGCCTGGCGGGTCGCCAGCGCGCGTGCCTGCCTGGCCATCGCAGCCTCCCTGGAAAGTTCTGGTACTCGGCAGCGGCCGGTCCTGTGGGGGCGGACGGGGCGGCGGACGCATACCGTCCAGCAGGTATCCTACCGAGCCTTTCGCGGGCCCTTCCGGCCTCGGTCGGGCAGGTGGGAGCGCCCGGGCCCGCGCGGTCCCGGGAGGAACGCACGACGGCCGGTCACCCGAACGGGGTGACCGGCCGGAGGCCCGGGCCGTGGGCCGTCAGGCGGCCTGCTGCCAGCTGACCGGCGAGTAGTACGCCGGGCGGCGCTCCAGGCGCTGCCAGCTGGCGATCGGCTCGACGGGAGCGGCGGCGGCGGCCTGCTGCGCGGCGGCGCGCGCGGCGAGGACGGCGGTCAGGGCGGCGAGTTCCTCGTCGGTGAGACTGCCGCGGACGATGCGGACGAGGGGTTCGGCGGAAGCGGTCATGTCCTGGTTTCTCCCCCGGGTTGCTGTGGTCTGGGGCGGGTGCCCCGGTGGACTGCTGCGGTGGAGCGGGCGTTACATCGGCGGGTTGCCGTGCTTGCGGCTGGGCAGGTCCGCGTGCTTGGTGCGGAGCATGGCCAGGGCGGAAGCGATCACCTGGCGGGTCTCGGCCGGGTCGATGACGTCGTCCACGAGGCCGCGCTCGGCCGCGTAGTACGGGTGCATCAGCTCGTTCTTGTATTCCTTGATCTTCTGGGCGCGCATGGCGTCCGGGTCCTCGGCGGCGTTGATCTCGCGCCGGAAGATGACGTTGGCCGCGCCCTCGGCGCCCATCACGGCGATCTCGTTGGTCGGCCAGGCGTAGGACAGGTCCGCGCCGATCGAGCGGGAGTCCATCACGATGTAGGCGCCGCCGTAGGCCTTGCGCAGGATCAGCGAGATGCGCGGCACGGTGGCGTTGCAGTACGCGTACAGCAGCTTGGCGCCGTGCCGGATGATGCCGCCGTGCTCCTGGTCGACGCCGGGCAGGAAGCCGGGGACGTCGAGCAGGGTGACCAGCGGGATGTTGAAGGCGTCGCACATCTGGACGAAGCGGGCGGCCTTCTCGCTCGCGTTGATGTCCAGCACGCCGGCCAGCGACTGCGGCTGGTTGGCGATGATGCCGGTGACGTGGCCGTCGACCCGGGCGAGCACGCACAGCACGTTGGTGGCCCAGCGCTCGTGGACCTCCAGGAACTCGCCGTGGTCGACGACCTCCTCGATCACCTTGCGCATGTCGTACGGGCGGTTGCCGTCGGCGGGCACCAGGTCCAGCAGGCTGTCGTTGCGGCGCTCGACCGGGTCGTCCGTCATCACGGACGGCGGCATCTCGCGGTTGTTCTGCGGCAGCAGCGACAGGAGGTAGCGGACCTCCTCGATGCAGGACTGCTCGTCGTCGTAGACGAAGTGGGAGACACCGGAGACGCCGGCGTGCACGTCCGCGCCGCCGAGGCCGTTCTGGGTGATCTTCTCGCCGGTGACCGCCTGGACGACGTCGGGGCCGGTGATGAACATCTGCGAGGTCTCGCGGACCATGAAGACGAAGTCGGTCAGCGCGGGGGAGTACGCGGCGCCGCCGGCGCACGGGCCGAGCATCACCGAGATCTGCGGGATGACGCCGGAGGCCTTGGTGTTGCGCTGGAAGATGCCGCCGTAGCCGGCCAGGGCGGTGACGCCCTCCTGGATGCGGGCGCCGGCGCCGTCGTTCAGCGACACCAGCGGGGCACCGGCCGCGATGGCCATGTCCATGATCTTGTGGATCTTCTGCGCGTGGGCCTCGCCCAGCGCGCCGCCGAAGATCCGGAAGTCGTGCGCGTAGGTGAAGACGGTGCGGCCGTGGACCGTGCCCCAGCCGACGATCACGCCGTCGGTGTGCGGCTTCTTGGCCTCCAGGCCGAAGCCCTGGGCGCGGTGCCGGCGCAGCGGCTCGACCTCGCGGAAGGAGCCCTCGTCCAGCAGCAGCTCGATGCGCTCGCGGGCGGTCAGCTTGCCCTTGGCGTGCTGGGCCTCGGTGGCCTTGTCGCTGGGGCCGCGGCGCACCTTCTCGCGCAGCTCGTGCAGCTCGGCGACCCGTCCGCGGGCGTCGGCCGGGACCTCGGGGGCCCCACCGTCGACCTGCGCCTCATGCACAACCGTCATCTCGAACCACTCCAAGGGTGAGGGAACTGTCCGACAGCCAACGTCATGCTGTGCCCCCGGCTGCGAATCACTTTCTTCACTTATGACTGTACGAGGGGCCGTGCGCTGGTTTCGGCGTCGATTCCGTACAAGGTCGGGTTCGTTTCGCTGTCAGGCCTGGACAGAAGCGGTTGGTTCAGCCGCTGAGCGCTCGGTGTTCACTCGGGTACCGGGGGTTGTCGGGCAGGTGATGGCCCGATGATCTGAACATGAAGGAAAGCGCAGGTCAGGGCCGTCTTTTAGCAATGTAGGCCGGTCCTCTGGGGTCGCGCTCAAGGTCTGCTCAAGTCCGGCGGCGGAGCGGCCGCCGGCCGGGCGAGACGGCGGAAAGTCGTAGGGAAGCGCCAAAAACACCGCAGCCCACCCCGGGTGTCAGGGGTGGGCTGTCCGGGCGAGCGGTCGGACCGGCTCCGATCAGCTCTTCTTGCCGTCCTCGGGCTCGTCGCGGTCGCGCAGCTCGCGCTCGCGACGCCGCAGATCGGACTCCCACTGCTTCAGCATGTCCTCGTGGTCTTTGTCGTTCCTCTTCAACGAGGCGAGGAACTCCGGGTCGTCGTCCGGCGCCGTCGGCCGTCCGCCGCGCGGGGCCGGGCGGCCCTGGCGGTCGTCGGCCGGGTACCCCGCGTGGGCCCCGGCGGGGGCGGCCGGCAGGAAGCCGCGCCGCTTGCCGGCGATCAGCCAGGCGATCGGGCCCAGCGGCGGGAAGAGCAGCACGATCAGCACCCAGACCACCTTCGGCAGGTGCTTCACCTCGTCCTCGGGCGTGGTCAGGCAGTCCACGAACGCCCAGACCCAGAGCGCGAGCGGAAGGATGATGGTCAGAAGAATCCTCAGCACGGCCGGGTTCTCCTCCCTGGCGGCGACGGTGGCGGCGGGCGCCTTCCAGGGGCCCTTGACCCGGCCAGGCTATCGGGTGGCGGATACTGACAGGCATGGCATACGACGATCTCCGCTCGTTTCTCCGGGCCCTCGACCGCGAGGGCGACCTCAAGCGCATCAAGGCGGAGGTGGACCCGCACCTGGAGATCGGCGAGATCGTCGACCGGGTGCAGAAGGCCAAGGGCCCGGCGCTGCTCTTCGAGAACGTCAGGGGATCGTCGATGCCGCTGGCGATGAACGTCTTCGGCACCGAGCGGCGGCTGGCCAAGTCGCTCGGCCTCAAGGGCCCGGACGACATCTCGGAGAAGATCGCCGGGCTGCTCAGGCCGGAGCTGCCGCAGGGCTTCACCGGCTTCCGGGACGCCTTCGGCAAGCTCGCCTCGATGACCCACGTCCCGCCCCGGAACGTGAAGTCCGGTGACGCCCCGGTGCAGGAGGTGGTGCTCACCGGCGACGACGTCGACCTGGACGAGCTGCCCGCCCTCTTCACCTGGCCGCTGGACGGCGGCTCCTTCTTCAACCTGGGCCTGACCCACACCAAGGACCCGGACACCGGCATCCGCAACCTGGGCCTCTACCGGCTCCAGCGGCACGACCGCCGCACCATCGGCATGCACTGGCAGATCCACAAGGACAGCCGCAACCACTACGCGGTGGCGGCCAAGCGGGGCGAGCGCCTCCCGGTCGCGATCGCCTTCGGCTGCCCCCCGGCCGTCACCTACGCGGCCACCGCGCCGCTGCCCGGCGACATCGACGAGTACCTCTTCGCCGGCTTCATCGCGGGCGAGCGGGTGCGGATGGTCGACTGCAAGACGGTGCCGCTCCAGGTCCCGGCCGACGCCGAGGTGGTCCTGGAGGGCTGGCTGGAGCCCGGGGAGATGCTGCCCGAGGGCCCGTTCGGCGACCACACCGGCTTCTACACCCCGCAGGAGCCGTTCCCCGCGCTGACGATCGACTGCGTGACGATGCGCCGCCGTCCGATCCTCCAGTCCATCGTGGTCGGCCGCCCGCCGACCGAGGACGGCCCGCTGGGCAAGTTCACCGAGCGGTTCTTCCTGCCGCTGCTGAAGATCATCATCCCGGACATCGTCGACTACGACCTGCCCGAGGCCGGCGGCTTCCACAACTGCGTGATCGTCTCGATCGACAAGAAGTACCCCAAGCACGCCCAGAAGACGATGCACGCGATCTGGGGCGCGCACATGATGTCGCTGACCAAGCTGATCATCGTGGTGGACTCCGACTGCGACGTGCACGACTACCGGGAAGTCGCCTGGCGGGCCTTCGGCAACGTCGACTACAGCCGCGACCTCACCGTGGTCGAGGGCCCGGTGGACCACCTGGACCACGCCTCGTACCAGCAGTTCTGGGGCGGCAAGGCCGGCATCGACGCGACCAGGAAGCTGCCCGAGGAGGGGTACACCCGGGACGGCGGCTGGCCGGAGATGGTCTCCTCGGACCCGGCGACGGCCGCGCTGGTGAACCGCCGCTGGAAGGAGTACGGACTGTGAGCAGCACGGCCGCGGTAGAGGTCCCCGGGCGGACGAAGGCGTTCCTGCGCCTGGTGATGATCGAGCACTCGGTCTTCGCCCTGCCCTTCGCCTACATCGCCGCGCTGACCGCGATGTTCCTCGCGGACAAGCGGGTGCACTGGGGCGAACTGTTCGTCGTCACCGTGTGCATGGTCGGTCTGCGGACCTTCGCGATGGCGGCCAACCGGATCATCGACCGCGAGCTCGACGCCCGGAACCCGCGCACCGCCACCCGCGAACTGGTCACCGGCGCGGTGTCGTTGAAGACCGCGTACGTCGGCTCGGCGGTGGCGCTGGTGGTCTTCCTCGGCGCCGCCGCGATGCTGAACCCGCTCTGCCTGGCGCTCGCGCCGGTGGCCGTGGTGCCGATGGTGGTCTACCCGTACGGCAAGCGGTTCACGAACTTCCCGCAGGCGATCCTGGGGCTGGCCCAGGCGATGGGGCCGGTCGGCGCCTGGCTCGCGGTGACGGGCAGCTGGTCCTGGGAGGCCGTCGTCCTCGGCGCGGCGGTCGGCATCTGGATCGGCGGCTTCGACCTGATCTACGCCTGCCAGGACGTCGGGTCCGACCGGGACAACGGGGTGCGGTCGGTGCCGGCCAGGTTCGGCGTCCCGGCGGCGATCCGGGGCGCGCGGGTGTGCCACGTCCTCACCACGCTGCTGCTGGGCTGGTTCGCGGTGCTGACGCACGCCGGAGCGGCGTTCTGGACCGGTCTGCTGGTCGTCGCGGGCGCGTTCGTCTACGAGCACACCATCGTGAGGCCGAACGACCTGTCGAAGCTGAACCGGGCGTTCTTCCAGACCAACAGCTTCGTCGGGGTCTCGCTGTTCTTCTTCGCACTGGTGGACCTGGTGGTCCGCGGGCTCGGCATCTGACCCCGGGCGGCGGCGCGCCCGGCGCCGCGGGCCGCCCGACCGGTTTCAGCGGAACAGGGCGGCGTGGTCGGCAGCCCAGGCGCGGAAGCCGCGGGCGGGGTGGCCGGTGAGGTCCCGGACCGTCGTGGTAGCGGGTTCCGGGCCGGTGAGGCGGGCGTGGACGAAGTCCAGCGCGCCGTCGGCGGCGGCCGGGGGCCGGCCGGTGGCGGACATCCGGCGGCGGGCGGTCTCCCGGGAGACCTCCTGCCAGCAGGCCGGGCGGCCGGCGGCCTCGCCGATGATCTCCACCTGTTCCGCCCGGGTGAGGGACTCCGGGCCGGTGAGGACGTACCTGGCGCCGTCGTGGCCGTCCTCGGCCAGGGTCCGCACGGCGACCGCCGCGATGTCCCGCTCGTCCACCGGGTTCAGCCCGGCGGCACCGCCGTAGCCCCGGACGGAGCCCGTGGAACGGATCTCCTCCGCCCACTCCAGGGCGGCCGCGAAGCCGTGGGCCCGCAGCACCGTGTGCCGCACCCCGCAGGCCGTCAGCAGCGCCTCGATCCCGCCCTCCGGACGGCCGGGGGAGTGCGGTCCCGCGCCGGGGACGTCGCGGACGGCAGCCGAGGAGAGGAAGACCACCCGCCCGACCTCCCTGGCCAGCACGCCCACGGTCTCCGCGGCGCCGTCCGCGGTGGAGAACGGCCACCCCAGGAGCACGGCGCCGGCGCCCTGGACGGCCGCCTCCAGCGTGGCCGGGTCGAGCAGGTCCCGCGGGGGCAGGGTCCGCACCCGGACGCCGGAGGCCGCGAGCTGTAGCCCGACGTGCCGCCCGACCGCCCCGGAGACGCCGATCACCGTCACCGGCGACGTGCCGTCAACTCGCTCATCCGTCATGCCTCGAACGTAGGCGAGAAAGATGAGACGCCCCATGCGTACGGGTCTCCGGTCCATGCGTCAGCGTCCAACGGTGCGCGGGAGGCCGACGGAGCCGGCGTCCCGCGCGACGCGCCCGCGGCCTCAGTCGTGCAGGAAGCCCTCCATCGCGACGGTCAGGGCCACCGGGGCCTCGTACATCGGGTAGTGCCCGCAGCCGGCGAGCTCCTCCAGCTCGGCGTTGGGGTAGTGGGTGAGGAAGGTGCCGCGCATCACCTCGGTGGTGAGGGCGAGGTCGTACTCGCCGACGATCACCTTGACCGGCACCGGGTTGCCGCTGATCCGGCGCTCCAGGTCGGCCGTCGTCCAGTCGCGGACGTAGCCGCCGAAGGCCTCGGGGGTGGACAGCCGCAGGGACTGGTCGACCAGGTGGTCGAGCCAGACCCGGCCGGCCCGCCTGCCGGTGACCAGGTCGAGGATCGCGAAGCGCTTCTCCCGGTCCTCGGCGGCGCCGAGGAACAGCGCCTCGCCCGCCTCGTCCAGCGGGTACGGCCCGGCCGGCACCGGGGCCAGGCCGACCAGCTTGCGGACCCGCAGCGGCGCCTCCGCGAGCACCTGCTGCGCCGCTTTGGCGCCCATCGAGTGGCCGACCAGGGAGAAGCGGTCCCAGCCGAGCCGGTCAGCCAGGGCGAGCGCGTCGGAGGCGATCTCGGCGAGCGTGTACGCGCCGGGGACGTCCTTGCGCTGCCCGTAGCCGCGGTAGTCGAAGAAGGCGTAGCCGAAGGCGTCGCCGTCGAGGTAGTCGAGGAACGGGCCCCAGCCCGCGCTGGTGCCGAACCAGTCGTGCAGGACCAGGACGTGGTGGTCGCCGGTGCCGGTCAAGCGGTGAGGGATCGTCATGTCCTCGGTCGTTCCCCGCGATCCGCCCGTCCGAACGGGTGGCCTCAGGCCTCGCGCCGGGCGAAGGCCGGGGCGTGCTCGGGCAGCGGCCCGAAGGCGATCAGCCGGGACATCAGCAGCGGGAAGCCGGGGAGGTACCGGGCGAGCAGCACCAGCCGGGCCGGCGGCCCGGTCCGCCGGCCGGTGAGGACCGGCTCGAACAGCAGGCGGTGCAGGACCCGCTGCATTCCCTGCATGATCACGGTCGGCCGCCACCGGCGGTGCTGGACCCGGGCCAGGGCCGCGGTGGTCGGGCGGCCGCGCCGCAGTGGTTCGGCGAGCAGGGCGGCGGTCGCGACGGCGTCCTGGATGGCCAGGTTGATGCCCACCCCGCCGGCCGGGGACATCGCGTGGGCGGCGTCGCCGATCAGCAGCAGCCCGTCCCGGTACCAGCGGTCCAGCCGGTTGAGCCGTACGTCGAGCAGGTGCAGGTCGTCGAGGGTCTTCAGCTGGTCGACCCGGTCGGCGTACTGGGGCAGCAGCGCGGCGATCCGCTCGCGGAACCGCTCGACGCCCTCGGCGCGCAGGTGCGGGTCGGTGCCCTTGGCGCGGAAGTAGGCGACCTGGAAGTAGTCCTTCCGGGCGAAGCTCAGCGCCATGTCGCCGTGCCCGAAGCCGGGGACGAGGCTGGGCGGCTGGGCCTGCTCGTGGGGGTGCCGGGGCAGCCGGAACCACCAGACGTCGAAGGGCACCGGGAACTCCCTGGGCGTCAGCCCGGCCGCCCGGCGCAGGGTGGAGTGCCGGCCGTCGGCGGCGACGGTGAGGCCGGCGCGCAGCTCGCCCTCCTCGCCGTCCCCGGTGCGGTACCGGACGCCGGTCACCCGGCCGCCCTCGCGGAGCAGGCCGGTGGCCTCGGTGTTCATCCGCAGCGTGAAGGTGGGCTCCCGCCGGGCCTCGGTGACCAGGAAGTCCAGGAGGTCCCACTGCGGGATCATCGCGATGTAGTTGTACGGCGCGGGCAGCCGCTCGTAGGCGCTCAGCGCGACGGGGGCGGCGCCGGGCGGCTGCACCACCAGGTTGCCGAGCCGGCTCTGCGGCAGGGCGGCGAACTTCCGGCCGAGGCCGAGTTCGTCCATCAGCCGCACGGTGGAGGCGTGGACGGTGTCGCCGCGGAAGTCGCGCAGGAAGTCCGTGTGCTTCTCCAGCACGGTGACCTCGATGCCGGCGCGCGCCAGCATCAGGCCCAGCATCATTCCGGCGGGGCCGCCGCCGGAGATCACGACGCTCATGGCTCTCCCCTTTCAGTGCTCATTCGATCACTGTCCGTGTGGAACCTGCATGTACAGAGTCTCTGGAACCGTCTCAGATGTCAAGTAGTACGATGCTTCACATGAAGGAGCTGGTGATGGCCGCCCTCGCGGCGGCGAAGGAGCGGGGCCAGGACGTCGCCGACGTCCCGCTGACGGCGATCGCGGCGACGGCGGGCATCTCCCGCAGCACGCTGCTGCGCCGGATCGGCGGCTCCCGGACGGCGCTGGACGCGGCCGTCAGGGAGGCGGGGGTCGACCCGGGCGGACGGCCGCCGGTGCGCGAGCGCGCGATCGAGGCGGCGGCCCTGCTGGTGGCCGAGCGCGGCCTGGCCGGGGTCACCCTGGACGCCGTCGCGGACCGGGCCGACTGCTCGCTGCCCAGCCTGCACGCCGTCTTCGAGGGGCGGGACGGCCTGCTCGCCGCCGTCTTCGAGCGGCACTCCGCGCTGCCCCGGCTGGAGGCCCTGGCCGCCGACCCGCCGGAGGGGCTGGAGGGCACCGTGCGGGCGCTCCACGCCGCCTTCGCCGCGGCCTTCGAGCACGAGCCGCGGATCGTCCCGGCGGTCTTCGCCGACCTGCTCGGGCGGCCGGACGGCCCGGCCGCCCGGGTGCTGGCCGTCAGTCTGCCGCGGACGCTCGACATCCTCGACGGGCTGCTGGGGCCGCACGTGCGGGCCGGCCGGCTGAGACCGCTGCCCACTCCGGTGCTGGTCCAGCTGTTGCTCGGCCCGCTGCTCAACCACGTCCTGATGCGGCCGGTGCTGGAGCCCGCCCTGGGGGCGGGGCTGCCCTCGATGGACGAGACCGTCGAGATCTTCGTCGACGCCTACCTGCGGGCGGTCGCCGTTCCTTCCCCGGCGCCGGGGGGCGAGGCCGGCGGGCCCTGAGCGGGCCCTCCCGGCGCCCCCGTCGAGCAGGTCCTCCGCCCGGTCCGCAGTCGCCGGTCCAGGGGCCGTCGGCCGGCCGGTTCTCCTGCGGTGAAGGAGAAGTGACGATGCGTCAGGCCGGTGCGGAGGGCGGTGCGATCAGTCCAGGACCAGCCGGTCGCCGACCCGCAGCCGGCCCGGGGCGGCGACCTCGGCGAGGGCGTCCAGCCGGCCGTCGTGGGCGTGCACGACGGCCTTGAGGATCTCGGGCGCGTGCGGCAGTCCGGGCTGCGGGGCGCCCGTCATCGCGCAGCGCTCGCTGGAGGCGACGAAGGAGAGTCCGGCGCAGCCGGGGGCCTCGCCGCGGGCCCGCCGGCCGAGCCAGGCGTCCTCGGCGAACGGCGGGGTGCCGGGCGGGGTGCGCAGCACGATGTTGGGGCGGAACCGGCGCTCGTCGACCACGGCGAACGGGACGGCCTCGCGGACCCAGTCCAGGGTGGCGGTGCTGAGGACGCTGACCGGCATCCGGTCGAAGTGCGAGACGGCGTCCTCGCGGGCGAGTTCGACGTCGTCGAGCTGGAGGTAGGCGCGCAGGAAGGCGTCCGGCCGGTCGACCGGGCGGCCGAGCGGGTCGAACAGCTCCGGGCCGTCGATCCGGTGGCCGAGCCGGGCGGAGAGGCGGAGCAGGCCGTCCATCCGGCGGAAGCGGCGGGTGTCCTTGCCCGAGCCGAGCTTGCCGGTCGCGTCGCGGACGGCGTAGAGGCGGTCGCCGGCCAGGCCGCGCTCGTCCACCTCGACGGAGTCGAGCCGCTCGCCGCCGGTGGATTTCACGGGGTAGCGCCAGATTCGCTCGATCACTCCGATGATCTCAGCCATGGCCGGAAAGCGTACTGGCGTTGACGGGGGATGGTCTAGACCAAGTCGGGCAGGGCCGGGCGGGGACCGCCGGAGCGGCTCAGCCCAGCCGGGCCACCGCCCGTACCGGCGCGCCGTCCGCCGCGACCAGCCGCAGCGGGAACAGCGAGACCTCCACCGGCAGTCCGGCCTCCTGGGCTGCCAGCAGCGGCCGCAGATCGGTCAGGTTCTCGGCGATCACCCCGCCGCCGGACGCGCCCAGCAGCACCCGGTGCGCGGCGAGCGAGGGCTCGTCGGCGGTGCCGTGGTCGTGCTCGTCGGTGAGGTCGGCGAGCAGCGCGGCCACCGCGGGGTCGCCCGGGCCGGGGTCGGGGGTCGGGTCGACGCTGAGCGCGTCCACCCCGACCGTCCGCACCCCGGCGGCGACGATCGCCTCGGCGGCGGCCGGGGTCAGGCTGGGGTGGGCGAGGTAGACGTCGGTGCCCCAGTGCCGGGCCCAGCCGGTGGCCAGCAGCAGGACGGTGCCCTCGGCGGCCCGTGCCAGCGCGGGCGCCAGCAGCTCGGGCGTGATGGCCGCCCTGGGCTCCAGCCCGCGCAGGTCGGCGACCACGGCCGGGCCGGTGAACCGCTCCAGCGGCAGCCCGTCCAGGGTCGGCCAGGTGACGTCCACGTGGTACGGCGCGTCCACGTGCGTCCCGGACTGCGAGCCGAGGTGCAGGGCCAGCACGTTCACCCCGGCGGTGGCCGTGGTGAGCGCGGGCTCCAGCAGGACGGCCGGATCGCCGGGGTAGACCGGCATCGCGGTGGTCACCTGATGGGTGAGGTCGACGAGGGTCGCTGCCATGCCCCCATCCTTCCAGGGGACGGCGGCTCCCGGGCCCCTCCCGGCCGGCCCGGGCCGAACGCGCAGGTCGGGCCGGGACAGAATTGCCCCATGGGAACTGCGAAGCGTCAGCCGTGGGTGGTCGGGGTCTCCGGTGCGTCGGGGACGCCGTACGCGGCCTCGGTGATCCGCGCGCTGCTGGCCGCCGGCGAGGCGGTGGACCTGATCGTCAGCCGCGCCGCCAGGCTCACCATCCTGGACGAGACCGGGATCTCCTTCCGGGACGCCCACTGGCGCACCGACCTCGCCGCCTGGCTCGGGAGCGACCAGGGCCTGGACGACGTCCGCTACTGGTCCGCCGGGGACTTCGCGGCCGGCCCGTCCAGCGGCTCGTACCCCGCCAAGGGCATGCTCGTGGTGCCCGCGACCACCGGCGCGGTGGCCGGGATCGCGCTCGGTCTGAGCAAGGACCTGCTGCAGCGCGTCGCCAGCGTCACCCTCAAGGAGCGCCGTCCACTCGTCGTCTGCGTGCGCGAGGCACCACTCAACGGGGTGACGTTGAAGCACCTGGTGGAGCTCGACGCGCAGGGGGCGGTCGTGCTGCCCGCTTCGCCCGGTTTCTACGCCGGCGGCTCCACCGTGCGCGAACTCGTGGACTTCGTGGCCGGGCGGGTGCTGGACGCCGTCGGCGTGCCGCATTCCCTGTACCTGCGCTGGGAAGGGGAGTTGGGAGCGGCCGCCCGCCGGGTGGACGACAACGGCGGCGGACGGATCGAGGGGGAGTAAGGAGACCGGGGGCGGGAGAGTATGTTCTCTGCGATATCCGGGTCGGTCGGCGCACAGCGCCTTTGAATCCGGATAATGATCTGTGGGTCTGGCGAGGTTCGGAAGGACGCGGACGGTATATGGACACGGTGGACAGACAGCTCATCCAGGCGCTCCGGGAGAACGGCCGCGCGTCCTACGCCGAGTTGGGCCGCCTGGTCGGGCTCTCCGGCCCGAGCGTCACGGACCGGATCAACCGCCTGGAGCAGGCCGGGGTCATCACCGGCTACCGGGCGACGGTCAATCCGGCCTCGCTCGGCTTCGGCGTCACGGCCCTGATCGGCCTTCAGCTCACCGACGCCGCGGACCACGAGGACGTCGCGTTCCGGCTGAAGGACCTCAACGAGGTCGAGGACTGCTGGTTCATCGCCGGCGACGACTCGTACATGCTCAAGGTCCGGGTGGCCGACGTGGCCGGCCTGGAGTCGGTGGTCAAGCGGATCTCGGGCACGAAGGGCGTGGCCAGGACCCGCACCACCGTCGTACTCTCCACGAAGTGGGAGAACCGGGTGAGTGAACTCCCCCCCGTAGGAGAGTGACGCATGGCACTGGTCGGCCTGGAGGAACTGCGCGCCGCACGGCAGCGGATCGCGGGGATCGCCGTACGCACCCCGCTGGTCCCCGCCCCCTGGGCGGCCGACGGGGAACGGCGGCTCTGGCTGAAGCCCGAGAACCTCCAGCCGACCGGGGCCTTCAAGACCCGCGGCGCCTACAACCGGCTGGCCGCGCTCACCGCGGACGAGCGCTCCCGCGGCGTGGTCGCCCAGTCCAGCGGCAACCACGCGCAGGCGGTGGCGTACGCGGCCAGGACGCTCGGCATCAAGGCCGTGATCGTGATGCCGGACACCTCGCCCGCGGTGAAGGTGGAGGCCACCCGCTCGTTCGGCGCCGAGGTGATCCTCGTCGCGCCCGAGGAGCGGGACATCCTGCCCGGCGAGCTGGCCGGGCAGCACGGCTACGTCTGGGTGCCGCCGTACGACGACCCGTTCATCATCGCGGGCCAGGGCACGGTCGGCCTGGAGATCGCCGAGGACGCCCCGGCCGAGCTGGACACCGTCCTGGTGCCGGTCAGCGGCGGCGGCCTGATCAGCGGGACGGCGGCCGCGCTCAAGCTCACCCGCCCCGGCATCCGGGTGGTCGGCGTGGAGCCCGAACTGGCCGCCGACGCCCAGGCCAGCCTGCGGGCCGGCCGCCGGGTCGAGTGGCCGGTCGCCGACACCTACCGGACCATCGCGGACGGGCTGCGCACCCCGTCGCTCGGCGTGCTGCCGTTCGAGCACGTCACCGCCTACGTGGACGACATCGTCACCGTCACCGAGGACGAGATCCGCGCCACCGTGGCCGTGCTGGCCCGGCGCGGCAGGCTGGTCGCCGAGCCCTCGGGGGCGGTCGCCCCGGCCGCCTACCTCCACCGCGCGGCCGAGACCGGGGGCCAGGCGGTGGCGGCCGTGGTCAGCGGCGGCAACATCGACCCGGTACTGCTCGCCGAGCTGCTGTCGGCATAGGCGTAACCTCGTTCCGGCAAGGAATCGAACGTCGGAGGAGGCGGGGCACCGCATGGACGCAGGACTCAAGCGCGAGCTGGAGGCGAAGGTCTACGCGGGTGAGCGGCTGACCCGCGAGGACGGGATCGCGCTCTACGGGAGCGACGACCTGGCCTGGCTGGGCGGGCTGGCCCACCACGTGCGGACGCGGAAGAACGGCGACGTCGTCCACTTCAACGTCAACCGCCACCTCAACATGACCAACGTGTGCAGCGCGTCCTGCGCGTACTGCTCGTTCCAGCGCAAGCCGGGCGAGAAGGACGCCTACACGATGCGCATCGAGGAGGCCGTCCGCCTCGCCAAGGCGATGGAGAGCGACTCCCTCACCGAGCTGCACATCGTGAACGGCCTGCACCCGACCCTGCCGTGGCGCTACTACCCGCGCTCGCTGCGGGAGCTGAAGGCGGCGCTGCCGAACGTCTCGCTGAAGGCCTTCACCGCCACCGAGATCCACTGGTTCGAGAAGATCAGCGGCCTGTCCGCCGACGAGATCATGGACGAGCTGATCGACGCCGGCCTGGAGTCGCTGACCGGCGGCGGCGCGGAGATCTTCGACTGGGAGGTCCGTCAGCACATCGTCGACCACGACACCCACTGGGAGGACTGGTCGCGGATCCACCGCCTCGCGCACAGCAAGGGCCTCAAGACGCCGGCCACCATGCTGTACGGACACATCGAGGAGCCCCGCCACCGGGTGGACCACGTGCTGCGGCTGCGCGAGCTCCAGGACGAGACCGGCGGCTTCCAGGTCTTCATCCCGCTGCGCTACCAGCACGACTTCCACGACTCCAAGGACGGCGTCGTGCGCAACAAGCTGATGGCCCGCACGGAGATGGCCACCGGTGCCGAGGCGCTGAAGACCTTCGCGGTCTCCCGGCTGCTCTTCGACAACGTCCCGCACGTCAAGGTCTTCTGGGTGATGCACGGCGTCACCACCGCCCAGCTGGCGCTCAGCCACGGCGCGGACGACATGGACGGCTCGGTGGTCGAGTACAAGATCACCCACGACGCGGACAACTTCGGCACCCCGAACAAGCTCGGCCGCGACGACCTGCTCGGCCTGATCCGCGACGCCGGCTTCCGCCCGGTGGAGCGCAACACCCGCTACGAGATCATCCGCGAGTACGAGGGCCCGGACCGGACGCGCCGTGAGTCCCCGCAGGCGATGCGCCTCTGACCTGCGAAGCATCCCCGCCGCCCCGGCCGCTCTCCGGCCGGGGCGGCGGTGTCTTCACCGCCTCCGCACGAGGCCCGGGTTTACCAACGGGTACGGCGTTTGGCAGGATCGACCGCATGTCCGGTTCTGATCGCGCCACCGCGTACCCGCCGCACCAGCCGATGCAGGATCCGGTCGACCTGATGCCGCAGCAGCCGTACGAGGGCTTCCAGCCGTACCAGCAGCCGGTTCGGGAGGGCTACGACCACGGCGGGTACCAGCCGTACGGACAGGCCCCTGACGGGTACTACGTGGCGTACGGGCAGCCGGTTCAGCCGTACGAGCCCGAGCCCGGCTACGAGGCCGTTCCTGTCTACGAGGCCGGGCCCGTTCCCGCTTACGAGCCCGAGCCGATCTACGAGCCCGAACCCGTGGTGCTCGCCGCCGCGCCCGCGGCCCCCGTCGTGGGCGCCAGGTCGGCTGCCCGGGGCCGGCGGCGCAAGGCCAAGCAGAAACGTCACGGCAAGGCCATGATGGCCGGCACCGCCCTGCTGGTCGCCGCCACCGCCGGCTGGTACGCCGTCGGCCAGGACGGCGCCAAGCCCGGCATCGCCGCCGCCGACGGCCCCGGCCCGGAGGGCGTCAGCAAGCCGGACCAGCCCGTCCCGGCCCCCGCGGCCGCCCAGGCCGCCTCCGACCGGCAGTCCGCGGCCCCGGCCGCCGACCGCAGCCAGACCCGCCAGGACGGCTCGGTCGCCGCGATACCCGGCCTCGGCGCGGCCTTCACCGCGAAGATCCCCGCCGAGACCGCCCAGGTCGTGGTCGCCACCGGCCAGGACAAGAACACCGACAAGAACAGCGTCACCCTCTGGACCCGCACCCCCGAGGGCCGCTGGCTGGCCGGCGAGACCTGGCAGGGCCACAACGGCAAGAACGGCTGGACCACCGACCACAACGAGGGCGACCTGCGCAGCCCGATCGGCGTCTTCGGCCTCACCGACGCGGGCGGCCGCAAGGCGGACCCGGGCAGCAAGCTCCCGTACGACAAGGACCCGAGCTTCGTGGTCTCCGGCACGGGCTTCTTCGGCGACCAGCTGGCCGGCTCCTTCGACTACGTGGTCGCGATCAACTACAACCGCGTCGCCGGCAACACCCCGCTCGACACGCGCCGCCCGATGGGCTCCAAGAAGGGCGGCGGCATCTGGCTCCACGTGGACCACGACGGCCCCACCCACGGCTGCGTGTCGATCCCCGAGGACAAGATGGCCCAGCTGATCCGCGCCCTGGACCCGGCCGCCCACCCGGTCATCGTGATGGGCGACTCCGCCGCACTGGCCGCCTGACCTCGGCATTGTGTACGGCCCGGGCACCCCAACGGGTCTTGTCGATCTCCTACAGATCGAGGGGGCGGATCCTGTCACCGGTCATACCCTGCTGACCAGTGGGTAACGGGGTTCCATGGCAGTATGAGCGGTTCGCGCATTGTGGCACTCGGCCACTTCCAGCCCCCCAAGGTCCTCACCAACGACGACCTGGCGGCACTCGTCGACACCGACGACGAGTGGATCCGCACCCGTGTGGGCATTCGCACCCGGCACATCGCCGAGGACGAGACCCTGGTCGACCTCGCCACCGAGGCCGCCCAGAAGGCACTCGCCAACGGCGGTCGGACGCCGGCGGAGATCGACCTCGTGGTGGTCGCCACCTGCACCGCGATCGAGCGCAGCCCCAACACCGCCGCCGCCGTGGCCGCCCGGCTGGGCGTGCGCTCGCCCGCCGCGTACGACATCAACACGGTCTGCTCCGGCTTCTCCTACGCCCTGGCCACCGCCGACCACGCGATCCGGGCCGGTTCGGCCCGCCGCGCCCTGGTGATCGGCGCCGAGCGGATGTCCGACACGCTCGACTGGACCGACCGCTCCACCTGCGTGATCTTCGGCGACGGCGCCGGCGCCGCGCTGGTCGAGGCCCAGGAGGAGGGCGCCGAGCCCGGCATCGGGCCGGTGGTCTGGGGCTCGGAGCCGGAGCGCGGCGACGCGGTGGTCATCACCGGCTGGGACCCGGTGATCAGCCAGCAGGGCCAGTCGGTCTTCCGCTGGGCCACCACCCAGCTCGCCCCGCTGGCCCGGCAGGCCTGCGAGCGTGCCGGGATCGACCCGTCCGAGCTGAAGGGCTTCGTCCCGCACCAGGCCAACCTGCGGATCATCGACGCGATCGCCGGCAAGCTGGGCCTCGTCGACGCGGTGGTGGCCAGGGACGTGGTCCACTCCGGCAACACCTCGGCGGCCTCCATCCCGCTGGCCTTCTCCAAGCTGGTCGAGCGCGGCGAGCTGTCGCCCGGCGACCCGGTCCTGCTCTTCGGCTTCGGCGGCGGCCTGGCGTACGCCGGCCAGGTCGTGCGCTGCCCCTGACCCGGCGGACGCCCCGACGCCGCCCCAGGCCGCCGTGACGCCGCCTGAGGGCGGCTCGACGCTGTCCGAGGACGCCCTCGACGCCGTCTGAGGGCGGCAGACGCCGCCTCGGCGCCGCCCGAGGGCGTCGCGACCCGGTCCGGAGACGGACATGCCGGTGGGCGGGCACCCTGTCACGGGTGCCCGCCCACCGGCATGTCTGGCGCGCGTGCGGCACGTCGGCGGACCTCCCCCGAGGACACGGCCGCCGTCCGTCGTTCCCCGGACAGGAGGCCGGGTGGCGCGCGGAGCGGATGGTGGGTCGGAGGGTGGTCCTACTTGGGCGCCTTCTTGCCGGTGACGCCCAGGTACACCAGGGGAGCGAGGTTGGGCTTGAGGTCCTTGACCTTGACGCCCCAGGAGGTGAAGGCCTTCTGGTGCTCGGCCGCCGAGGCGAGCAGCGAGACCAGGGCCCCGGCCACGGCGTTGGGATCGAGCGACTTGTCGGCCTGACCCTTCGCCTGGAGTTCCCTGACGGCCTCCGCGAGTGGCTTGGCGACCGCGTTGAGGACCGTCATGCGGATCTTGAAGAACCGCTTGTCCCCCTCGGCGGCACCGAGCGTGACCACTCGGAGAATGGCGTCGTTCTTGCGCCAGAAGGCGAGGAATCCGTCGACCAGTTCTTCCGAAGTGGTCGGTCCGGACTTCCCTGCCCAGGACTTTCCGGCCACCAGCTCTTTGAGCTGGTCGGCGTCCTTGGCCATTTCCTCGGCGATTTCGAGGACTGCGCCCTCGACATCCGGGAAGTACTGGTAGAAGGTCGCGGGGGAGGTACCCGCCATACGGGCGACGTCGATGACCTTGACGTCCCGATAGGGCGACGTGCTGAGCATCTCGCGGAGGCAATCGAGCAGCTTCTGCCGCGTCTCCTGTCCGCGTCGCCCGGCGACGCGACCGTCGACGGTGCGAACTTGTCCTGTCATGCCGTCAGCTTACCGTGGCACGATCTTGGCGCGATTCGGTGATGCGACTATTACTCCGCACGGGGGTTGCTATAGCGCTCCGAACCGCTTCGGACGGATATTCACGGGGCTTCGATGCCCCTGTTGAAGCCCCCCCGTGTGCTTTTGACCTCACAGCGTGACGGCGAGTCCGCTGAGGGGTGGTCGGGTGACAGAGCGTGACGATGTTCGGAAGTCGGGGAGCCGTCCGGAAGTGGACGGTCCCGGGCTCCGCGCGCAAGCCGCCTCCGGAGCGGGCGTCAGGATCCGGCCGTTCCGTCCTCGCTGGTCAGGGGCCCGTCGGGGGCGCCCTCCGGCCCCGGGCGGCGGGTTCGGGCCGGTGGGGGAGGTTGGATATGCGTGGGGCGGCATTGGAGAATCGGGTCCGGCACCACGCGGCGGGTGCGGACAACGGGGAGGTGGCAGCGGAGTGGACCAGCTGACGGCGCACGATCCGAGGCGGATCGGGCCCTTCGAGGTGCTGGGGCGGCTCGGCGCGGGTGGGATGGGGCTGGTCTACCTGGCGCGTTCCGCGTCGGGGCGGCGGGTGGCCATCAAGACCGTGCGGGGTGAGCTGGCCGAGGACGAGCTGTTCCGGGTCCGCTTCGCCCGGGAGATCGCGGCCGCCAAGACGGTCGGCGGCTTCTACACGGCGGCCGTGGTGGACGCGGACGCGGACGCCCGGGTGCCCTGGCTGGCCACCGCGTACATCCCGGCCCCCTCGCTGGAGGACCTGGTCGAGGACTGCGGCCCGCTGCCGGTGGACGCCACCCGCTGGCTGGTCGCCGGCATCGCGGAGGCCCTCCAGTCCATCCACGCGGCCAATCTGATCCACCGCGACCTCAAGCCCTCGAACGTCCTGGTGGTCGAGGACGGCCCGAAGGTGATCGACTTCGGCATCGCGGCCGGGGTGTCCAGCACCCGGCTCACCATGACCAACGTCGCGGTCGGCACGCCGGCCTACATGTCCCCCGAGCAGGCCAGGGACAGCCGTACCGTCCGGGGCGCCAGCGACGTCTTCTCGCTCGGCTCGCTGATGGTCTTCTGTGCCACCGGGCACCCGCCCTACCGGGGCACCAACCCGGTCGAGACGGTGTTCCAGCTGCTGCGCGAGGAGCCGGACCTGACCGGCATGCCGCGCGAGCTGATGGACCTGGTGCGCGCCTGCATGCAGCAGGCACCCGAGCGCCGGCCGACCCCGGCGCAGATCCAGGCCGAGCTGGCTCCGCACCTGTTCTCCAGGGACGACGCCGCCGGCGAGGTCGGGGACTGGCTGCCGACCAACGCGCTGGAGCTGATCGAGCGCAAGCGGGGCCGCCGTCCGGCCGCCCAGGCCCGCCCGCCGGCCGGTCCGGCCCAGCCGCCGCAGCCGCCCCCGC
>NZ_MSJQ01000427.1 GCF_014596515.1 Streptomyces sp. CBMA156
CGGCGCGGTGCAGCGCGACGGCGTCCGGGGTGCGGGCGGCCTGCCGCTCGAACAGCTCGTGCACGCAGGCGTCCGGGACCGCCGTCGCGGGCCCGGTCGCGTAGCGGTCCAGCAGTTCGCGCTCCTCGGCGGCGAGGGCGTCGGCCCCGGCGTCGCCCTGCGGGTCGGCGGCCATCGCCTCCAGGATCCGCCGGTACAGCCCGGCCAGCCGCTGCCCGTTGGCACGGCTGATCCGGTCGGGTCGGCCGTAGAGGACGAACACGCCGGGGAAGGTCGAGGCGTCCAGCGCGAACTCGTTGGGGCTGACGTCGACGACCTTGTCGGACTCGATCTGCCGGTCGTCCAGGACGTGGAAGTCCAGGTAGGTGAAGGACACCTCGATCAGCGGGGTGCCGTCGCCCCAGGCGCGCTGCATCTCGGGCAGCGGGAAGCGGCGGTGCGGCCAGGCCGCCACCTCGGCGGCGAAGACCCGCCCCACCAGCTCGCGCCACGTGCCGCCGGTCAGTTCGACGCCGAGCGGCACGGTGTTCAGGTGCATGCCGCGCACCAGCTCGCCGCCCTCCGTCTCCAGTCGGCCGTTGAAGACCAGTCCGCTGTGGAAGCGGCGGCTGCCGCTGATCGTGGCCATCGCCTTCAGGTGCGCGGCGAACAGCACGCTCTTGAGCGGCACCCCGGCGGCGGCGGCCAGAGCGCGCAGGCCGGGCTCCAGGTCGCGGAACGGAACGGCGACCTGGTACGGCTGCTCGCCGGCCGCCGGATCGGCGGCCCAGGACGGCGGCAGCACGACGCGCTCGAAGCCGGCCACCCCCTGCTGCCAGAACGCCCGGTCCTCGGCACTGGCCAGGGAGCGCCGCTCCAGCGCGATGTGGTCGGCGTAGCGGACGGTGTGCCGCTGCCCGGCGGCGGCCGGGGCCTGCCCGGCGCGGATCGCCCGGTAGTCGCGCATCACCTCGTCGATCAGCGAGTGGTGGCTCCAGCCGTCGAGGATCGCGTGGCACTCGATGAAGGAGAACGTCCAGCGGTCGTCGGCGGTCTGGTGGACGTGGAAGCGCAGCATCGGCGCCCGGCCGACGTCGAAGGGCGTCCGGCGGGTCCGGGCGGTGAACTCCGCCAGCTCGGCCCCGACCCGCTCCTCGTCGAGCCCGCGCAGGTCGTCGTAGCCGACCTCCAGGGTCGCGTCGGCGTGGACGAGCTGGAGCGGCTCGGAGTAGCCGGTGAGGTCGAAGGCGGTGCGCAGGATCTCGTGCCGCCGGACGAGCAGGGCGGCGGCCTCCCGCAGGGCGGGCAGCGAGAACGGCGCGTCGTCGACGAACGGGAAGAGCGTGATGTTGTGGTAGGGGCTCTCGTCCCGGTCCGCGAGCATCTGGTAGACCATCGCGGCCTGCACCATGGCGAGCGGGTAGGCGTCCACCAGGCCGGGCGGCAGGGCGGCGCGGTCGGCGTCCGGGAGCAGCGCGAACGGCGCCACCCGCTGCTCCTCCACGCTGGCGGGCCCGCCGGGCCTGGCGAGGTCGGCGAACCGGGCCAGGCCCTCGACGCTCTGGTGGACGAGCAGGTTCTGCACCGTCAGGTCGATCCCGCGCCGCCGCAGCGCGCCGACGACCTTGATCGCCCGGATCGAGTCGCCGCCCAGGTGGAAGAAGTTGTCGAGGGCGCCGACGCGGGGCAGCCGCAGCACCTCGGCCCAGGTCTCGGCGACGGTCTGCTCGGTGCCGGTCCGCGGGGCGACGTGTTCGGGGCCGCCGAGGCCGCGGTGGGCTTCGGGGGCGGGCAGGGCGCGGCGGTCGATCTTGCCGTTGGCCGTCATCGGGAAGGCGTCCAGCGGGACGAGGATCGCCGGCACCATGTAGCCGGGCAGCGTGCGGCCGAGGGCGGCGCGCAGCTCCGCCACGTCGAGGGTGCGGCCCGCCCCGGGCACGACGTACGCGACCAGCCGGGCCTCCCGCTCGTCGGGGCGGCGGTGCGCGATCACCAGGCTGGTGTCCACTCCGGGGAGTGCGCCGATGGCCGCCTCGATCTCGCCGGGTTCGATCCGGTGGCCGCGGATCTTCAGCTGGCCGTCGGCCCGGCCGACGAACTCCAGTTCGCCGTCGGCGCCGTAGCGGGCGAGGTCGCCGGTGCGGTACATCCTGGCGCCCGGGGTGGTGGCGTACGGGTCGGGCAGGAAGCGCTCGGCGGTCAGCGCCGGGCGGTGCAGGTAGCCGCGGGCGAGGCCCGGGCCCGAGACGTGGAGCTGGCCCCGGACGCCGATCGGCACCGGGTTGAGGTCCGCGTCGAGGAGGTGGAGCCGCAGGTCGCCGAGCGGGCGGCCGATCGGGCTGCGCCTGGCACCGCCGGTGTCCTCGGCCCGCACCGGGCGGTAGGTGACGTGGACGGTGGTCTCGGTGATGCCGTACATGTTGACCAGGACGGGCCGCCGGTCGCCGAACCGGTCGAACCAGGGTGCCAGTTCGGCCACGTCCAGCGCCTCGCCGCCGAAGACGACGGTCCGCAGCGAGAGCGCCTCCGGCGCGAGGCCGGCCAGCGCGACGGCCTCCTGGAGGCCGCGGAAGGCGGAGGGGGTCTGGTTGAGCACGGTGACGCGCTCGGTGACCAGCAGGTCGAGGAAGTCCTGCGGCGAGCGCGAGAGGGCGAACGGCACCACCACGGCCCGGCCGCCGTTCAGCAGCGCGCCCCACAGCTCCCAGACCGAGAAGTCGAAGGCGTAGGAGTGGAACAGCGTCCACACGTCGCCGGGGCCGAAGCCGAAGTCCTCCTGGCAGGAGCGCAGCAGGCGCAGCACGTTGGCGTGGGTGACCGGGACGCCCTTGGGGGCTCCGGTGGAGCCGGAGGTGTAGATGACGTAGGCGGTGTTGCCGGGATCCGCCCGCGGGGCGGGGTCGGTGTCGGGCCAGTCCTCGCCGGTCTCGTCGAGCAGCAGGGTGGTGACGGTCTCCTCGCCCGTGCTCCGGTCGGTGACCAGTGCGGTCACCCCGGCGTCGGCGAGGATGTAGGCGAGCCGGTCGGCCGGCTGGCCCGGGTCGAGCGGGAGGTAGCCCGCGCCGGACTTGAGCACGCCGAGCAGGGCCACCACGAGGTCGAGCCCGCGGTCGCAGCGCACGCCGACCAGGGTCTCCGGGCCGGCACCGAGCGCGCGCAGCCGGTGGGCGAGGCGGTTGGCCCCGGCGTTCAGTTCCGCGTACGTCAGCGAGACGCCGTCGCAGGTGGCGGCGAGGGCGTCGGGGGTGCGCTCGGCCCACTGCCGGAAGACCTCGGGCAGGGTCTCCTCGGCGGGGTAGCTGCGGCCGGATCCGCCCCAGGAGGCGAGGAGTTCGCGTTCGGCGGCGGGCAGCAGGTCGAGCCGGCCGACCGGCCGGCCCGGTTCGGCGGCGATGCCGGCCAGCAGCCGCAGGTAGTGCCCGATGGTCCGCTCGATCGTCGCCCGGTCGAACAGCGCGGTGGCGTACTCCAGTTCGCCGGTGACGGAGCCGTCGGCGGTGGTGGTGAGCGCGAGGGTGAGGTCGAACTTGGCGGTGTGCCAGTCGACCGGCCGCTGCTCGGCGCGCAGCGCGCCCGGCTCGGCCGGGGTGTGTGCGGCGAGCTGGAAGACCACCTGGAAGATCGGGTTGCGGGAGGGGTCGCGCTCGGGCGCCAGCTCGTCGACCAGCCGCTCGAACGGGGTCTCCTGGTGGGTGAACGCGCCGAGCGCGGTCTCCCTGACGCGGCCGAGCAGTTCGAGGAAGGACGGGTCGCCGGAGAGGTCGGTGCGCAGCGCGACGGTGTTGGCGAACAGGCCCACCATGGGCTGGGTGTCGGCCTGCTCCCGGCCCGCGACCGGGGTGCCGACCACGACGTCGCTCTGCTCGCAGCCGCGGCCGAGCAGCAGCTGGAAGGCGGCCAGGAACACCATGAACGGGGTGGCGCCCTGGGTGCGGCCCAACTCCACCAGCGGCTCGGCCAGTTCGGCCGGTACGGTGAACGTCTCGATGGCGCCGGCGGCGTCCCGGACCGGGCCGCGGGGCCGGTCGGTCGGCAGATCGAGCGGCGTGAGGTCGGCCAGGGCGCTTCGCCAGTAGGCGAGTTGGCCGGCCAGCCGGTCGCCGGAAAGGTGGGCGCGCTGCCAGGCGGCGAAGTCCGCGTACTGCGCGGCGGGCGGGTCGAGCGGGCTCGGCCGGCCGGCCGCGTACGCCTCGTAGAGCTGCCCGAGTTCGCCGAGCAGAACGTCCTCCGACCAGCCGTCCGAGGCGATGTGATGAATGGTCAGCAGAAGTGCGCACTCGTCGCCGGCGAGCTGGGCGAGCAGCGCCCGGACGGGGTGCTCGGCGGCCAGGTCGAACGGCCGCCGGCCGTCCTCGGCCACCAGCTCGGCGAGCCGCCGCTCCGCCAGCTCCGGCTGCTCCCACTGCTCCGGCTCGGCGGCCCCCAGGTCGACGGTGGTCAGGGCGATCGGCCCCGGGGCGTCGATCACCAGCACCGGCTCGTCGTCCACGGCCGGGTAGCGGGTGCGCAGCACCTCGTGCCGGGCGACCAGGGCGTCCAGCGCCCGCCGCAGCGCCGCCCGGTCCACCGGTCCGGGCAGCCGCAGCAGCAGCGGCATCAGGTACTCGGTGCCGCCGGGCCTGAGCCGGTCGAGCACCCACATCCGGTGCTGCGCGAACGACAGCGGGAGTGCGCCGTCCCGGGGCACCGGGGCGATCCCATCCTGCCGCTTCTTCGTCAAGCCGCGCAGGCGTCGCTGCAGCAGCTCCGTGCGGGAGCTCGGGCTCGTGCTCATCCTTCGCCTTCCTGTGCGTGCGACGGGGTCCGCGGTCCGGTGACGGTGCAGGGCCTGTCCCTCGGGTCCTTGCCGGCCGGGCGTCAGCCTGCCGACTGCGGGAAGCGGGTGGCAGGGTCAGCACGGCCGAGGTTGCGGCGGCGGACTGCGCGCGTGACTGCCGGTCCTTCTCTGGGCCCGGGGCGGCCGGCCTCCCAGCATCGACCCATGACCGACACCGTGCGCGAGGAAGTCCCCGAGAAGGTCCCGCCGTTGGCGCGCAACCGGGACTTCCTGCTGCTCTGGCAGGGAGCGGCGGTCTCCGGGCTGGGCTCCAACGTCTCCGGCGTGGCCTACCCGCTGCTGGTCCTCGCGCTGACCGGCTCCCCGGCCGACGCCGGGTTCACCGGCTTCCTCGCGCTGCTGCCGCACCTGCTGTTCCAGCTCCCGGCGGGAGCGCTGGTCGACCGCTGGAACCGCAGGCAGACGATGATCTGGTGCGACGTGCTGCGCTGCCTCGCCATCGGCAGCGTCGCGGCGGCACTGCTGCTGGACCGGCTGTCGCTGCCGCACATCCTCACGGTCGGCTTCGTCGAGGGCACGCTGACGGTGTTCTTCCAGATCGCCGCCTCGGCGGCCGTCCCCAACGTGGTGCACCCGTCCCAGCTCGCCGCCGCGCTCTCCCGCAACGAGGCGCGGGCCCGCGGCGCCACGATGCTCGGCAAGCCGCTGGGCGGCCTCCTGTTCGGCCTCGGCCGGGCGGCGCCGTTCCTCTTCGACGCCGTCAGCTACCTGTGGTCGCTGGTCTCCCTGCTGCTGATCCGCACGCGGTTCCAGGCCGAGCGGAGCCCCCGCGGCGGCCCGCTGCACCGCGAGCTCACGGAGGGCGTCCGCTGGCTGTGGCGCCATCCGTTCATCCGCACCACGACCTTCCTGATCGCGGGCAGCAACCTGCTGTTCCAGGCGGTCTTCCTGACGGTCATCATGATGGCGCGCGGCCAGGGCGCCTCGTCGGCCTCGATCGGCCTGATGTTCGGGCTGGGAGCGGTCGGCGGGGTGCTCGGCTCCCTGGTGGCGCCCGGGGTGGAGCGCCGGCTGTCGATGCGGGCCGTGGTGGTCGGCGCCAACTGGGTCTGGGCACTGCTGGTTCCGCTGCTCCTGGTGGTCCACGGCCCGTACCTGCTCGGCGCGGTGTACGGCCTGATGTGCTTCGTCGGCCCGGTGTGGAACGTGGTGACGTCCGCCTACCAGCTCGCCGTCACGCCGGACGCCATCCAGGGCCGGGTGCTGGGCGCCGTCGGCCTGGTCGCCTACGGCGCCGTCCCGCTCGGCTCGCTGATCGGCGGCCAGCTGCTCTCCCGGATCGGCGCGGACTCCACCGTGTGGGTGCTGGCCGCCTGGATGGTCCTGCTCGCCGCGACCGCCGCCCTCAGCCCCTCGGTGCGCTCCGCCCCCTCCCTCTCGGGCGCCGCCGCCGAGTCCGCTCCGACCGCCTGACCCGGGGACCCGGCGGCAGGGCGCGCGTGCTGCTCCTGCTGCCCGTTTGTCTCTTGCCGCCGTTCCCCGGCGCCCGGCAGGCTCACCCCGTCGCAGTGTCAAACCCCGAGGCTAGGAGGGCCGTGATGGCCGAGGAAGCCACCGACACCTGCCCGTACCGGCTCGTCGCCCCCGACCGGCGGCATGCCCTCCGGCGGGCCGGCGAGGAGTGCCCGGCGCACCCCGGGACCGGGCGGACCGGGCGACGGCCGCTGAGCCCGTGCCGCCGTACGGACAGCGGTGTCATCGGGGGCTCCCGTGCGCGGGTCTGACCCGGTGCCGGCCGGCGTGCTCCAGACCGTGGGCCGGACGCCGCTGGTCGAGCTGACCAGGATCGACCCGACCAGCCACTTCCGCCTGTTCGCCAAGCTGGAGGCGCACAACCCGGGCGGCTCCATCAAGGACCGCTCCGCGCTGGAGCTGCTGTCCGAGGGCATCCGCTCGGGCCGGCTGGTCCCCGGCCGGTCGGTCGTCGTCGAGTCCAGCTCGGGCAACCTGGGCATCGGACTCGCCCAGGTCTGCGGGTACTTCGGGATCCGCTTCATCTGCGTGGTGGACCCCCGTGCCAACCGCCAGAACATCGCCGTCATGCGGGCGCTGGGCGCCGAGGTCGAGGTGGTCACCAGGACCGACCCGGTCACCGGCGAGTACCTGCCGGTGCGGATCCGGCGGGTGCGCGAGATCCTCGCCACGACCGAGCACGCCTACTGCCCCGACCAGTACTCCAACCCGCTCAACCCGCGCTCGCACCACGCGACCATGCGCGAGATCTGCGAGGCCGTGCCCGACGGCCTCGACTACCTGTTCTGCGCGACCAGCTCGTGCGGAACGCTGCGCGGCTGCGCCGAGTACGCGCGGGAGCACCGCCTCCCGGTGACCATCGTGGCCGTCGACGCCGAGGGCAGCGTCATCTTCGGCCGCAGCCCCGCGCCCCGGCTCATCCCCGGGCACGGCGCGGCCGTCCGCCCGGCCCTGCACCAGGACGGCCTCGCGGACGAGGTGGTGCACGTCAGCGATCTCGACTGCGTGGTCAACTGCCGACGGCTGGCGCACCGCGAGGCGATCCTGGCCGGCGGCTCGGCGGGCGCGGTGATCGCCGCGGTCCGGCGGATGAGCGCCCGCATCCCGGCCGGCGCGACCTGCGCGGTGATCCTCCCCGACCGGGGCGAACGCTACCTCGACACGATCTACAACGACGACTGGGTGGCGTCGCACTTCGGCGACGTCGCCCGCCTCTGGAAGGAGAACGGCCCGGTGGCCGAGGTGACACCATGCTGATCCTGACAGCCCGTGAGGTCCGGCAGGTCCTGGACGGTGCCGAGCACCAGGTCGTCGGGGCGGTCAGCCGGGCGTACCGGCTGCACGCGGCCGGCCGGACGGTGCTCCCCCACTCGCTCTTCCTGCGGTTCCCCGAAGCGGCCCGCGACCGGATCATCGCCCTGCCCGGCTACCTCGGGAACGCCGGGGACGCCGGAGGCCCCGGGGACGAGGAGCCGGTCGCCGGCATCAAGTGGATCTCCTCCTTCCCCGGCAACCTGGACGCCGGGCTGGAGCGCGCCTCGGCGGCGATCATCCTCAACTCGATGCGCACCGGCCACCCCGAGGTGCTGCTGGAGGGCTCGGTGGTCTCCGCCCGGCGCACCGCGGCGAGCGCCGCGCTCGCCGCCGCGACGCTCGCCCCGCGGGAGCCGCAGACCGGCGTCACCCTGATCGGCTGCGGCGTGATCAACTTCGAGGTGCTCACCTTCCTCCGCGCCCTGCTGCCCGACCTGGCCGAGGTCACCCTCTTCGACCTCGACCCGGCCCGCGTACGGGCCTTCGCCGAGCGGTGCGCGGCCCGGCTGCCCGGGCTCAGGACCGGCACCGCCGAGCGGATCGAGGACGCCCTGGCCGCCCATCGGCTGGTCTCGATCGCCACCACCGCCGCCGCCCCGCACCTGGACACCTCCCCCTGCCGGCCCGGGACGCTGCTGCTCCACCTGTCCCTGCGCGACCTCACCCCGGAGACCGTCCTGTCCAGCGTCAACATCGTCGACGACGCCGACCACGTGTGCCGTGAGGCCACCTCGCTGCACCTCGCCGAACAGCGGGCCGGTCACCGCGACTTCATCGCCGACTCGATCGGCGCCGTCCTCACCGACGGCCGCCGCGACCGCGACCCCGAAGCCCTCACCGTCTTCTCGCCCTTCGGCCTGGGCGTCCTCGACCTCGCCGTCGCCGACCTGGTCCGCCGCAGGGCGCGGGAACAGGGCCTCGGCACGGACGTCCCGGACTTCCTCAGCCCCGAGGCGTAGGGGCCGTGACCGCGCCAGGGGCGTACGCCGTGACGCCGCGAGGGGAGTGTGCCGCGGCTCCGCGAGGGGGGCGCCGCGCCCGTCGCGGAACCGCCGGGACCCGGGTGCCGCGGGCCGGTCAGTCCCCGCACAGCGCCCGGGCGAGGCCGCACAGCTCCGCACGGTCCGTGCAGCCGGTCTTGTGGAGCAGGCTGGCGATGTGCTTCTCCACCGTGCGGGGCGAGATCGACAGCCGCTGGGCGATGTCCTGGTTCCCCGGGCGCTCCACGAGCAGGGCGAACACGTCGTACTCACGCGGCGTCACCCCGACCCTCCGCAGCCCCTCGGGGATCAGCTCCCGCCCGGTGCGCCGCTGGGCGACCACCACCCCCGCCTGCCGGATCAGCGACCGGCAGGCACCGGCCACCGAGCGGACGCCGGCCTGGTGGAAGTACTCCTCGGCGGTCCGCAGCCAGGTGACCGGGTCACCCCAGCCGTCGGCGAGGGCCGCCTCGGCGACCAGGCGCAGCCCGAGGTGACGGGCGGTCGGGAAGCCCCGGAACTCCTGCGACGCCAGATCCACCAGGCCCGCGGCCTCCCGGCCGCGGCCCTCGCGTCCGAGCAGGACGGCCTCGGCGAGCACCAGGAACTGCCGGTTCCACGCCAGAGCGGCGGCCGGGGCCGCCAGGACCGTCGCGTACACCGAACGATCGGCCGTGTCCGCGATGACGGCGAGCAGCGGGCCGAGGCCGTGCCGTCCGCTGATGTAGAACACGCTGGGGTGCCGGTCCTCCCAGGCGGCCGAGGCGGCCAGCTCCTCCAGTGCCTGGGCGCGGTTCTCCTCCAGCAGGGCGCAGAAGGCCCGGCACAGGCCGTGCAGGACCGGCGTGAGGAAGGAGGCGGAGTCGTCGGCCCGCTCGAAGCGGAGCAGTTCCCGCTCCATCTGCCGCCGCCGGCCCTGGTGGGCGGCGACGGCGGCCGCCACCAGCAGCAGGTAGCGGTGGATGCCGAGGTTGCGCATCCGGGCGCTCGGCTCCAGGCAGCGTTCGATGATCTCCCGGGCGGCCGTGAAGTCGGCGCGCTGCAGGGCGTCCATGGCCAGCAGGCCATCCGCGTTCTGGGCGAGGACGAGGGCGCCCAGGTCCCGGGCGGCGTCCCTGGCCTCCCGGATCCGGCGCGCGTCACCGGTGCGCAGGAAGGCGTTCCCGCCGAGCCGCAGCAGCGCCTCCACCCGCCAGACCGGCAGGGCGTGCTCCTCCGCGACGGCGAGCATCCGCTCCAGGCACGCGTCCGCGTCGTCGAAGCCGTGCTCACGGGCCAGCAGGGCGAGCAGCTGCCAGGCCTGGCAGGCCACCACGGGGAGCTTCTCGCGCTCGGCGACCTCGGCCGCCTCGCGGGCCAGCCGCTCGGCCTCCGCCCTCGCCCCGCCGTGGCCGGGCAGCAGCGCCAGGTGGCCCTCGATCGGGGCCAGCAGCAGGCCCGCCAGCAGCAGCGCGGGCAGCGGCCACCACCAGGGGGCGCGGCCGTAGCCGGCCGTCTCGGGCAGGCTCTCCCAGACCCAGTGCTGGAGTTCGTGCTCCAGGCCGACGAAGCCGAAGGCGGCCAGCGAGACCGGGATGCCGACCAGTGCCGAGACCAGCAGCAGCCGGAGGTAGCCCCTGTGCAGCAGCACCTCACGCAGGGTCGGGCCGCTGCCCCCTTGCTGGGACGTCTCCGGCATCGCCGCTCCCTCGCGCTCCCGGGCCGCCCGATGCCCGGGAGGCCCCGTCCTGCGACCGAGTCTCGCCCGGACGCCGGGGCGCCGCACGGCGCGCGGGAGGCCGGGCGGTGCCGGGGC
>NZ_MSJQ01000428.1 GCF_014596515.1 Streptomyces sp. CBMA156
AGTCGGCCGGCCTGGCCCTCGGGCGCCGCGCACCTGCGGTCGGACCTGCGGAAGGGCCGGTGCCAGAGCCGTTCGGGGCGAGTGCGTGATGCCTTCATGCCGCCGACGCTACCGACGGTGCGCTTCCGTTCGGTTACGTGATCGTGAACGTGCGAATGCCCGCGGCGCGGCCGGACGGCGAGGCGCGGGACCGGGCCGCCGGGATGCCGGACCGGGACGGCGGGGGACCGGGCCCGGGACCGCGGGCCGGTCGGCCGGGACGGCCTCGGCGCAGGTCCCGACCGGTGCCTCATGCGGGTGGGACGGCGGGCGGCCGACGGTGGATTCCGTTCCCGGTGCTCCTGGTGACGCAGGAGGCCAAGCCCGTACGTCCACGCAGCGAAGGCCGTTCCCATGCACGACACCCCGCCCGTCAACACCGCCACCGACACCGACACTGCCACCGCCGCCACCGGCACCCCTGCCGTCCCGCACGCCCGCCGCGCCCCGGCCGGCACCGCGCTCACCGGGCTTCTCGACCGGCAGGCGCGCAGCCGGCCCGGTGCCCCGGCCGTCCTCGGTGAGGCCGGCGGACTCACCTTCCGGGAGCTGTCGGAGATCGCCCGCCGGCTGGCCGCGCGGCTGCGCGACCTGGGCGCCGGACCGGACGGCTGCGTCGGCCTGTACGCGGAGCCGTCCGTCGAGCTGGTCGTCGGGGCCTGGGGCGTCCTGTACGCCGGGGCCGGCTACCTGCCGCTGTCGCCCGAGTACCCCGAGGAGCGGCTCCGCTACATGATCGAGGACAGCGGCACCGGGATCGTGCTCGCCCAGGCGCACCTGCGCGAGCGGCTGGCCGGGCTGGTCCCGGCCGGGACCGTGATCGTCACCTTCGAGGACGTCCTGCCGGTCCGGTCCCTGCCTCGGGCCACGTCCCGGGCCGTGCCTCGGGCCGAGTCCGGGCCCCTGCCTCGGGACGCCGCCGAGGAGCAGCCCGAGGAGGACGCGGCCGGGCCGGAGTCGCTGGCCTATGTGATCTACACCTCGGGCAGCACCGGCCGGCCCAAGGGCGTGCTGATCGAGCACCGCTCGGTGGTCTCCCAGCTGCGCTGGCTGCTCTCCGCCGGGCACCTCGACCCCGCGGTCACCGTGCTCCAGAAGACCCCGATGAGCTTCGACGCCGCGCAGTGGGAGATCCTCGCCCCGGCCGTCGGCGCCAGGGTGGTGGCCGGCACGCCCGGCCTCCACCGGGACCCGGAGGCGCTGGTCGCCGCCGTGCAGCGGCACCGGGTGACCGCGCTCCAGTGCGTGCCCACCCTGCTCCGGGCGCTGCTGGACACCGAGGGCTTCACCCGCTGCACCAGCCTGGCCCGGGTGTTCTCCGGCGGCGAGGCGCTGTCCCGACGGCTCGCCCGCGACCTGGTCCTGGCCCTGCCGCGGGCGGAGCTGGTCAACCTGTACGGCCCGACCGAGTGCACCATCAACGCCACCTCGTACGTGGTGGACCCGGCCGATCCGGTCGACGGAGCCGGCTCGGTGCCGATCGGCCGGCCGGTGGCCGACACCCAGTGCCACGTCCTGGACGACGCACTGGTGCCGGTGGCCGCGGACGGCGTCGGCGAGCTGTACATCGGCGGCGTCCAGCTGGCCCGCGGCTACCTGAACCGGCCGGAGCTGACCGCCGAGCGGTTCGTCCGCTCCCCGTTCGTCCCCGGCGAGCGGCTCTACCGCACCGGCGACCTCGTGCGGTGGAACCCGGACGGCACGCTCCAGTTCGCCGGCCGGGTGGACAACCAGGTCAAGCTGCGCGGGTACCGGGTCGAGCTGGACGAGATCGCCCGCGCGATCGAGGAGCACACCTGGGTGCGCCGCTCGGCCGCGGTCGTCACCGGGGACGACCGCACCGGGCACCCGGACCTGGTCGCCTGCGTCGAGCTCAACCCGCGCGAGGCGGCGCTGATGGACCAGGGCGACCACGGCGGCCACCACCAGTCCAAGGCCAGCAAGCTCCAGGTCAGGGCCCAGCTGTCCGATCCCGGCCTGCGCGACCCGGCCCGGCTGGACGGCCGCGAGCGGGTCGGGCTGCCCGGCCGGAAGGAGACCGAGGCCCAGCGCCGGGAGGCCTTCGCCCGCAAGACCTACCGCTTCTACGACGGCGGCACGGTCACCGCGGACGACCTCACCGCGCTGCTCGCCCCGCGCCCGGCCGGCACCTTCGGGCGCGGCCTGGAGCTGCTGAGCTTCCCCGAACTCGGCCGCGTACTGCGGTGGTTCGGCCAGTTCCACAGCGAGGAGCGGCTGCTGCCGAAGTACGCCTACGCCTCGCCCGGCGCGCTGTACGCGACCCAGCTGTACCTGGAGACCGGCGGCCTGGACGGGCTCGCGGCGGGGCTGTACTACTACCACCCGGTCGAGCACGCCCTGGTCCGGATCGGGCCCGCCGAGGTCCGTGCCGAGGCCTACCTGACGCTGCACTTCTCCGGGAAGCACGGCGCCATCGAGCCCGTCTACAAGAACAACATCCGTGAGGTGCTGGAGTTCGAGACCGGCCACATGCTGGGCGTCCTGGAGGAGGTGCTGCCCGAGTACGGGCTGGACGTCCGCCCGCTCGGCCCCGGCCCGGCGGCCAAGGAGCGGCTGGACGTCGCCGAGGAGGACCACTACCTGGGCGGCTTCGCGGTCGTCCGGGCCGGCGGCCCGGCGCGGGCCGAGCGCGTCGAGCTGTACGTCCAGGCCCACGAGGGCCGGGTGGACGGCCTGCCGGGCGGCCTCTACCGGTACGCCGATGGCGAGTTGACGCGCGTCGCGGACGAGGTGGTGGAGTCCAGGCACGTGATCGCGATCAACCAGGCCGTCTACGCCAGGGCCGCGTTCGGCATCACGGCCGTCAGCCGCGCCGAGGAGGAGTGGCTGGAGTACATCGAGCTGGGCACGGTGCTGCACCGCCTCCAGCGCAACGGCCTGGCCCTGGGCTTCATGTCCTCCGGCTACAGCTCCAGGTCCGGCCGTCCACTGCCCGCCGCGCGTCGCATCGACGAGATCCTGGCCGGCCGCGGCATCGCCCCGGGCCCCTCGTACTTCTTCCTCGGCGGGAAGGTGAGCGAGGAGCAGATCCGCAGCGAGGGGATGCGCGAGGACACCGTCCACATGAAGGGCCCGGCCGAGATCATCAAGGACGAACTGGCCACCCTGCTGCCCGACTACATGCTGCCCAACCGGGTGCTGGTGCTGGACGCCCTGCCGCTCACCGCGAACGGCAAGGTGGACCTCGGGGCGCTGGCCGCCTCCGAGGCCGTCCGGACGGCCGGTGTGCGCGGCGCGTACGTCGCGCCCGGCACGGAGTGCGAGCGGTGGCTGGCCGGGGTCTGGGGGCGGGCGCTGACGTACGAGGACGTCTCGGTGACGGACGAGTTCTTCGCGGTCGGCGGGAACTCGCTGATCGCCGTCGCCCTGGTCAACCGGATCAACCGCGAGTTCGGCATCGCGCTGCCGCTCCAGGTGCTGTTCGAGTGCCCCCGGCTGGGGGACCTGGCCGCGCGCATCGAGCGGGCCCGCGGTGACGGTGCCGGGCGTGGTGCCGGACGCGATGCCGGGCGTGGCGGGCGGGGCCCGGTCTCGCGGCTGGTGCCGCTGCACCCGGGGGAGGCCGGCCGGGCCGTGTTCTGCTGGCCCGGGCTGGGCGGCTACCCGATGAACCTGCGGCTGCTCGGCCGGGAGGCGCGCGGGGGCCGGGCCTTCTACGGCGTCCAGGCGCACGGCATCAACGCGGGCGAGACGCCGTACCCGACCATCCGGGAGATGGCCGCCGCCGACGTCGCCGAGCTGCGCCGGGTGCAGCCGGAGGGGCCGTACACGCTGTGGGGCTTCTCCTTCGGCGCCCGGGTCGCCTTCGAGGCGGCCTGGCAGCTGGAGCGGGCCGGGCAGCGGGTGGAGCGGCTGCTGCTGATCTGCCCCGGCAACCCGAAGGTGCGCGGGGGCGACGGCGGGCGGCGGGGCCGCGAGGCCTCGTACGCCGATCCGGCGTACCTGACCATCCTGTTCGGGGTGTTCACCGGCCGGATCCGCGGGCCCGAGCTGGAGCGCTGTCTGGCCGAGACGGTGGACGAGTCCACCTTCGTTGCCACCGTGCACCGGATGCTGCCGGAGCTGGACGAGGAGTTGATCCGCCGGATCACCGGGATCGTCGGCGAGACCTACGAGTTCGAGTACAGCTTCCGCGAACTCGCCGAGCGGCGGCTGGACGCCCGGGTGACGGTCTTCAAGGCCGCGGGCGACGACTACTCCTTCATCGAGGGCAGCAGTGGCTACTCCGCCGCCCCGCCCACCGTGGTCGACCTGTCGGGTGACCACTACGGGGTGCTGCGGGAGCACGGGGTCGCCGAACTCGCCGCCGCGATCCGGGAGGTGGAGCGGTCGGCTCCGGCTCCCACGTCGGTAGCGGGTGATCTCCCGGGCCGCTGATCGGATGATGTGGAAACGCTCACGGATGGCCCAGAATCCGTGAGCGGAGCGGCCCCTTCGGATAGGGATGGCTCGGCTTCACCGCCGATCCCGTCTCCCTCCGAAGGGGCTTTCCGATGTCCGTGAAGAACTCCGCACTGGCCACGGCCTGTTGCGCCCTGCTGCTCGCCCTGCCGCTCGCCCTCGCCCAGCCGGCCGCCGCCGACGGCCCCACGACACCCGAGGAGGCCGCCACCTGCCGGCAGGTGATCGGCACCCTGTTCGGCGGCTTCGGCTCGATGCTGGCGAACTCGGCCTGCGTCGTCCGGCCCGCCGACCGGGGCTGAGCCGCCACCCGTGCCGCGCCCTCGCCGGTGCGGGCCCCGGTGGGCCCGCACCGGCGTCGGCCCGGTGGCGGGGTGGGGGATGGCGCCGGCCTCGCTCCCGGCCCGGTCCTTCCGGGCGGCCGTCGGTCGGCTTCCCCGACGGTAGGCCGGGTGCCACGGCCGGGCAACGCCGAACCGCCCCCGAACCGCCCCCGCGCCGGACGGGTGGCGGACGGGTGGCGGGCGGACGATGAGGACGAGGCGGAGCCCCGGTCCGGGGGTGACCGCCGGAACCCCCTGAGAACGGAGCCGTGCCGTGAACGAGTTCCTGGTCGAGATCACGACCGTCGTGCCCGAGGGCACCCCCGCCGAGGAGGTGGACCGGCGGCGCGCCGCCGAGGCCGTCCGCGCCCGTGAGCTGGCCGCCGCCGGACGGCTGGTACGGCTGTGGCGGCCGGTGGGCGAGCGCCGCAGCATCGGCGTCTGGGCGGCGGCGGACGAGGCGGAGCTGCGTGCGGAGGTGCTCGGCAGTCTGCCGCTGTGGCCGTGGATGACGGCCACGGTGACGGCCTTGGAGCCGCACCCGAACGACCCGGGGAACCGGCTCTGACGGCCGGTCGGGCGGCTTGGGCGGCCGGGCTTCGGCAGAGCTCCCGGGGGCGATCGGGCCGGTGCCGAAACGCCGGTGCACGGCCCTGATGCGGTGGCGTACCATCCGTGGGTTCGTTCAGCGAACGATCACACGAGTGAGATGAGACGGGCGGTATGGAAGCCGAGCAGTCCCCCACCCCGGAGCCCGCCATCGAGGAGCCCGGCGGCCTCCGGGCGATCTGGGCGAACACCCTGGAACCGGTGGCTCCCCTGCCCTGGTATCGCAGGACGTCCCCCAAGGCCCTGATCGCGGGGGCGGTGGTCGTGGGCCTGTTCACCGCGCTGACCGTGGCCGTGGTGACCGGCGCCGGCGACCTGCCCAGGCACCGGATCGTGCTGCCGGAGGAGATCGGCTACCAGTTCCGGCTGCCGGAGGACGAGTCCTTCAGGGCCGGGCGCCTCGACATGGAGAAGAACCTGACCCCGTTCCGCCCGTACCGGGAGCTGGCGATGGCTGCCTACGGGAGCGCCGGGTCGACCGAGCCCTCGCTGACGGTGATCGGGCTGACCGGGACCTTCGCGGACGCGAGGTACCAGCTGGACAGGTTCTTCGCCGTGGATCCGGTGACCGGCGACAAGGCCGTGGACCGCCGGGACTACCCGGCGGGTCCCCTCCAGGGCGCGCTCGACTGCGCGGTGGTGGGGTCCGGAGAGGACTCGGGGGCCGTCTGCGCGTGGGCGGACGGAACCACGCTCGGCATCGTCATCGACTGGACCGGCGAGCTCGCGCCGCAGGACCTGGCGCAGCGCACGCTGGAGATCCGCGCGGCGGTCGAGGTCGAGGCGAAGGACTGACCGCCGTCCTGGCCGGCACCGGTCGACCCGCCCGGCGCCGGCCGGGACCCGCTACCGCAGCAGCCCGGCGGCCGTCGCCTTGACCTCGGCGAGCAGGAGCCGGAGGTCGGCCTCCGTCGTGGTGGCGTTGAGGAGGCAGGCGCGGAGCATCTCGTCGGTGCCGAGCCGGGCGCCGGTCACGAACACCCGGCCGCGCTGCTGGACGGCGGCGGGGAGGTCGCGGTTGAGGGCGTCGCGGGCCCGCTCGTCCAGCCCCGGCGCGCGGTGGCGGAACGCCACGATCGAGGTCTGCACCTCGGCGAGCAGCTCCAACTCCTCGTCCACCGCGATGAGTTCGCCGAGGCGGCGGGCCAGCGCGGTGCACCGGGCGATGTCCTGGGCGAGGCCGGCCCGGCCCTTGTGGGCGATGGTGGCCCAGACCTTGAGGGCGCGGAAGGGCCGGGTCTGCTCGGTGCCGTACTCGGAGAACCAGCCGAGCGCGCCGGCCGCCTCGTCGCGCAGGTAGGACGGGACGAGGCTGAAGGTGCCGCGCAGCTCCTCGGTGTCGCGGACCAGCGCGCAGCCGCAGTCGACCGGGACGCCGAGCCACTTGTGCGGGTCGAGGGCGAGCGAGTCGGCGCGCTCCAGGCCGGCGTAGCGGTGGGCGATGGCCGGGTCGAGCCGGCCGAAGGCGCCGTACGCGCCGTCCACGTGCAGCCAGAGCCGCTGCTCCTCGCACAGGTCGGCGATCGGGCCGAACTCGTCCACCGCGCCGGTGCCGACGGTGCCGGCCGAGGCGACGACCAGGAAGGGCAGCAGGCCGTCCGCACGGTCCCGCTCGACGGCCGAGCGCAGGTCGGCGATGTCCAGCCGGCCGTCGGGGCCGGTGGCCACGGTGCGCAGCTGCCTGCTGCCGAGGCCGAGGAGTTCGGCGGCCTTGCGGACGCAGGTGTGGGTCTCGCCGGTGACGTAGCCGACCAGCGGCGGCAGGCTGCCCAGGCCGTCCTCGCGGACGTTCCGGCCGGCCTGCCGGGCGGCCCGGTCGCGGGCGGCGGCGAGGCAGACGATGGTCGCCATCGAGGTGCCGGAGGTGAGCAGGCCGCCGCCGGCCGGGTGCGGGAAGCCGACCAGCTCGGCTATCCAGCGGACCACGGCGCGCTCCAGGTGGACGTCGGCGTGGTCGCCGCCGGCCGAGCTGGGGTTCATCGCGGAGGCGGCGAGGGTGGCGAGCACCCCGGCGGGCGCGGGGGCGGAGTTGACCCAGCCGAAGAAGCGCGGGTTGCCGTTGCCCATCGGGTACGGGAGGACGTCGCGCCCGATGGCGCCGATCAGCTCGTCGAGCGGGCGGCCCCCGGCGGGCAGCGGGGCGTCGAGCAGGGCCCGGCGGGCGGTCTCGTCCATGGGCTGCCAGACCGGGCGGTCGGGCAGTTCGGCGAGGTAGTCGGCGACGAGGTCGGCGGTGGCGTGGGCGGCGCTGCGGAAGTCGGCGCTGCGGACTTCGGCGCCGGGGAAGTCCTCGGTGGTCATGGGCGTGCTCCAGGGAGGCCGGGGGGAGGGACTGGGGGAGGCGCGGCTTCCTCGGCGCACCGTGGTCCGGTGATCTTACGGAGAGTCGATCGTACGAAAAAGGGCCCGCGCCGTGGCGCGGGCCCTCATGGTGAGACGGGAGTGCAGGTCAGCGGGGCCGGGGAAGGCCGGTCCGGGGAGGCCATGGGCGTCAGTCCAGCGTGCTGGACAGGCCGCTCGCCGAGCGGCAGTACCCCTGCATCTCCTTGTCGGTGATCTTGGCGCAGAGCCGTCCTGCCGCGCCGCCGTCGGTGTAGTTGACCGTGTAGTAGCTGACCAGGCCCTCGGCGCAGGCCTTGCGCTGCCAGCCGTCCGCCGCGGTGGCGCACTGCTGGGACGCCCAGTCCTCGCGGTCCAGGTTGTACTTCATGGTGCGCGAGCCGACCCCGCGGCTGCAGTCCACCGCCCCGCCGCCGGCCTTGCCGTTGAGGCACCACTTGAGGGCCTCGGCGTAGACCTCGGGGTGGTTCGGGTAGTCGTGCGAGGACAGGTAGAACGTCGGGGCGTAGAAGAAGCAGGCGGACTGGAACAGCGACGGCTGGTCCTTGCACGGGTAGAGCGGGTCCTGGGCGAGCTTGTCGGCGGGCAGGTTGGCCTTGGCCTGCTCGTCCTCCTCGTCCGGACCGAAGAGCTGCATGAACAGGCCCTCGGAGCAGCGGATCCTGTTCTGGTCGGAGGGGAACTTGTTGCACAGGTCGCGCGCCTTGGCCACGTCCTGCTTGACCACGAACATGGTGCCGTGGCCGACGCCGTGGATGCAGGGCCCGCTGTTCTTGGGTGCGCAGAGCTTGAGCAGGTCCGTCTCCGGCTGGGAGGAGGCGTTGAGCATCTCCTCGACCGCGCCGTGCAGGTAGCCGGCCGCGCAGGTCTCGTGCGGGAAGGAGATGACCTTCTGGAAGTCGGCGTTGAAGCGCTTGACCGCCGCGTGGCCGAGCTCGTGCGCGATCGGGTGGCAGAAGCGCACGGTGTACGGCTTCTCCTTGCTGATCTTGTCGAGGTCGGCCAGGGCGACACCGGGATCGGTGGCGTCCATCTCGGCCATCAGCTTGTTGCGGAGCGTCGAGCGGGTCCACACCGCCGGGTCGCCGGTCGGGGTGGCGCTCGCGGGACCGGCCGCGGCCGGCTGGGCGCCGGCTCCGGCGGCGGGGGCCCCGGAGGCCTTGGCGGCCTGGGTCGCGGTGGCCGCCGCGGGCGACCAGTCGGTGACGGCCACCGACCCCAGGCCCAGGACGCCCAGGAGCAGGGCGGTGAGAATCGCGAAGACTCGCGGCTGCATGACGGGATCCCCCGGCGGATCGAGGCGAACGTTTCGTTCCCATCCTGACGGCACATGAGCGGGTTATCCGCGAAATCGCCCGCCATTCGGGAGGTGTCGGCGACGCTACCGCACCGTGGGACCCCGGAGTCCGGCGGGATGCTTCCCCACAATCACCCGGACGGAGTATCCGGGCGCGGCCGGGGACCGCTGCGCCGTCCGGGTGGCGGTCCTCGGTGCCCGGGTGCTCACAGCTCCAGCGTCACCTGGTACTCCGTCAGCCAGGCGTCGAAGTCCAGCGCGAGGTCCACGGCCAGCCGGACGGACTGCGGGTCGGTCTCCGGGGCGAGCGCGTCGGCGAGGCGCCGCCGGTCGAGCAGGTCCAGGGCCGGGGACCTGCGCTCGGCGGCGAGCCGGGCGAGTTCGGCGCGCAGCTTCGCCGGGTAGTGCGGGTCGGTGGTGACCGGGTACGGGCTCTTCGCCCGCTCGGCGACGGCGGCCGGCAGCACGTCCCGGACGGCCGCGCGCAGCAGGCTCTTCTCCCGCCCGTCGAAGGACTTCATCGCCCACGGGGCGTTGAACACGTACTGGACCAGCCGGTGGTCGCAGAACGGCACCCGTACCTCCAGGCCGTTGGTCATGCTCATCCGGTCCTTGCGGTCGAGCAGGATGCAGACGAAGCGGGTCAGGTTGAGGTACGAGATCTCGCGCATCCGCCGCTCCGTCGGATCGGCCGCCGGCAGGTGCGGGACCTCCGCGATCGCCTCGCGGTAGCGGGCCCTGCGGTAGCCGTCCAGATCGAGCTTGCGGAGCAGTTCGGCGTCGAGGAGGTGCTCGCGCGGGGTGGCGCCGCCGCCGGCGATGTCGGTGAGCCCGAGCGCCCAGGGGAAGTCCTCGACGGCGATCGTCTTCGGGTCGTGGAACCAGCGGTAGCCGCCGAAGAGCTCGTCCGCGGACTCGCCGGACAGGGCGACGGTGGAGTGCCGGCGCACGCCCCGGAAGAGCAGCATCAGCGAGGTGTCCATGTCGCCGACGCCGTTCGGCAGGTCGCGGGCGCGCAGCACGACGGAGCGCCGGGACGGGTCGGAGAGGTCGGCGGCGTCCAGCTCGATGACGCTGTGGTCGGCGCCGACGTGGTCGGCGAGCAGCCGGGCGAACGGGCCGTCCTGGGTCTGCCGGACGTCGTCGGCGAGGAAGGTCTCGCTCTGGCCCGCGAAGCCGACGGCGAAGGAGCGCACCGGCCCTGCCCCGGCGGCGCCCAGCGTCCGGGCGGCGAGGGCGGTGACGGCGCTGGAGTCCAGGCCGCCGGAGAGCAGCGAGCAGAGCGGCACGTCCGATTCGAGCTGACGGTGCACGATGTCGTCCAGCAGGGCCCGGACGGTGGCGACGGTGGCCTCCAGGCTGTCCGCGTGCTCGCGTGCCTCCAGCGCCCAGTAGCGGCGGACCGAGAGGCCCTCGCGGCGCACCCGGACGACGTGCCCGGGCCGGACCTCGTGGATGTCCCGGTACGGGGTGAGGCCGGGCGTGCGGGTGTAGCCGAGCAGTTCGCGCAGCCCGTCCAGGTCCACCACGGGGCGTACGGCGGGGTGGGCGAGCAGGGCCTTGACCTCGGAGCCGAAGACCACGCCGTCCCGGGTGCGGTGGTAGTACAGGGGTTTGACGCCCATCCGGTCGCGGACCAGCAGCAGCTCCTCGCGCCGGATGTCCCACACCGCGAAGGCGAACATCCCGTTGAGCCGCTCGGCCAGGTGTTCGCCCCACTCCAGGTAGGCGCGCAGCACGACCTCGGTGTCGCTGCGGGTGCGGAAGCGGTGCCCGGCCGCCTCCAGTTCCGCGCGCAGCTCGCGGTGGTTGTAGACCTCGCCGCTGTAGGTGAGGACGGCCAGTGGCCGGCCGTCGTGCTCGGCCGTCATCGGCTGGACGCCGCCCGCGATGTCGATCACCGCGAGCCGGCGGTGGCCGAGCGCGGCGTGCGGCTCCAGGTGGACGCCGCCGGCGTCCGGGCCGCGGCGGAGCTGGGTGGCCGTCATCGCGTCGAGGACACCCCGCTCGGCGGTGAGGTCGCGCTCGTAGGCGACCCATCCGGTGATCCCGCACATCCGCAAGCCTCCGGTCTTCCGCTTCGTGTTCAAGGGGTCACGCTACGTGCGGAGTCGTCGCCGCTTCAAGGGGCTTTCGAGAACCGGGGCGAACGGGTGGCCGGTCGGCACCCGAATGTGAAGAAGCGATGGAGCTAGGCTGAAAGTCGTAATGTCTGCCCGATTTCGGGCAGGAACTTTGGATCCGACGGTCCGTCCGACCTAGGCTCCTCACTCGTGCCGAGCTCACCCCACCCTCACGAAGACCTCCTCGCCCACCTCACCAGGACCAGCCCGCTCGGGCCCAGGGAGGCGGCGCGGGTCGTGGCGGAGGTGCTGGCGTACTTCTCCGAGAACACCGAGGAGTACGTGCGCCGCCGCCACACCGAGCTCCAGGCACGCGGTCTGACCAACGAGCGGATCTTCGCCAGGCTCGCCGAGGAACTGCCGCAGCGCCGGGTCGCAGCGCCGGAGCTCTCGGCCCGCCAGCTGCGGCGGATCGTCTACGGCTGAGCCGCCGTTCCCGACCTTCTGAAGACCTCCGGAGAGGAGACCACGCATGTGCGGAATCGTGGCCTACATCGGCCCCAAGGACGCGACCCCCTTCCTGCTGGAGGGGCTGGCGCGGCTGGAGTACCGCGGCTACGACTCGGCCGGCGTCGCCGTCACCGGGCGCGGCGGCGGGATCAAGCTCCGCAAGGTGAAGGGCCGGGTGGCCGACCTGGCCGCCGCCGTGCCGGCCCGGTTCAAGGGCACCACCGGCATCGGCCACACCCGCTGGGCCACCCACGGCGTCCCCAGCGACGCCAACGCCCACCCCCACCTGGACGGCGCCGAGCGCATCGCCGTCGTCCACAACGGCATCGTCGAGAACGCCGACGAGCTGCGGGCCAAGCTCACCGCCGACGGCGCGGTGTTCCGCTCCGAGACCGACACCGAGGTGCTCGCCCACCTGATCGCCGCGAACGTCGCCGAGGGCGTCGAGCTGGAGGACGCCGTCCGCGCCGCGCTCGGCCGGGTGGTCGGCACCTACGGCATCGCGGTGCTCGACGCCGAGCGGCCGGACCGGATCGTGGTCGCCCGCAACGGCAGCCCGATCGTGCTGGGCATCGGCGAGAAGGAGATGTTCGTCGCCTCGGACGTCTCCGCGCTGGTCCGCTACACCCGCCAGGTCGTCCACCTGGAGGACGGCGAGCTGGCCACCGTCCGGGCCGACGGCTTCCGCACCTTCACCGAGGACGCCCGCACCACGCACCGCCAGCCGTCCACCGTGGACTGGGAGGTCGACTCCTACGACACCGGCGGCTACGAGCACTTCCTGCTCAAGGAGATCCACGAGCAGCCCGGCTCGGTCGAGCGCACCCTGAGCGGCCGGCTCGACGAGCGCTTCGCCACCGCGCACCTCGGCGGCCTCAACCTGGATGCCAGGGAGCTGCGCGAGATCCGCCGGGTGAAGATCCTCGGCTGCGGATCGGCCTACTACGCGGGCGAGATGGGCGCGCAGCTGATCGAGGAGCTGGCCCGGATCCCCGCGCACAGCGAGCCGGCCTCGGAGTTCCGCTACCGGAACCCGGTGATCGAGGCGGACACCCTGTACGTCGCGGTCAGCCAGTCCGGCGAGACCTACGACACGCTGGCCGCCGTCCAGGAGGTCAAGCGCAAGGGCGGCCGGGTGCTCGGCGTCGTCAACACCGTGGGCAGTGCTATCGCCCGAGAGTGTGACGGCGGTATCTACCTGCACGCCGGTCCCGAGGTCTCGGTCGCCTCCACCAAGGCGTTCACCTCCACCGTGGTCGCCTTCGCGCTGCTCGCCCTGCACTTCGGGCGCATCCACGACCTGTCGCCCGCCGACGGGCGCCGGATCGTCTCGGCGCTCAAGGCGCTGCCGGACCAGATCCGCGAGGTGCTGGAGCAGAGCGAGGCCATCGCCGGACTCGCCGCCGAGTACGCCGACTCAACGGGCATGATGTTCATCGGCCGGGTGCGCGGCTACCCGGTGGCCCGCGAAGGCGCGCAGAAGCTCAAGGAGATCTCCTACGTGCACGCCGAGGCCTACCCGGCGAGCGAGCTCAAGCACGGCCCGCTGGCGCTGATCAGCCCCGAACTGCCCACCGTGGCACTGGTGCCGGACGACGAGCTGCTGGACAAGAACCTGACCACGCTGGGCGAGATCAAGGCCCGCTCGGGGCGGGTCATCGCCATCGCCCACCGGCGGCCGGAGGAGAAGCTCGCGGACCACTGCATCCTGGTGCCCAGGAGCGAGCCCGAGCTGGACCCGCTGCTGCTCAACATCCCGCTCCAGCTGCTCGCGTACCACGCGGCGGTCTCCCTCGGCCGGGACGTGGACAAGCCGCGCAACCTGGCGAAGAGCGTGACGGTGGAGTAGCCGTCACCCCGGGCAGCCGGGCAGCCGGACGGCCGTCGCCGTTGGAACCACCGGGCCCCGGTCGCCGTGCGGACGGCCGGGGCCCGGTCGCCCGCTTCCTCAGAAGACCGAGCACCCCGAGAGGGTGGTCAGGGTGTCCAGGGCGGTGACCGCGGCGACGGAGTTGCCGGCCTGGTCGAGGCGCGGGCCCCAGGCGCAGACCGCGGCACGGCCGGGGAGTATGGCGAGGACGCCGCCGCCGACGCCGCTCTTGCCGGGCAGGCCCACCCGGAAGGCGAACTCGCCGGCCGCGTCGTAGGTGCCGCAGGTGAGCAGGACGGCGTTGAGCCGCTTCGCCTCGCTGCGGGACACCAGCCGGGTGCCGTCGGTGCGCACGCCGTAGCGGGCGAGGAAGGAGCCGGCCAGCACCAGGTCGCGGCAGCCGGCGGCGACGGCGCAGTGGGCGTAGTAGTGCTCCAGGACGGTCTCGACCGGGTTCTCCAGGTTGCCGTGGCTGGCGATGAAGTGGGCCAGCGCCGCGTTGCGGTGGCCGTGTTCGGCCTCCGAGGCGGCGACCACCGGGTCGGTGTCGAGCAGCGGGTTCCCGGACTCGCGGCGCAGGAACTCCCGTACCGCGCCGGAGGCGTCGCCGGTCATGGTCTGGAGGCGGTCGGTGACCACCAGGGCCCCGGCGTTGATGAACGGGTTGCGCGGGATGCCGTGTTCGGTCTCCAGCTGCACCAGGGAGTTGAACGGGTTGCCGGACGGCTCGCGGCCGACGCCCCGCCAGAGCGTGTCGCCGCCGTAGGCCACCGCGAGGGCGAGCGAGAACAGCTTCGAGACGCTCTGGACGGAGAACGGCCGCTCCCAGTCCCCGACGCCGTACAGCTCCCCGTCGACGGTGGCGACGGCCATGCCGAAGGCCTCCGGGTCGGCGGTGGCGAGGGCCGGGATGTAGTCGGCGACCCGGCCCCGGCCCGTGGTCGCCCGGGCGGCCGCCTCCGCGGCCTCCAGCAGCACCGGCCAGTCCAGGTTCTCCCCGGTGGTCACACCGTTCAACGCTTCTCCTCCACGCTCTTCCCTGCTTCACCGGCACCGACGGCGGACACGACCGGGACCGGGCGCGCGGTGCGGGTGCGTCCGGTCCGACCAGGATTATCCGTGTTTCGGGCGGACGGTTCGGGAGGGGGTGGGGGGTCGGTGTCGTTCAGGGCCGTGCGGTGCCATGCGATGCCGTGCGGCGCCGCGGTTCGACGGGCGGGTCGGCGGGTCGGCTACGGCGCGTTGGTGGGGGCCTGGACGGGCGGGCCGGTGAGCAGGACGCCGGCATCCCCGTACGGGCGGCCGTTGGGGACGCAGCCGTGCAGGCCCTTGATCTGCTGCATCATCACCGGCGCCGGGGCACCAGGGCCGGGGCAGTCGACGTGGCCGTTGCCGAGGATGTGGCCGACCTCGTGGTTGACGGCGAGCGCGTGGTACTGCTCGGGCTGCCCCTGGTAGAACTCGGACAGCTCGGTCCAGCGCTTGAGGTTGATGACCACCTGGTGGGTGACGCCGCAGTTCACCCAGCCGCCGGTGTCCAGCCCGTACTGGCCGCAGATCCGGTCGGTGGACTTCGGGGTGGCCAGGTAGACGGTGAAGTCCACCGGGTCGGCGGGCATCCGCTGGAACGAGGCCGTGCCGCCGGCCGCCCAGCCGTGCGTGACGTCGCCGAGGACCGCGTCCACCTCGGCGGCGAACTGTTCCGGGCTCTCCGCGATCCCGTCCTCCACCCGCACCTTGTAGCGGTACAGGTGCTCGCCGGTGCCGAAGCGGGCGGACCCGCCGGGCGCGGTGGTGAACGCCAGCCGGTCCGGGTCCTCGTCGCTCCACGGCTGCCACCAGAGCAGGCCGGAGGCCAGGGCCGCGACCAGCGCGAGGACGAGGGCGCCGTGCCAGGGCTTCCAGCGGCGGAGCCGTATGAGGGGGCGGGGCGGGGCCGGGGTGGACATGGCGGAAGCGCTCCAGGACGGATCGGCGGACCGGGCGGCCGGGCGGCCGGGCGGCGACCTGGCGGTCCGCGGTGGTACCCGGGTGGTGCCCGGTGCTGCGAAGGGACGTACCTGGAGGAACGCGACGGGGTGGGGCGGCGGTTCGGGAAGCCAGGCAAGTGTGGCGTGCGCCACGGTGCGGGCCCTGTCGGACGGGAGGCCCGGGTGGTTCCCTGAACCGCTCGATGGTGTCACCCGTACGGCGTGTCCCTGCGCGGCGCCGTCGGATTCGGGTGTCGTGGTGCCGGTCGATCCGTCCGGGTCGATCCCTCCCGTCCGCCATGCCATCGGAGGCACCGCCATGTCCACCACCGCTGTTTTCACCGTCGACGGGATGAGCTGCGGCCACTGCGAGCGGACGGTCAGTGCCGGGCTCGCCATGCTGCCCGGCGTCACCGACGTCAGTGCCGACGCGCCGAGCGGGCGGGTCACCGTGGCCTCCGCGCAGCCGCTGGACGAGGCGGTGGTGCGCGGGGCGGTCGACGGGGCCGGGTTCACCTTCGTCGGGCGGGCCTGAGGGCGGCTCCGGGGCCCGTCGGACGATGCCGACGGGCCCCGACGGCGGCCGGCCCGGGCTCAGCCCATGCTCTTCGCGCCGTCCAGGGACTCCCGGATGATGTCGGCGTGGCCGGCGTGCTGGGCGGTCTCGTTGGCGACGTGCAGCAGCACCCGGCGGGCCGACCACGTGACGTCCGCGTCGAACCAGGGGGCCTTCGGCAGCGGCTGGGCGGCGTCCAGGTCGGGCAGGTCGGCGACCAGCCGGTCGGTGTGCCGGGCCACCTCGGCGTAGGCGGCGAGCACGCCGGCCAGCGTCTCGCCGGGCAGCATCCGGAACTCGTCCGCGCGGCGGGCGAGGTCCTCCTCGGTCCAGTTGGTGAAGTCGGGCATCGCGGACGGGCCCCGGACGATGAACTCCGCCCAGGTCCGCTCGACGCTGGTCACGTGCTTGATCAGGCCGCCCAGGCACAGCTCGCTCGCACAGGTCCGCAGGCCGGCCTGCTCGTCGGTGAGGTCGCGGGTGGTGAAGCGGAGGAAGTGCCGCTGCTTCTCCAGGGCCTCCAGGAGGTCGGCGCGCTCGCCGGTGAGCTTGCCGGTGGCGGTGGTGGTCGCGGTGGTGGTGGCGTCGGTGGTGGTCATGGTGTCGGCCCTTCGTTCGGTTCCTGCTCCCTCGGACAAGAACAACGCTACGGACCATTGCGGTCACTTCCTGTCCTGAATCCCGGGGAGAATCGATGGCATGGCGAACACCAGCACCCGGACGCTGCGACTCCTCTCCCTGCTCCAGACCCACCGGTACTGGCCGGGCGGGGACCTGGCCGACCGGCTCGGCGTCTCCGTCCGCACCCTGCGCCGCGACGTCGACCGGCTGCGCGAACTCGGCTACCCCGTGGAGGCGCAGCGCGGCGTCGACGGCGGCTACCAGCTGGCGGCGGGCGCGGCGCTGCCGCCGCTGGTGATCGACGACGAGGAGGCGGTGGCCCTCGCGGTGGGCCTGCAGGCGGCGGCGGAGAGCCCGGTCGAGGGGGTCGCCGAGGCCTCCGTGCGGGTGCTGGCGAAGGTGGTCCAGGTGATGCCGGCCCGGCTGCGCCGCCGGGTGGAGGCGCTGCGCGCGGTGACCGTCCCGGTGGACTGGGGCAGCCGGACGGGCGCCGGCGTCGATCCGGACGTCCTGACGGTGGTGGCGCTCGTCTGCCGGGACGGCGAACGGGTGCGGTTCTCCTACACGGCCGCGGACGGGCGCGGCACGGAACGGCACGTCGAGCCGCACCGGCTGGTCTGCCTGAACCGCCGTTGGTACCTGGTCGCCTACGACCTCGACCGGGCCGACTGGCGCAGCTTCCGCCTCGACCGCCTCACCGCGCCGTCCGGCAGCGGGGCCCGCTTCGCCCCGCGCGCCCTCCCGGCGGCCGACGCGGCCGAGTTCGTCCGGGCCGGCCTCCAGGGCATGCCCCGGCCGCACCTGGTGGAAGCCCTGGTGGAGGCACCCGCCGACCAGGTCCGGGCCCGCGTCGGCCGCTGGGCCACCGTCGAAGCCGTCACCGCCGGCCGCTGCCGGCTCCGGATGACCGCGGACTCGCTCGACTGGCCCGCCATGGCCCTGGGCTCGCTCGGCGCCGAGTTCCAGGTCGTCGGCCCGGACGCCCTCAGGACCCTCCTCGCGGACTGGAGCACCCGCTTCGCCCGCGCGGCGGAGCGGGAAGCGGCGGAGTAGGAAGCGGCGGAGTAGGAAGTCGGCTGGGTCGGCTTCTGGTGCGGGGGCGTCAGGGGGCGATGGCTTCGAGGGTGGTGCGGAGGCGGGTGAGGACGGCGGGGAGGGCGGGGAGCGGGGGCGTGGCGAGGGCCAGGCGGAGGGCGTTGGGGTGGTGGGGGGTGGTGGCGAAGGCGTCGGCGGTGGAGATCAGGATGCCCTCGGCGGCGAGGGCGGCGGCCGCGTGGTCGGGGCGCTGGTGGGGTTCGAGGGTGAGCCAGAGGATGTACGAGACGGGGTGGGCCGTGGTGGTCAGGCCGGCCAGGGCGGTGCGGGCGATGGTCTGACGGGCGGCGGCGTCCGTGCGGCGGTCCCGTTCCAGACGCGCGACCGTGCCGTCGGCGAGCCAGCCGGTGGCGAGGGCGGTGATCAGGCCGGGGGCGCCCCAGGCCGTCGTGCGCAGGCTGGTGGTGGCGGCCCGGAGCAGGTGGTCGGGCAGGACGGCGTAGCCGAACCGCAGGCCCGGCGCCACGCTCTTGGAGAGGCCGGCCACGTAGCAGGTGCGTTCCGGGGCGAGGGCGTGCAGCGGCGGTGGCGGTGCGGCCTCCAGGAAGGCGTAGGTGCCGTCCTCGATCAGCGTGCAGCCGTGCTCGGCGGCGAGCCGGACGAGGCGTTCGCGCTGGGCCCGGTCGAGCACCCAGCCGAGCGGGTTGTGGACGGTCGGCTGGGTGTACACCGCCCGGACCGGACGGGTGCGGCAGAGCCGGTCGAGGGCGTCGAGGTCCGGTCCGGTGGCGGTGACAGGCACGGGTGCCAGGTCCAGCCCGTGGGCGGCCGCGAGCAGTCTGACGCCCGGGTAGCCGAGCGCGTCCACGGCGAGGACGTCCCCGGGGCGGGTGAGCGTGCGCAGGACGCAGTCCAGGGCCTGCTGCGTCCCGCTGGTCAGCAGGACGTTCTCGGGCGCGGTGTCGATGCCGCGGTCGAGCAGGTGGGTGGCCACGGCGGCCCGGTCGTGCCGGTGGCCGCCGGGCGGGTGCTGGCGCAGCAGGGCCTCGGCGTCGCCGGAGGAGGCGAGTGCGCGCAGGGCCTGCCGCAGCAGGTCGCCCTGGCCGGGGGCGAGCGGCTGGTTGAAGGAGAGGTCGGCCACCCGGGGCACCGGGAGCGCGCGCGAGGGCTCGATGCCGTCGTAGCCGGCGCGCAGCCGGACGAAGGTGCCGCGGCCCCGTTCGCCCACCACCAGCCCGGCGGCGGCCAGTTCGGCGTAGACCCGGGTGGCGGTGGCCAGGGCGATCCGGCGTTCCCCGGCGAGGGCGCGATGGGTCGGCAGCCGGGTGCCGGCCGGGAGCGCGCCGGAGCGGATGGCGGCCGTGTACTCGTCGACGACGGCCTTGTAGGAGGGCGGTCGCACCGGGGGCACCTGCCGTTCCGGAGAGTGGAGGGGAGCGCCTCGGAGGGGATGGGGGCGGAGGCGTGAGCGGAGGCGTGTGCCGGAGTGTATCCAGGACAATAAGTGGATTGTCCTGGGCAGGTGTTCCTAGCCTCGTCACGTCCAGCAGCGAGGCCAGGAACGGAGTACGCGCCCATGACCATCCGCAGCGAGCGGGACCGGCACGTCGTCACCCTCACCATCGACCGGGAGAGGAAGCTCAACGCCCTCGACTACCCGACCATCGACGCGCTGCTCGCCGAGCTCGACCGGATCGACGCCGACGACACCGTCCGCGCCGTGATCCTCACCGGGGCCGGCGGGCGGGCGTTCAGCGCGGGCGCCGACATCCCGTCGCTGGCGGCCAGCGTCGCGGGCGGGCCCGAACGGGCGCTGCGCGAGTTCGTCCGGCGCGGGCACGCCCTCACCCGGCGGATCGAGGAGCTCCCCAAGCCGGTCATCGTGGCCGTCAACGGCCTGGCGTACGGCGGTGGTTGCGAGATCACCGAGGCCGCCCCGCTGGCCGTCGCGGCCGAGCACGCGACCTTCGCCAAGCCCGAGATCTCGCTCGGCTTCCCGCCGCCCTTCGGTGGCTCGCAGCGGTTGCCGCGGCACGTCGGCCGCAAGCGCGGCCTGGAGCTGATCCTGACCGGCGACCCGATCCCGGCCGCCCGTGCCGCCGCGATCGGCCTGGTCAACTCCGTCGTCCCGGCGGACGAACTGCTCGACGCGGCACGGGACCTGGCCGAACGGATCGTCCGGCACGCGCCGACCGCCGTGGCCGCCTGCCTGCGGGCGGTGACCCGGGGCGTCAACCTGCCGATCGACGAGGGGCTCGCGGTGGAGGCGGCGGCCTTCGCGGCGACCGTGCCGACGGACGGTGTGCGGGACGGGATCCGGCGCTTCCTGGAGCGTTCGTCCGCCTCCGGTTCGCCGTCCTGAGGCCGTACGGGGGCGGCCGCGCGGAAAGCTGTTGCCGCGCGGCGGCCGGGGCGGTGACCATGGCGGGATGTCGGATCTGCTTGCGCGTGTGACCGCCTTCCGGGCCGCCTTCGCCCGCCGTCAGGCGGTGGAGGTTCTCGAACGTCCGGAGTTCCCCGGAGTGTTCGCCGTTCGGAACGCGGAGTTCGTCCGCTCCGAGGAGCACAACCAGCTGATCGTCGAGGGCCCGGGCACCGACCCGGCGGCGCTGCTCGGGCTGGCCGCCCGGTGGCTGGGGCCGCGCCGCCGGTACTCCATCGCGGTGCTGGACCCGGAGGCGGGCGAGCGGGCCGGCCCCGTGCTGGCGGCGGCGGGGTGCGAGCGGGAGGACGTGGTCGTCCTGGCGCGGCCGACGAAGGGCTGCGTACGGCCGCAACCGGCCGCACTTCCGGTGGAGTTGGACGAGATCAGGGAGGCGGTGCTGCGCCAGCAGCGGGAGTGGAGCGAGGACGAGGAGGTCGCCCGGCAGCTCACCGACCGCCGCGCCGCCCGGTTGCGCGGTGCCGAGCGGGTGCACTTCCTGGCCGCCCGGACGCCGGCCGGCGAGGTCGCGGCCTGGAGCGACCTCTACCTCGAACCAGCCATCGGGCTGGCGCAGTTGGAGGACGGAGTGACCGGATCGCGGCACCGTGGCGCGGGGTACGGCGACACCCTGCTCGCCACCGGCCTGGCGCTCGCGGCCGAGGCCGGCGTGCCTCGGCTGTTCCTGCTCGCGGACGCGGCGGACTGGCCGCGCGAGTGGTACGGCCACCGGAGCTTCACCGAGATCGGACGCAGTCACTCCTTCTACAGCCGGTGACGGCCGGCGGCGGTCGGGGCGGACGGCGGGTGGGCTCAGGGCGTCTCCGGGCCGGCGGCCGACGGGGTGTCGCGCCCGCAGTGGGCGGCGACGGTGTCGGCGAAGGCGCGGGCGAGCGGGCCGAGGTTCTCCCAGTCCCGGACGGCCCAGCCGGCGGTGAGGGCGGGCAGGTCGGGCAGCGGGAGCAGCCGCAGGCCCGGGTGGCCGGGGCCCTGCCACTGGGGGAGGGCGGGGACGACGGCATGGCCGAGACCGAGTTCGGCGAGCAGGATCGCGGTGTCCCAGTCCGCGACGCTGGTGTCGAAGACCGGGCGGATGCCCGACTTCCCCAGCCAGGCTTCGAGTTGGGAGCGGGCGACGGAGTTCTGCGGCAGCCCGATCAGCCGGGCTTCCTGGAGGTCGGCGGGCTCGATCCGGGCCCGGGCGGCGAGCGGGTCGCCCGCCGCGACCGCGAGCACCCAGGGCAGGTCGGTCACCGGCCGCTGGTCGATGCCCCGGGCCGGGACGCCGAGGGTGATCCAGGCGAGGTCGACCCGGCCGGCGTTGAGCGACTCCAGGCAGCTGCGGCTGGAGACCTCGGTCTGGAACTCCAGGCTGACCTGGGGGTGGCGCCGCCGGAAGTCCACCACGGCCGCGGACATGAAGTGCCGGATGCTGGTGGCCCCGGTGGTGATCCGTACGGATCCGCCCTCGCCGCGCGCGAGTTCGGCGATCCGGTGCAGCGCGTGGTCGATGCCGCCGAGGCCGGCGGCGACCGCCGTGCGCAGCAGGCTCCCCGCCGTGGTGGGCACGACCCCGCGCGGATGGCGCTCGATCAGGGCGAGGCCGACCTCCCGTTCGAGCCGCTTCACGTGCTGGCTGACGGCGGACTGGGTGCAGTGCAGGTCGCGGGCGACGGCGCTGAGCGAGCCGGCCCGGCAGACCGCGGCGAAGACGCGGAGGTCGTCAATGGTCACGGACACCCAAGGTATCGCTTGGAGGTACCCCAGCAAATCGGCGGATTGACTTGGATATCCGGGGGATCGATCATCGATCCAGGGCCCAGGGCGGCAACCCGCCCGCTGTCCCCACGGCGTTCCGGACGCAGTGGCGGGGAGAGCGGGCGGGTGTCGACCCGCATCGATGTGCGCGAGCGACGAGCAAGAGCGGTGACGTACGACAGGGGGAGCGGGCATGCGGTACGCCGATGGTCCGGGGACGCGGTGCGAGGTGTTCGTCGCGGCGCCGGTGGCGCGGGTGTGGCAACTCGTGACCGACATCGGCCTGCCCGCCCGGCTCAGCCCGGAACTCCGGCGGGTCGCCTGGCTGGACGGCGCGGACGGCCCCGCGGTGGGCGCCCACTTCGAGGGGCACAACAGCCGTGCGGACATGCCCGACTGGCGGACGGTCTCCGAGATCACCGAGATCACCGAGGCGGCCGGCCGGTGCGTCCTCGCCTGGGGCGTGATGGACGCGGACGGCCGCTACGGCGAGCCGGTGCGCGACCTGGCCGGCTCGCCGGCCCGGTGGCGCTTCGAGCTGGCCCCCGAGGAAGGCGGCACCCGGCTGCGCCAGTCGGTGGTGATCGGCCCCGGCCGCAGCGGCGCCAGCCTGGTCATCGACGCGAAACCGGAGCTGGAGGAGAAGATCGTCGACTTCCGGCTGAACGAGCTGCGCACCGGCATGACGGCCACCCTCGAAGGCATCAAGTCGCTGGCCGAGCGGGCCGGCTGGGCCGTGCCCGGGCACTGATCCAGGGCTCCTGGGGCGAACGGGCCGGACGGGCCCGATGCGCCGGACGGGCCCGGGCGAACACCGGCACGTCCACCGGGCGTGCCGATCGTACGGAAGGAGCGGTGGGGTGGCACGTGTGTGCCGGGCGGGCTCCGAGGTCGTCTGGGCGGGACGGCTCGGCCGGCTGCTCGCCGTGGTGCGGGAAGCGGACGGCGAACGGACCCTGCACCTCGACGACTGGTCCACGGCGGTCGACGAGCGGACCGGGATCCACCACGAGGAACTGGGCTCGCTGCGCCGCCGCCTCACCGTTCGCCGGCCGGACCGGCAGCCGGTGGTGTTCCGCTACCGGCTGCCGTGGTCGGTCCTGGTGCTGCGGTTCCTGGACGTCGCCCATGACCAGTGGGCGGCCGAGGCGGACGATCCGGGACTGCTGCTGGTCGAACTGCTGGGTGGCACGGACGACTGGAAGTAGCAGCCGGCGCACGCAGGAGCGCGAGGCGCCGTCAGCCGGCCCACCGCCGACGTGGACTCGGCGGTGCTGACGTACCTGGGGTCCTGAGTGGTGGCCCGCCGTTCCGCCGGCGGTGGTTCAGGCGGTGCCGTCCTGGCCGGGGCGGGTGGATCCGTCCTCCGCCGTGCGCAGTGCCCGGGCGATGGTGTGGAAGCCGCGGCGCTCGGCGTGGGCGCGGGCGGTGACGCCGTCGGCGTCGGGGAGCCGGGGGTCGGCGCCGTGGGCGAGCAGGACGTCGACGATCTCGCGGTGGGCGGGGCCGCCGTCGCCGAGGAGGACGGCTTCGAGCAGGGCGGTCCAGCCGAGGTCGTTGACGTGGTCGACGTCGATGGCGGTCTCGGTGAGCACCGCGCGGACGTAGCCGACGTGGCCGCGCTCGGCGGCGGGGATGAGCGACACCCCGCCGTAGCGGTTGCGGCGGGTGAGGTCAGGGCCGCCGGGGAGCAGGGCCCGCATCATCGGGACGCTGCCGGTGATGCCGGTGACCAGCCAGGGGCTGTTCAGTGCGGGGTCCTGGGCATCGACGTCCGCGCCGGCCTCGACCAGCAGCCGGGCGACGGCGACCCGGTCGGCGAAGGCGGCCCGCAGCAGGGGGGTGCGGCCCCCGGCGTCCCGGGCCTCGATGGTCGCGCCCGCCGTCAGGGCCGCGCGGGCGGCGTCGAGGTCGCCGCGGTCGGCGGCGTCCAGCAGGGCCTGGTCGGCGGGGGAGAGCGGGTGGGCGGTCATGTCGGGGCTCCTCCACGGGCGGGTCGGACGGTGCGATGTTCCCAGCCTGCCGGTCGCGGGTACGTGGCGGCGTCGGCGGGGCGGTCGTCCTTGTCCGGTGGAACGGAGGACGGCCGGGTCATCCGATCGGATGACCCGGCCGTCGGGGTTCGGCAGGAGAGTGGTCGGTGGGGGAGCACTCGGCAGGGGAGCGGCGAGCCGGTCACCGGGTGCGGGTGTCCGCCACCGTGCGGCAGGTCACCAGGTCACCAGGTCACCGGGTAGCGGACCGGATGCCCGCCGATCCGGCAGGGCAGCAGGCCGATGAGGACCAGCAGTCCGGCGGCCAGGACGAGCAGGGGGAGGAAGGGCACCGGGTGCGGCGCTTGCAGGACCACGATCACGGCGGTGGCCACGGCCGGGGAGTGCGAGAGGTGGGTGAGCATCATGGCGCCCAGTGAGAGCCCGGCGGCGACGGCCGCGCCCCAGGCGGTGCTGCCGGTGACGGCCAGGGTGGCGAAGCCGATCAGGGCCGACAGCAGCTGCCCGCCGACCAGGTTGCGCGGCTGCGAGATCGGCAGCCCGGGAGCGCCGTGTACCAGTGCGGCGCTGGCGGCCAACGGCGGGATCAGCAGCGGTTGGTGGAGCAGTACCCCCACGCCGACCAGGAGGAGCAGGGCGCCGATGGCGAAGACGGTGGCCCGCAGGGCGTGCAGCGGGTGCGGTCCGGGCGTGGCGGTGGGCGGTGGTGTGGGCATGCGTGAGCGACTCCGGGCGGGGGACGGGACCTAGAGATGATAAACAGATTGTTGAATGGACGGCGGGACGTTTTGTCTGCCGGACACATTCCGTCCACGACGGCGGATCACCCGGGGAACCAGAGCGAGAGCGAGCAGCCCATGACCACGCCTTCCGGCGCCACGCCCTACGCCGCGACGCCCGCGAGGGTGCCGTCCGTCACGGTGCCGTCCGTCACGGTGCCGTCCGTCACGGTCTTCCGGGGCGTCCGCCCGTACGGCGCCGACCGGGTCGTGGACCTGGTCGCCGTGGACGGCCTGCTGGCCGAGCGGGTGCCGGACGGGACGGTGCCCGAGGTGGTCGAGGGCGGCGGGCGGATCGCGCTGCCCACTCTGGTGGACGCGCACATCCACCCCGACAAGACCGCCTGGGGCGAGCCCTGGTACAGCCGCCGCCCGGCCGGCTCGCTGCCGGAGTACGTGCGGGGCGACGTCGACCTCCACCGGCAGCAGCGCACCCCGCTCGCCGACCGCGCCCACCGGCTGCTGAGCCACGCCGTGGCGCGCGGCACCCGCGCGGTGCGGGCCCACGTGGACGTGGCACCCGCGTACGGGCTGGCCGGTGTGGCCGGGCTCGCCGAGGTGCGCGAGCGGCTGGCCGGGGTACTGGACATCCAGCTGGTGGCCTTCCCCCAGCACGGGGTCCGGCGGATGCCCGGCGCGGGGGCGCTGCTCGCGGAGGCGGCGGCGAGCGGGCTGATCGACGCCGTCGGCGGGATCGACCCGGCGGGCTTCGACGGCGTCCCGGCCGAAGGCCCGGACGGCGAGGGGCCGGCCCAGCTGGAGCTGCTGTTCGGTCTGGCCGAGCAGCACGGACTGCGCCTCGACATCCACCTGCACGACCGGGGCGAGCGCGGCCTCGGCCCGCTGCGCGACATCGCCGCGCGGACCAGGGCGGCCGGACTGGCCGGGCGGGTGGTGGTCAGCCACGCCTTCTGCGTCCCGGAGCTGACCGGCGCCCCGCTCGCCGAACTCGCCGCCGAACTGGCCGAGTCCGGCGTCGGGCTGACCACCGTGGCGCCCTCGGCCCACCAGGTGCTGCCGTTCCGCGAACTGCGGGCGCACGGGGTGCGGGTCGGGCTCGGCTCGGACGGCGTGCGCGACGCGTGGAGCCCGTACGGCAACGCGGACATGCTGCACCGTGCCAACCTGCTCGGCTGGACCACCGACGCCCGCACCGACGAGCAGCTGGCCGACTGCTTCGCCCTGGCGGCGGACGGCGGTGCCGAACTGCTGGACCTGCCGGCCGCCACCCTGCGGCCGGGCTCGCCCGCCGACTTCATGCTGGTGACGGGCGAGTGCCTGCCGCAGGTGGTGATCGATCTGCCGAGGCCCGAACTGGTGGTCCGGGCGGGCCGGGTGGTGGCGCGGGACGGGCGCCTCACCGGCTGACGGGCGGTTCGGCGCGCGTCGGTCGGCGCGAGCAGGTCAGCCCGCGTCGGTCAGCCCGTGCCGGTCAGCGTCGGTGGGAGGTAGCCGGAGGATAGGCCCAGCTTCCAGAAGGCCGCCGAACCGGCCGATGGCGGATAAGCCCCGGGCGGCCCCGTGCCCCCGCCCAGGGGTACGCGGCGGCGCCGCCGGGCGTTCAGGCGATCTGCCGGCGGGTGGGGGTGTGCGGGTGGTCCTGGGCGGGGTCCGAGCGCGGTCCGAGCGGGGAGAGTCGGCCGGGGTGGACGGGTCGGGGGGACCCATGCGGACCGGGTGGCCAAGAGAAACGGCAAGGAGAGTGAATCTCCCTGCCACTATCAAGCTATAGCGTGCCCCGGGGCTTGCGGCAAGGCCCCCGTCGTGCCGCACAATCACCGCCGTAAGGCCATGACCTGCGGAAACGGGAGCCGTGCAATGCGTGTGCTGATGACGACGTGGGGATCGCGGGGGGACGTCGAACCGCTGGCGGGGCTGGCGGCGGCGCTGCGGGGGCTCGGCGCCGAGGTGCGGGTGTGCGCGCCACCGGACGAGGAGTTCGTGGCGCTGCTGGAGCGGGTCGGCGTGCAGCTGGTGCCGCTCGGGCCGTCGGTGCGCTCGGTGGTGTCCGGCCCGAAGCCGCCGACGGCGGAGGACGCGTTCCGTCTCGCCCGCGAGCTGGTCGACGCGCGGTTCGAGGCGCTGACCGCCGCGGCCGAGGACTGCGACGCGCTGCTGGCGACCGGGCTGATGCCGGCGGGGGCGCGGGACGTCGCCGAGAAGCTGGGCCTCCACTACGTGCTGGCCTGCTTTCACATCTTCGGGCTGCCCTCGCGGCACTTCCGGCCCGGGCGGCGGCCGGGCACACCGTCCCCGGAGGACGAGACCGACTACCGGAAACTCTGGGAGCAGGACGCCCAGCGGGTGAACGCGCTGTACGGGGACGCGCTCAACAGCGGGCGGGCGGCGATCGGCCTGCCGCCGGTGGAGAACGTCCGCGACCACGTGTTCACCGACCGGCCGTGGCTGGCGGCGGACCCGCTGCTGTGCCCGTCGGAGGGCATGACGGAACTCGACGTGGTGCCGACCGGGGCCTGGATCCTGCCCGACGACCGCCCCCTCCCGCCCGACCTGGAGGCGTTCCTGGACGCCGGGGAGCCGCCGGTGTACGTCGGCTTCGGCAGCATGGCCGCGTACGCGCCGGAGGGCATCGCCCGGGTGGCCGTCGAGGCCGGCCGCGCGCACGGCCGCCGTGTGCTCCTCGCCCGCGGGTGGGCCGGACTCGCCCCGGTCGACGACCGCGACGACTGCCACGTCGTCGGCGAGGTGAACCAGCAGGCCCTGTTCCGCCGGGTGGCCGCCGTCGTCCACCACGGCGGCGCGGGCACCACCACGACCGCGACCGTGGCGGGTGCGCCCCAGGTGGTCGTCCCCCGGATCGCGGACCAGCCGTACTGGGCCGGCCGGGTGGCCGAGTTGGGCATCGGTGTGGCCCACCTCGACCCGACGCCGACCGTCGCATCGCTCTCCGCCGCGCTCGGCGCGGCCCTGGCGCCCGGGACCCGCGTGCGGGCGGAGGCCGTGGCGGGCGAGGTGCGCACCGACGGGGCGACGGTGGCCGCAAAGCTGCTGTTCGAAGCGGTGGGCCAGGCGGTGCCGGGGGTGGCCGGGTGAGCCGCGCGGTGCCGGTGCCGGGTGAACGGCCTTGTGGGCCTGGCGATTTCGACTCCTGATCGGCCTCCTGTCGATCGGCGAGGGGGAGGTGGCGGGCCCTGCGCGGGGCTGGTTCCGGCATCGATCCGGTGACCGGCCTCCGGCTGTCGGCCGGGTCGGTTAGGGTGCCCACGGGCGCGCCCGGTCACCGCAGGCCCGGCGCGAGGGGAGGGCGGCATGACCGAACGGACAGGCGAGGGAGCGGGGCAGGACGGCGACGGCATCCAGTGGCTCGCGGAGATCGGCGGGCCGGGCGCCGGCCGACCGCCGACGGGCGACCCCGGCACGGACGGTGCGGTCGGTGGGGTGGTGTTCGCCCGGGGGATCACGCCCGAGGAACTCGCCCGCCGGATGGGCGCCGACCCGGCCACCGCGACCGAGCCGATCAGCGACACCGAGATCCGGGACCTGGACATCGAGGTCTTCCGCCCCAGCGGCGACGGCGACGGCGTGATCCGGGTCGGCACGTGCGCCGGCTGGTCGTTCGCGATCGAGTACGGCGACTCCACCGGTGGTGAACTGCTCACCGAGATAGCGCGCGACGGCGTGGAGGTGGTGCACTTCCGACCGATGCCCGAGCAGCAGCCGGACCTGCTCGACTACGCCAGGGACGGCGCCGTGCTGTGCGGCTTCGGCCTCGGCGAGGAGCGCTGGCGCTGGGGCCGGGAGCCGGACCTGCTGGTGCCGGACCTGGTCGCCGCCGAGGTCCTGGAGGCCGACGGCGTGACGTCCCGCGGACCCGGGCGGGGACTCGACGGGGCCGCTCGCCGCCGCACCCTGGGCGCCGTGGAGCGGCGCTTCGGGCTGAGCCTGCCGCGGGCCGCCCTCGGCGGGCTGCGCCTGCCGGCGTACGCGGTGCGGGGAACCCCGGACATGGCACTGCGCTGAGGCGCGGCGCCGCCCCGTGGGGGCCGGGCCCGCGACGCCCGGGGTGTTGACGCCCGGGGTGTTGACGCGGACACAGGCACCGACGCGGACACAGCGACTGGCGCAGACACAGAGGTAGGCGCAGCAGGCAGCGCACAGGACGAGCGACAGGAACAGGACGGTCACGGCAGGGCTCCTCTCCGGGCCCCGCCCACCGGGGCCCCGATGTCCGTCATCCTGGCCGTCGTCGAGCCGCAGCACATGTGCCGATCGGGAGGTTCCCGAGGAGTGCCTCGGCGGTTCCCCCTGCCGATCGGCAGGGGGAACCGCCGACCGGAGCGATCGGTGCCCCCTGGTAGCGCTGGTAGCACCGGGAGCACGGGGAGCGCCGAGAACTCCCGTCACTCGACAGGCCGATGGCAGCCGGTTCGGCGCACGCCCCCCGTCCGGAGGTTCCGGGAGGGCGTCGGCCGGCCCCGGCCCCTAGGGTCTGGGGTACGTCGACCGAACCGGGCGCCGGGGTGCCCGGCCGACCCGAGAGGTGACCCACCCGATGCACACCGTGGTCCGCGGCGCCGGAGCGTTCGGCCTGACCGTCCTGCTGCTCACCGCAGCCACCGGCTGCCAGGGCGACGGCTCCTCCGCCGCCGAGCCCGCGCCGGCCTCCCCGGCCACCGGATCCGGCACCGGCACCGGCACCGGCACCGGCGCCGACACCGGAACCGCGAGCCCCACCGGCCTCGCCGCCCAGCAGCTGGACTGGCACTCCTGCACCGCCCCCAGCACCGCGCAGGGAGGCGGCACCGCGCCCGCCGCCGACTGGCAGTGCGCCACCCTCAAGGCCCCGCTGGACCACGGCAAACCGGACGGCACGACGATCGGCCTCGCGCTGATCCGCAGCCGGGCCAAGGACGAGCAGCACCGGATCGGCTCGCTGCTGTTCAACTTCGGCGGGCCCGGAGCCTCCGGCGTGGCCACCCTGCCCGCCCTCGCTCCGACCTACGCCTCCCTCAACTCCCGCTACGACCTGGTGAGTTTCGATCCGCGCGGGGTCGGCGCCAGCTCCGGGGTGACCTGCCTGGACGACCAGGCGACGGACACCGCCGCAGCCGTCGACAGCACCCCCGAGACCCCCGCCGCGGTGAAGGCCCTGGACGACAGCAACGCCCGGTTCGTCGCCGCCTGCGAGCACAACTCCGCCGCGGTGCTGCCGTACGTGGACACCGAGAGCGCCGCGCGGGACATGGACCTGATGCGGCAGGTGCTGGGCGACGGGAAGCTGTCCTACTTCGGCATCAGCTACGGCACCCAGCTCGGCGGCGTCTACGCGCACCTGTTCCCGCAGCAGGTCGGCCGACTGGTGCTGGACTCGGTGGTCGACCCGACCAAGGACCCGCAGCAGTCCGCACTCGGCCAGGCCCAGGGCTTCCAACTCGCCCTCGGCGACTTCATGAAGGCCTGCGCCACCCAGGCCGGGGCCGCCTGCGCGACCGGCGCGGGCGGCGACGAGGGCACCGCGAAGATCGCCGCGCTGGTGCAGCGGCTGGAGCAGTCGCCGCTGCCCACCAAGGACGGGCGGCAACTCACCGGGAGTCTGGCGGTCACCGGCATCGCGGGTGCCCTGTACAGCCAGGAGACCTGGCCCCTGCTGGCCACCGGGCTCACCGAGGCGATGGACCAGGGCACCGGCGACACGCTGCTCCTGCTCGCCGACGGGCTGAACGGGCGCGACGCGCAGGGGCACTACTCCAACCTGAACGCCGCGAACCGGGCGATCAGCTGCGTGGACGCCAGTCAGCGCTACTCCGACCAGGACGTGGAGCAGCAGCTGCCGCAGTTCCGCGCGGCCTCCCCGGTGTTCGGGACGTTCACCGCCTGGGGCCTGACCGGTTGCACCGGCTGGCCCGTGCCCGGCAAGGCGGCGCACCCGGAGGTCGCGGCGGCGGGTGCGGCCCCGATCCTGGTGGTCGGCACCACCGGCGACCCGGCCACGCCGGTGGAGGGCGCCCGCGCGATGGCGCAGCAGCTCGGCGCGGGCGTCGGCGTCACCGTCACCCTGGAGGGCGAGGGGCACGGCGGCTACAACACCGGCAACGCCTGCCTGAAGCGGACCGTGGACGCCTACCTGCTGGACGGCACGGCGCCGGCGGACGGGACGACGTGCAGCTGAGCGGCACCGGCCGGAGGGAAGTGGCCCACCAGGGGGGCCACTGATTGGCCCTGGAGAGTGGGCCACTCGGCCGTTAGCCTCTCCGGTGTGACGAACTCCGCGACGAACACCGTGACGAACAGTGCCCCCGACATCCGGAACGACGACCTTGTGAACGATGAATCCCGGAACGACGGCCGCCGGCCCGACGGCGACACCGTGAAGGTCGACTTCTACTTCGACCCCATCTGTCCGTTCGCCTGGATCACCTCCCGGTGGATCCTGGAGGTCGAGCGGCAGCGCGACCTCGACCTGACCTTCCGGGTGATGAGCCTCTCCGTCCTCAACGAGGGCCGCACCGACCTGCCCGAGCGCTACCAGCGCCTGATGACCACCGGCTGGGGGCCGGTGCGGGTCTGCATCGCCGCCGCCGAGCAGCACGGCCCGCAGGTGCTGCGCGCCCTCTACACCGAACTCGGCACCCGCCTGCACGACCAGGACCGGCCCGCAGACGACGAGGTCATCCGGGAGGCCCTGGCGGCGGCGGGCCTGCCGGAGGAGCTGGCCGGGGCGGCGAACGACGCCACGTACGACGAGGCCCTGCGCAAGAGCCACCACGAGGGCATGGACCCGGTCGGCGAGGAGGTCGGCACGCCGACCATCCACGTGGACGGCGTCGCCTTCTTCGGCCCGGTGCTGAGCGCGATCCCGCGCGGGGAGGACGCCGTACGGGTCTTCGACGGGGTGCGGCTGCTGGCCGGGTACCCGAACTTCTTCGAGCTCAAGCGGACCCGGACCGGCGGGCTCGACTTCTCCTGACGCCTGACGCCTGACGCCTGAGGCCACACCCCTGACGCCCGACCGCCGATCCGGGCGCCGGGGCCCTGGTGCCAGGCCCCCGGCTCTCCCCGGCGGGCAGCCGTCGCGCGGCCTCCGGCCCCCGCGCGGTCGGCCCGGCGGCCGAGCCGGTCAGCCCCGGCGGCGCTGTTTGATCCTGATCGGCCCCGAGCGGGGGTGGGCGATCACGGTCAGGGTCGGGGAGCCGGGCTCCGCCACCTCGTCGGCCTTGTTGCTGATGTTCCCCGTGTTGGTGCTCGACGGGTCGATCCGCACGCCCCAGCCGCGCGGGACGACCAGCTTGATCTGGCCCACGCCCGTCGACGCCTCGACCGTGATCTCCATGTGGGTGCACACGGCATCGGTGAAGTCGACCGTGAGCAGCGAGATCTTGGACTCGGCGACGATCCGGCGGGGCACCGTCCACCGGCCGCGCTGCACGATGTTGCCCAGCCGGGTCCGGAGCACGAGGACGTCCTGCGCCGCGGACTTGTCCTCGCCCCGCTCCCGGCCGCCCAGGTCCACCACCAGGGCGTCGAGTTCGCGGTGGGTCCGCGCCGCGTAGGCCCGGTCGAGCCGCTCCTCCAACTCCCCGAGGTCGATGCGGCCGTCCCCGGCGGCGATCCGCAACTGCTCGGCCACCGCCTCCCGGTCGCTGTCCCCGGCCCGCGATTCCACCGCGGCCTCGGGCGTCTTTCGTACGGCTGGCAGTTCCTCGTTGACCATGTGGCTACTCTAGGTCACGCATGCTCCCATCCGGCAGATCGAAGGCCAACTCCCGCCGCTCCGGTGCTCCTTGAAGGCGGCCGGGAGGGGCCCGGTCGGCCGCACCCCCACCCGCGCGGGGCGGGCTGTTTCGCCCGGGTGGACCGACATCCCGCCGCTCGGCCTCCCATCCTGGCCCGGAGCGTCCGACCATGGAGGGACGGAGGCTGCCAGGCCCCCGGGAGGCGGTGAGCGTGGATGATCGTACGAATCCGGTTGCGCGCTGCCCGTCAACCAGCGACCCCGCCCGACCCGGGCCCCGGTGCCGGACCCGGCCCCGGCCAGGGGCGCGGTCCCGGCTGGGCCCCCGGGGGCCGCCCCGGCCCGAGCGGCCCGCCCAAGCCCCCGCAGCCTCCACCGCCCGCGTGGCGCCGCTGGCTGCTGCCCGTCGCCGTGCTGGTGACGCTGCTCCTGCTGCTGCTCTTCTCCAGGTCCGGCACGCCCGGCACCCGCTACGGCTACACGGACTTCGTGCACCGGGTCGACGCCGGGCAGGTGCAGACGGTGGACGTCAGCGACACCGGCGCGGTGAGCGGCACGCTCAAGGACGGCACCCACTTCACCAGCCAGATCCCCACCGCCCTGGACACCTCCCAGCTCAGCAGCGCGCTCTCCGCGCACGACGTCACCGTCACCGGCAGCCGCTCCAGCGGCAGCGGCTCGCTCTGGTCCACCCTGCTGCTGTTCCTGCCGCTGCTGATCTTCGGCGCGCTCTTCCTCTGGTCGGGCCGGATGGCCGCCCGGTCGCTGGGCGGCGGGCTGAGCACCATCGGACGGTCCCGGGCCAAGATCATCGAGGCCGAGCGGCCGGACACCGGGTTCGCCGACGTGGCCGGGTACGAGGGGGTGAAGCAGGAGGTCAGCGAGGTGGTCGACTTCCTGCGCAGCCCGGAGCGGTACGCCGCCGTCGGGGCCAAGGGGCCGCGCGGGGTGATCATGGTCGGGCCGCCGGGCACCGGGAAGACCCTGCTCGCCCGGGCCGTCGCCGGGGAGGCCTCGGTGCCCTTCCTCTCGGTGACCGGCTCCGGCTTCGTGGAGATGTTCGTCGGCGTCGGCGCCTCCCGGGTCCGCGACCTCTTCGAGGAGGCCCGCAAGCGCGCGCCGTCGATCGTCTTCATCGACGAGATCGACGCGGTCGGCGGACGCCGCGCGGGCGGCACCCGGATCGGCGGCAACGACGAGCGCGAGCAGACCCTGAACCAGCTGCTCGCCGAGATGGACGGCTTCGACCAGAGCACCGGCATCGTCGTCATCGCCGCCACCAACCGGCCGGATGCCCTCGACCCGGCCCTGCTGCGCCCCGGCCGCTTCGACCGGCAGGTCACCGTCCCGCTGCCCAACCAGGCCGAGCGGGCCGCCATCCTCGCCGTGCACGCCAGGGGCAAGACCCTCGCCCCGGACACCGACCTCGGGCGGCTCGCCCGCGGCACCCCGGGCTTCTCCGGCGCCGACCTCGCCAACCTGGTCAACGAGGCCGCCATCAACGCCGTGCGCGCCGATCGGGCCACCATCACCGCCGCCGACCTCGACGACGCCCGTGACCGGGTGCTGCTCGGCCGCCGGGAGTCCTCCAACGCCCTGCTGCCCGACGAACGGCACGCCGTCGCCGTGCACGAGTCGGGCCACGCACTGGTGGCCGCGCTGTGCGAGCACGCCGACCCGGTCGCCAAGGTGACGATCCTCCCGGCCGGCGTCTCCCTCGGCGCCACCGAGCAGCTGCCCGAGGCCGAACGGCACCTGTACAGCGAGGGGTACCTGACCGACCTGATCACCGTCCAGCTCGGTGGCCGGGCGGCGGAGCTGGTGGTCTTCGGCGAGGGCTCCACGGGTGCCGCCAACGACCTGGCCAACGCCACCTCGGTCGCCACCCGGATGGTCCGCGAGTTCGGGCTCTCCCCGGAGCTCGGCCCGGTCGGCTACTCCAGCGGCAGCCCGCACTACCTCGGCGACAGCCCCGAGGACCTGCTGCGCCGCCCGTACTCCGAGCAGACCCAGCGCGCCGTGGACGAGGCGGTGGCCCGCCTGCTGCGCGGGGCCGAGCGCCGGGCCCTGGACCTGCTCGCCGAGCACCGGCACCACCTGGACGAGCTGGCGGCGCTGCTGGTCGCCCAGGAGACGGTGGACGGCGCGGTGGTGCTCTCCATCCTGGCGCACCCGCGGCCGGGGCCGGAACGCCCGGTCTCGCTGGAGAAGCCGGCGGGGACGGCGGGGACGGAGGCCGCGGCCGGACCGCCGGGCACGGCGGAACCGCGCAGGCCGGAGGGCCCGGGGGACCCGGGGGAGGCCCCCCGCCCGTGACGGCCGCGTCGGCGGTGGTCGTATCCTCGTGACCGCGTCACCGCGTCACGTACCCACCGTCCCGAGGAGTCGGAATGACCGAGCCCCTGCCTGCCGACGTCCAGCGGGAGATCGCCCGTGCCCTCGGAGTGGCACCCGTGCCGGACCCCGCGAAGGAGGCCGAGCGCCGGGTGGAGTTCCTGGCCGGCCAGGTGCGGGCCACCGGCGCGCGCAGCCTGGTGCTGGGCATCAGCGGCGGCGTCGACTCCACCACCGCGGGGCGGCTCTGCCAGCTCGCCGCCGAGCGGCTGCGGGCCGAGGGGCGCCAGGTGACCTTCACCGCGATGCGGCTGCCCTACGGCGTCCAGGCGGACGAGGCGGACGCCCAGCTCGCGCTCGGCTTCATCCGCGCGGACGAGGTGCTGACCGTCGACGTCAAGCCCGCCACCGACGGCGCGGTCGCCGCCCTGAAGGCCGCCGGCCTGACCTACACCGACCGCGCCCACGAGGACTTCGTCGGCGGCAACGTCAAGGCCCGCCAGCGGATGGTGGTCCAGTACGCGGCGGCCGGCGCCAAGGGCGGGCTGGTCGTCGGCACCGACCACGCCGCCGAGGCCGCGGTCGGCTTCTTCACCAAGTTCGGCGACGGCGCGGCCGACGTGATGCCGCTGTCCGGCCTGACCAAGCGCCAGGTGCGGGCGGTCGCCGAGGCGCTCGGCGCTCCGGCCGAGCTGGTCAAGAAGGTCCCGACCGCCGACCTGGAGGACCTCGACCCCGGCCGTCCCGACGAGGACGCCCTCGGCGTCAGCTACGACGCCCTGGACGACTTCCTGGAGGGCCTGCCGGTCAGCGAGGAGGTCCACCGGACCGTCCTCGGCCACTACCGCCGCACCGAGCACAAGCGCAACCTGCCGGTCGTCCCGCACCAGGCATGACCGGCCCGGACGAGCGCGCCGCCGGAGCCGTCCTCGGCGCCGCCGTGGGCGACGCCCTCGGCGCCCCGTACGAGTTCGGCCCGGCCGGCGCCTTCTCCGCCCGCTTCCCGGACACCCCCGGTGAACTGGTCGCCGGGGGCGGCTGGGCCCGGGGTGAAGCCACCGACGACACCCAGATGGCCGTCCTGGTCGCGGAGTCCCTGATCGAGCGGGGCGGCCTGGACCTCCCGGACCTGTTCGGCCGGTTCCGCCGCTGGGCCGACGCCAGGCCCAGCGACATCGGCATCCAGACCGAAGCCGTCCTCGGCAGCGGCCTGCCCTGGGACCGCGCGGCCGCCGCCCACTTCGAGACCACCCTGCACGCGGCCGGCAACGGGGCCCTGATGCGGGCCTCGACCTCCGCCGTGGCCTTCGCCCGCGCCGGGCGGCAGGCCACCATGGACGCCGCCCGGCGGATCTCGGCGCTGACCCACGGCGACCCGGCCGCCTGGGAGGGCACGGCGATCTTCCACGAGCTCGTCCGGATCGCGCTCGACGGCGCCGACCCGCTGGCCGGGCTCCCGGCCGTCCTGGCCCACGTCGACCCCGCCCACCGCGAGCGCTACGCCACCGTCCTCGCCCCCGACTGGCACCCGGACCGTGCCACCGAGGCCAACGGTGCGGTCTGGCCCTGCCTCGGCTCGGCGGTCTGGGCGCTGCGCACCACCGACGGCTTCGAGCAGGCGCTGCGCGCCGCGATCGACCTCGGCGGCGACACCGACACCGTCGCCGCCGTCACCGGGGGCCTGGCCGGAGCCCGGTACGGCCTGGCGGCGATCCCCGGGCGCTGGACCGCGCCGCTGCACGTCGCGCTGCCCGGGTTCGGCGGGCGGGTGCTTCGGGCGGCCGAACTGCTCGATCTGGCCGCGGAGTTGATGGGCACCATGGAGTCGGGACGGGCTACTGGAGGGTGTGGACGCCCGACAGCATGACCAGGAGGCAGACGACCAGGACCGCCGGCACCAGCAGCCGGCCGACGAGGGGACGGCAGGGGAGGTGTAGTGCCGCGACGGGCGCTACCGCTCCGCGATCCAGTCCGTCACCAGCTCGTCCAGCACGCCCAGCGGCAGGCTGCCGTGCCCGATCAGCTGGTGGTGGAACTCCCGCACGTCGAACCGGGCGCCGAGCGCCGCCTCGGCCCGCTCGCGGTGCCGGACGATCTCCCGGCGGCCGATCAGGTAGGCGGTGGCCTGGCCGGGCCAGGCGATGTAGCGGTCGATCTCGTTGCGGACGTTGGCATCGGGGGTGGCGGTGTTGGACCGCATGAAGGCCGTCGCCCGCCCCCGGGACCAGCCGTAGTGGTGCATCCCGGTGTCCACCACCAGCCGGACCGCCCGCATCGCGTCCAACGAGAGCATGCCGAACCGGGACAGCTCCGAGCCGTACAGCCCCATCTCGTCCGCGAGCCGCTCGGTGTACAGGCCCCAGCCCTCGACGTGGGCGGTCAGCTGGCCGCTCGGGTTCCGCCGGAACCGGGGCAGGTGGTGCAGGGTCTGCGCGACGGCGAGCTGGAGGTGGTGGCCTGGCACGCTCTCGTGGAAGGCGAGCGCCTCGTACTCGTAGCTGAACCGGGTCTCCGGGCGCAGCGTGTTGACCCAGTGGGTGCCGGGCAGCCCGCCGGGGCCCGGCGGCTGGTAGTAGGCCAGCGGCGCGGTCTCCGCCTCGATCGGGTCGATCTCCCTGGTCACGCAGTCGGCGATCGGGTACGGGCGGAACCAGTCCGCCGAGGCGCGGCGGGCCCGGTCCAGCGCGCCGTCCACCGTCGCGACGATCTCGGCCGCGCTGCCGAAGCGCAGTGCGGGGTCCTCGCGCAGCGCGGTCAGCACGGCCGCGGGATCGGTGATGCCCAGGACCTTGCCGCCCAGCTCGGCGAACTCCTCGCGCAGCGCCGCGACGGCCTCCAGCCCGACCCGGTGGACCTCCTCCGGGGTGAGCCCCGGCCGGGTGAAGCGGGCGACGGCGTCCGCGTAGCCCTCGGTGCCGCCCGGCACGTGGCAGACCCCGGCCTTGTCGTCCGGCCGGGAGCCCGGCGCCAGTTGGTGGGCCAGCCCGTCCCGGTAGCGGGCCACCGCGGGGCGGACGGCGTCGCGCACGACGGTCAGGGCGCGCTCGAACTCCGGGCGGCCGGCCAGCGGGCGGAGCAGCCTGTCCTCGGCCGGGGCGGTGGCCAGGTGGGAGTCCAGCTGGGCGACGGCGGCGTCCACCCCGCTGCGCAGCGGGTGGCGGCCCTCGGCGGCGGCTTCCAGGGTCGTGCCCAGGGCGGCGTCGAAGTACCCGGGCAGGGCGGCCAGACGTGCCAGGTAGGAGTCCGCGCCCTCCTGGTCGACCGGGGTCATGGCGAGCCCGGAGAAGGCCTCGTTCTGCGGGGCCACGATGGTTGCCGAGACGCTGAACTCGGCCAGCCCGTGGGTGAGCCGGCCGATGCCGTTGTCGAGCAGCCGGGCGAGCACCCGGTGGGTGGTCCGGTCCTCGCCGGCCAGCCCGTCCACCGGGATCGCGGCCAGCCGGGCGGCGAAGCCGCGCAGCGCGTCGCGGTGCCGGTGCCCGGCCGCGCGGGACGGGTCGGGCACCAGGTGGGCGTAGCCCTCGACTCCGCTGAGGGTCGCCTCGAACGGGTTGTGGGTGTTCTCGGCGGCGAAGAACTCGTCCGCGAGCGCGGCGAGTCCGGCGTGCTGAGGCTGCTCGATCACGGTCGCTTCCCCCGATGCGGTGAACTGCGGTGTACTTCGGCGAACTTCGGTGCGGTGCTGTGACGCGGTGCTCCGGTGCGGTGCGGTCACGACGGCACGGCCCCGGGGCACCCCGTTCCCGCCGATTATTCGGAGCGACCGGCGGCCCGGTCAACACGAGGTGGCGACGGGGGAGTTCCGCCCCCCGCCGCCACCTCGGCCGTCACCGGCCGGCCCCGAGGTCAGCGGTAGGCCTCCGGCGCGGCCGGCTTGCCCGGCTCCTGCACCTCGACCAGGTAGCGCCAGCAGTCCGGACGGCTGCCGTCCCGGTCGGTGAAGCCGTACTCCAGGGCCAGCTGCCCGCTGGAGGCCGAGCGGCCGTTCCACCGGGCGACCCCGGCGTCGGCGGCCAGCGCGACGACCGCCCGGCCGACGTAGTACGGGGACTCGGAGATGCCGAAGTGCGGCTCCTGGACCAGGGCTTCGCGCCAGTTCTGCTCGGTGACGCCGAAGTGCTCCAGCATGATCTCGGAGCGCATCCAGCCGGGGGTGAGGGCCAGGGCGGTGGCGCCGCGCGAGCCCAGCTCGTGGCCGAGCGAGAAGGCCATCCGCAGCACCGAGGCCTTGGCGAGGTCGTAGAAGAAGGAGTTGCGGTAGGTGTCGCGGTTGTACTCCGCGGTGCCGTCCGTCATCTCCACCACCAGGCCGCCGGGGTGCTTCAGCAGCAGCGGCAGGGCGTGGTGGCTGGTGACGGCGTGCGTCTCCACCGCCAGGCGCAGCAGCCGCAGGCCGTCGTCCAGGTCGTGCTCCCAGACGGGGACGTCCCAGCCGAACAGCTTCTCGCCGCCCCAGATGTCGTTGACCAGGACGTCCAGCCGGCCCTGTTCGGCGTCGATCCGCTCCACCAGGGCGGCCACCTCGGACGGCACCAGGTGGTCGGTGGGCACCGCGATGCCCAGGCCGCCGGCGGCGGTGACCAGGTCGGCGGTGTCCTCGATCGTCTCGGGGCGGTCGTACTCCGAGCGCCGCTGCCGGGTGCTGCGCCCGGTCACGTACACCGTCGCGCCGGCCGCGCCGAGCTCCACGGCGATGCCCCGCCCGGCGCCCCGTGTCGCCCCCGCGACCAGGGCGATCCTGCCGTCCAGTGCTCCTGCCATCCTTCGGCCTCCTCGCTGTCGGACCCGCGCACGAGCCGGTGCGCGCATCCGCGCACGACTGTGCCGACGCCCGTGGGACGGACGTCGGCACCATCGTTGCGCAGGGGTCCGACAACCGGCGCCGGAGCGCCGCCGTGCCGGGCGGTGGGGCCGGGTCAGCGGGCCCGGGCGGCCTTCGCCTCCTCGGCGGCCTTGGCGGCGGCCTCCTTCTCGTGCTTCTCCTTGATCCGGGCGGTCTCCTTGCGGAGGTCCACCTGGTTGGCGCGCTCGTGCTGGAGCCAGAGCGGGTTCTCGGCCTTGATCGCCTCGATCTGCTCGGTGGTGAGCGCCTCGGTCACGCCGCCGCGGGCCAGGCCGGAGATCGAGATGCCGAGCTTGGCGGCGATCACCGGACGCGGGTGCGGGCCGTTCTTGCGCAGGTCCTGGAGCCACTGCGGCGGCTCGGCCTGCAGCGCGTACAGCTCCTCGCGGGAGACCACGCCCTCCTGGAAGTCGGCCGGCGCGGCTGCGAGGTAGATCTCCAGCTTCTTGGCCGCCGTGGCCGGCTTCATGGTCTGGCTGGTCTTCTGCTTGAGCGATGTCATGGAGACAAGGGTAAGGGAGTGCGCGGGCGCTCCCGGTCACGGTCGGTAGCCTTGACCTGTGACAGACATGCAGGTGAACCCGTCCTTCCGGCTCGTGTACGTCCCGGGCGTGATCCCCGGCAAATGGGTCCGGGTCTGGAGCGAGCGGCTCCCGGACGTTCCGCTGGAACTTCTCGCGGTCGAGTCCGGCGACGGCGAACGGACCCTGCGCGAGGGCGGCGCGGACGCCGGGCTGGTCCGGCTGCCGGTCGACAAGGACGTGCTGAGCGCGATCCCGCTCTACACCGAGACCACCGTCGTGGTCTTCCCCAAGGACCACTGGCTCGCCGCCGCCGAGGAGGTCGCGCCGGCCGACCTCGCCGAGGAGGTGGTCTTCCACCCGCTCGACGACACCCTCGGCCTCACCGCCGACACCCTGCCGGGGCGCCCCGCCCTCGCGCGCCCGGACAGCACGGCGGACGCGATCGAGCTGGTCGCGGCGAACGTCGGCGTGCTCCTGGTGCCGCAGTCCCTGGCCCGGCTGCACCACCGCAAGGACCTCACCTACCGGCCGGTGGCGGAGGCGCCGCAGTCCCAGGTGGCGCTGTCCTGGCCGCAGGAGCGGACGACGGACCTGGTGGAGGAGTTCATCGGGATCGTCCGGGGCCGTACGGTCAACAGCTCGCGCGGGCGCGGGGCCGGGCAGGCGACGCCCGAGGCGCAGCCGAAGAAGGCGGCGGCCGGGCGGGGCAAGCCGCAGCAGAAGGCCGGCGGGCAGCGGAGCGGTGCGCAGAAGGCCGGCGGGCAGAAGCCGGGCGGGGCGAAGGCCGGGGGAGCCAAGGCCGGCGGGCGGGGCGCGGCGGCCCGGCGCGGCAGGCCGAAGCGGTGACCGTGGCGTAGCGTCTGCCCCGTTCCCAGCAGTCGAGGCGGGAGGAGCGGGGCAGTGTGGCATGACCTGATGGCCGTCCAGATTCCGATCGTGGAGAAGGTCCTCCGGACGGTCGCCGTCTACGCGCTGATCGTGGTCCTGTTCCGGATCGCCGGGAAGCGCGGGCTGGCGGGGCTGAACACCTTCGACATGGTGGTCGTCTTCCTGCTCTCCAACGTGGTGCAGAACGCGGTCATCGGCAACGACGACAGCCTGCTCGGGGGTGTGATCGGGGCGGTCACCCTGATCGCGGTGAACGCGGCCGTGACCCGCTGGCTCGCTCGCGACCCGAGGGCCGCCCGCCTCCTGGAGGGCACCGCCACCACCGTGGTGGCGGACGGCAGGCTGGTGCCGGGCGCGCTGCGCGGCCTGGCGCTGCGTCCGTCCGAGCTGGAGCACGCGATCCGGATCCAGAACGGCGACAGCGTCCGCGGGGTGGCCCGGGCCCGCCTGGAGCCGGACGGGCAGCTGCTGGTGAAGCTCAAGGCGGACGAGCAGAGCGCCACCCGTGGGGACGTCGAGGACCTGCGGCGCCGGCTGGCGGAGATCGAGCGGCTGCTCACCGTCATCGCCGCCGACCGCCGCCCGCCCCGCTGAGGCGCGTCCGGTCGTCCGGCAGGCGGGCACCAGGGCTCATGCCGGCAGGGGCAAGGGCCGGGTCATCGGTCCGCCGGGACCGGGGCGGACGCCCCGGCCCGGCGGCGACGGGCGGCGGTGACCGCCACGGCGGCGGCCAGGGCGAAGCCGAGGGCGGCGGCCAGGAGGTGCCCGACGGTGGTGAAGTCCGGGAGGGGGCCCGGCCATTCGCCGTCGCCGGAGAGCGGCCAGCCGACGACCAGCGCGGCCCAGGGCAGCCGGGCCCGGCGGGGTACCGCGAGGGTGGCGAGGGCGAGGACGGTCTGGGCGCCGTAGCTGATGCCGTAGTCCGAGGCCGTGCGCACGCTCTCCGGGTACCAGCCGTACCGCAGGGCGAGCAGGATCACCAGGGCGGTGAGCAGGGTGGCGAGGACGTGCCCGCCGAGGAAGACGGCGGCGGCGCGCAGGCTGCCGAAGCGGCGCTCGGTCCAGGCGAGGCAGCAGCAGACGCCGAGGCCCAGGGTGATCAGGGTGCCGCCGAAGCCGGTGGTGAGGATCTCGGTGAGGGTGCCGTCGTAGAGCAGCGCGCTGCCGACCAGGGCGGTGACCGGATGGTCGGCGAGGTTGTCGAGGTTGGTGCTGAGGTGCTCCCTGAGGGCGTCCGCCCGGTCGGCGGCGAGCAGGCTCCCGACCCAGACGTGCCCGGTCAGGAGCAGGACGACGTAGCCCAGGGTCAGTGGCGAGCGGCGCGGATACGTCCGGACGGCGCGGAGCAGCCCGGTCAGGAGCCCCCGTGGGGTGCGAGCGTTCATGTCTGGTGGTGTCCCGGTCGAGCGGCCTGGTCCCGGCCGGCGTCCGTACGGCCGGCCACGCCGGGACAGTACCGAAGCCGGCCGGAGTCCGGTCAGCGGGCCCGGCGGGTCAGCGTCGCGGTGAACGGCCGGGGCGCGAGGGAGGCGCTGCGGGCGGGGCGGACGGGCCGGCCTGGGGTGGGGGTGATGGTCCAGCGGGCGGCGATGGTCGCGATGGCGAGGACGGCCTCGGTGGTGCCGAAGGCGTCGCCGATGCAGCGGCGGGCGCCGAGGCCGAACGGCGTGTAGGTGCCGGGGGCGGGGCTGGCGGTGGTGAGCCAGCGGTCGGGGTCGAAGCGGTCGGGGCGGGGGAACAGGTCGGCCCTGCGGTGCAGCAGGTACGGGCTGACCAGCAGGGTCGCGCCGGCCGGCAGGTGGTGGCCGCCGAGCTCGGTGTCGGCGGTGGCGGTGCGGCTGAGGATCCACGGCGGCGGGTAGAGCCGCAGGGTCTCGCTGACGATCCGGGCGGTGAGCGGCAGGGCGGGCAGGTCCTCGTGGCGGGCGGGGCGGCCGTCCAGGACGGTGTCGAGTTCGGCGTGCAGGCGCTCGCGGACGGCCGGGTTGGCGGCGAGCAGCGTCCAGGCCCAGGAGAGGGTGGCGGCGGTGGCCTCGGTGCCGGCCAGCAGGAAGGTGACCACCTGTTCGTGGATCTCGGCCGCGGACAGGCCCCGCCCGTCCTCGTCGGTCGCGGCGAGCAGCACGGAGAGCAGGTCGTGGCGGTCGGTGCCGGTGGCGCGGTGGTCGGCGACCAGCCTCCGGGTGATCTCCCTGAGGTCCCGCCGGGCGCGCCGGAAGCGGCGGTTGCCGGGGGTGGGGAGGCGGTCGGCGCCGGGCAGCGGCAGCAGCACCCGGCGGCCGACGCCGCGGGTGACGGCGTCCATGCTCGCGTGCACGGGCAGCTTGCCGGCCCGCTCGTGCGCGGCGAACAGGCAGCGGGCGGTGACGGCGGTGGTGAGCCGGTGCATCGTGGCGGGCACGTCGATCAGGTCGCCGTCCCGCCAGGGGGCGGTGGTGCCGGCGATCTCGTCGGCCATCCCGGCGGCGTAGCCGGGCAGCCGGTCGCGGTGGAACGCGGGTTGCAGCAGGCGGCGCTGGCGCCGGTGGTCGGCGGCGGGGCAGGTGGCGAGGCCGTTGCCGAAGACCTCGCGGGCCTTGTCGAGGAGGGGCCCGCCCTTGTCGAAGACGCGGTCCTCGGTGAGCAGCCGGCGGACCAGCTCGGGGTGGCAGACCACGTACGCGTGGAGGGGGCCGAGCCGCAGCCGGACGAGGTCGCCGTGGGCGGGCAGGCCGGCGACGAAGTCGTGCGGGCGGCGCAGGAGGGCGAGGGCGTGGCCGAGCAGGGGCAGGCCGCCGGGGGCGGTGGCCGCGGTGAACCGGGTGGTCGGGAAGAACGGGGCGGGCACGGGCGTCACCTTGGTTCGGGTGGGAGGACCGGGACGGTTCGCGAACGTGATCTTTCCCGGCGGCGTACCGCGAAACGATCACCGACCGGCGGGTGGGGTGAACGCGGGGGCGCGGGCCGAACGGTCGGGCGCCCTCGGAGATTTGACGGTTCGTTCACCGGTTGATCCCTCCCGGGCAGCCGGATGCGCCTAGACTCGGAATCCTTGCGAGATTACCGGTCAGTAGAACCGGGCAGGAAGGATCCGGCCGGTGCGATCGCCGGGCCGCGGAACGTCCGGCAGGGGAGTGGCCGGCAGGGGAGTGGGGAGTCCGGATGACCGACGAGCGGGTCCACGCGTTCGGCGACGACGCCCTGGGCACCTACGACGCGGTGGCGCTGGCCGCGCTGGTGCGGGCCGGCGCGGTCAACCCCCGGGAGCTGGTCGGCGCCGCCGTCGACCGGGCCGCGCGGGTGGACGGCACGCTGCTGCCCGTCGCCCACGCCTCGTACGACAAGCCGCAGATCAGCCGGGAGGGCATCGGCGGTCCGCTGTGGGGCGTGCCGACGTACCTCAAGGACAACGTGGACCTGCGCGGCCTGCCGACCGCGATGGGCAGCGAGGCCTACCGCGCCCGCCCGGCCCGCCGCAACGCGCCCTTCACCGACCAGTTCCTCGCCACCGGCCTCGCCGTGCTCGGCAAGACCAGACTGCCCGAGTTCGGCCTCAACGCCTCCACCGAGTTCGCCACCGCCCAGCCGGTGCGCAACCCGTGGAAGCCCTCGCACTCGGCCGGCGCCTCCTCGGGCGGCGCGGCGGCGCTGGTGGCCTCCGGCGTGGTGCCGATCGCGCACGCCAACGACGGCGGCGGCTCGATCCGCATCCCGGCGGCCTGCTGCGGCCTGGTCGGGCTCAAGCCCACCCGGGGCCGGCTGGTCACCAACGCCCAGAGCGGCAAACTGCCGGTCGACCTGGTCACCGACGGCGTGCTGACCCGCTCGGTGCGCGACACCGCCGCCTTCTTCGCCGCCGCCGAGCGGCACCACCGCAACCCCGGACTGCCCCCGCTCGGCCTGGTCGAGGGCCCGGGGGCGCGGCGGCTGCGGATCGGCCTGGTGGTGGACTCGCCGATCGCCAGGACCGACGGGCCGACCCGGCGGGCCGTCGAGGAGACCGCCGCCCGGCTGGAGGCGATGGGCCACCGGGTCGAGCCCACCGCGCTGCCCTTCGGCGAGGAGTTCTCCCGCGACTTCGTCACCTACTGGGGCTACATCGCCTGGGCCATCGCGGCCACCGGCCGGCTGCTGCTCGACCCGAGCTTCCGGGCCGGGAAGCTGGACGGCCTGACCACCGGGCTGCGCCGCCGGTTCCGGACGGAGTTCCCGCAGACCCCCGGCGTGCTGCGGCGGCTGCGCCGGGCGGAGGGCGTGTACGCGCGGATCTTCCGCGGCCACGACGTGATTCTCTCCCCGGTGCTCGCCCACACCGCCCCGCCGATCGGGCACCTGAGCCCCAACGTGGACTTCGACGAGCTGATGGACCGGCTGATGCGCTACGTCGCCTTCACGCCGGTCAACAACGTGACCGGCGGCCCCGGCCTCGCGCTGCCGGCGGGCTCGGCGCCCGGCGGACTGCCGGTCGGGGTGCACCTGTCGGCGGCGCACGGGCAGGAGCGGCTGCTGCTGGAGCTGGCGTTCGCGCTGGAGGCCGAGCGGCCCTGGCGGCGGATCCAGGACTGAACCCGGCGGCGTTCCCCGCCGACCCGGGGCCGCCCGTCGGCCGTCGCGCGGACGCCGGGCCGGCCGGTGGCGGCATTCGCCGCCATAACGGGCCCTCGCACAGTGACCGTTCAGTATCCGGCGATTATGTCAATTGCGGAAACATACCCCCGCTTATGTCAGCCTCCGAAACATAAAGCGAACCCCGAGAGGCGCCTTGAACTGCGCTGATTTCCCAATCGGTAACCCGCTGGAAAGGGTTGACACCATTAGTTGGTCTAGTCCAACGTAGGGGAGCGCGGTTCGGCTGAGGCTGATGAGGGGTGAGAGGCCTTGCCGAGCGGGTGAGTTGGCCCCCTGACGTGGTGCTGCTCCGCGCCCGTTGGCAGGGCGAGAAGGAGCGCATGCGGACGGCCCCCCGGCCCGCGCGCCGTATTCCCGTCGCGGCCGGAGCCCGGCCGCCCACCCGCCGTGCCCGCGCCCGGCGCATGAGGAAGCGCTGCACCGACCACGAACCACGGAGTGACCGCCCATGCCGAGCCCAGCCGAACACGCCGACGGACCAGCCGGGGAATACCTGTACCGGGCCGCCTCGGAGCGCCCCTACTTCAGCGCCGACACCGAGAGCTATCTCGCCCCCACCGCCCTGCGCGAGATCCGCAAGAAGCACCCGCTGCGCGTGCTCTCCGAGGAGGACCTCGCGTTCTGGCAGACCTACGGCTACGTGGTGGTGAAGGAGGCGATCCCGGCCGGTGCCGCGCGCCGACTGCTCGACTTCGCCTGGGAGTTCCAGGGCCTGTCGCCGGACCGCCCCGAGGACTGGTACCGGGAGCGCGAGTACCGCGACGAACTCGACCGGCACCTGCACATCTACGGCTTCGTCGAGGCCTACCACCACCAGCTGATCTGGGACAGCCGCCAGGCGCAGCGCGTCTACGACGCCTTCGTGGACGTGTGGGACTGCGAGGAGCTCTGGGTCACCCTCGACCGGCTCAACCTCAACCCGCCGAACGTGCGCAACCGCGACCGCGCGCTGATCGAGCCCACCGACCGCGGCTTCGACATCGAGCTGCACTGGGACGTCGACACCACTCGGGGCATCCTGCCGCAGCGCGTCCAGGGCATCATCGCGCTCGACGACACCGCCCCCGACCACGGCGGCTTCCAGTGCGACCCGGAGCTGTTCCGCCGCTTCAACGAGTGGCAGGCCGCCCAGCCCGCCGGCCGCGACCCGATCCGCCCGGACGTCGACCGGGACGAGTTCCCCGTCGTGCGGCCCGAGTTGAAGGCCGGTGACCTGCTGATCTGGAACGGCCTGCTCGCCCACGGCGTCGAGCGCAACACCTCCGAGAACGGCGTGCGCGCGGTGCAGTACCTGTCGATGATGCCCGCGCTGGAGGAGTCCGAGAAGCTGCGCCGCTCCCGGGTGGAGTCCTGGCGCACGCTCGCCACGCCGGACTGGAACCGCACCCTGGTCGGCGACGCCGACCGGCCCGAGGCGCAGCGCTACCCGACCGCCGAACTCACCGAGCTGGGGGAGAAGCTGCTCGGCCTGCGGTCCTGGAGCGGCAAGCCCTTCGAGGAACACGCGACGGACCGGCGGAGTGCCACGGGGGAGCGGGAATGCGCGACGTCTGCCTGACCCTGCCCACCAACCGCGAGTGCGCGGACACCATCACCGCGATCGGCGCCGAAGCCGCCTTCGCCGTACGGCGGTTCGGCGTCCGGGTGCACCTGCTGGTGCTGGACTCCGCCGGCCCCGCGGCCAGAGCCGGACACGCCGCGGCCCTCGCCGCCCTGCCCGCCGCCGACGGCGTGCTGACCCACCACCTGGACGAGGGCGCCCAGCGCGCCTTCCTGCGCGAGGTGATCGAGCGCTCCGGCGCGGCCGGCCGGGACCGGCTGCTGGAGCTGATGCTGCCCGACGCCGTCTCCTACGGTGCCTGCACCAACCGGGCGTTCCTGCTGGCCGCCGCACTCGGCTGCGATTCGGTGCACCGCCGCGACTCCGACAGCCGCTACCAACTGCTCGACGGCGAACCGGTGTTCCCGATGGAGCACGAGCTGGCCGCGCTCGGGCTGAAGGCCGCCGACGCGGCCGCCGCCGTCACCGAGAACAACCTCGACCCGGTGCACGCGGACAAGAGGGTCGCCCTGGTCGGCGCCTCCTTCGTCGGCGAACTCTCCGTCGACGTCGGCGAGATCCGCGAGCTCGACCCCGAGGCCTACCACGACGTGGTCGCGCTCTGGGCGCCCACCGGCGCGAGTGAGCGGGAGAAGCTCGACCTCGTCGCCGACTCCTTCACCGGCGGCGGCACCGAGCCGTTCACCGCCGACCGCGCCGTGCTCGACCTGCCCGACATCTGGCGCATCGACATGTGCAACATCGGCCTGGACCGCGAGGTGTACGAGAGGGTCCCGCTGCCGCCCGCCACCGACACCATCGGCAGCGACTACTTCCTGCACCACCTGGTGCGCGACGCGACCCTGCCGGGCGTCACCCACAACCGCCACATCGTCAACTACCACACCCCGGAACGGCGTACCGGCCCCGGCTTCACCGCCTACCAGCTGCGCTACGCCAAGTTCCTGCTCTCCATGCTCTACCTCTACCCGGTCTACTCCGAGATGGAGGCCGCAGGCGAGGCCCTGCTGGACGAACAGCACCGCGTCCGCCCCGGGCTGATCGCGGACTCCGCCCGTCGCAGCGCCGCGACGGACCGCGCGGAGAACCACCGCAGGCTCGCCGAACTCGACCGCTGCTACCGGCGGCTCGGCGGGAAGTACGCCGAGTTCGCCGACCACCTGGCGCCCCGAAGGGCGTGCCTGCTCGACGAAGCGCAGGCGGACATCGAGGACTTCGCAGTGCTGATCGACGCGTGGGGCCCGCTGGTGCGGGCGAGCAGGGCCACCCCCGCCGACCGGCTGCCGCGCTAGCCGGACCGGGAGCTCACCGTGACACACCAGACCGCCATCAAGACCACGCACCGTGCCCCGTCCGTCTCCGTGGTGCACACCGAAGCGCCCCGCCGTGACGAGCACGACCGGACCGCGCTGCGCGCCGCGCTCGCCGCGGCCACCGACGACCGGATCATCTACGACCTCGACGGCATCGGCCGGCAGTACGCCGCGCTCCGCGCCGAACTGCCCGGCGTGGCCGTCCGGTTCGCGATGAAGGCCTGCCCGGTGGACGAGGTGCTCGACCACCTCGCCGGGCTCGGCTCCGGCTTCGACGCGGCCAGCCCGCAGGAGATCGCCCAGGCCCTGCGCACCGGGGTCGCGCCCGAACTGATCCACTACGGCAACACCATCAAGTCCGACCGCAACATCGCCGAGGCCCACCGGCTGGGCGTGCGGGACTTCGCCACCGACAGCCCGGAGGACGTCGCGGCGATCGCCGAACACGCCCCGGGATCACGGGTGTTCTGCCGGATCGCGACCACCGGCGAGGGCGCACTGTGGGGCCTGAGCCACAAGTTCGGCTGCTCGCCCGAGGACGCGCTGCGGGTGCTCGGCGAAGCCCGTGCCGCCGGGCTCGTCCCGTCCGGGCTGTCCGTCCACGTCGGCTCCCAGCAGATGACCGCCGAGGCCTGGGGCGCCGCGATGGACTCGCTGGCCGCCGTGCTGGAGGCGCTCAACTGGCGCGGCATCACCCCGACCACGATCAACCTCGGCGGCGGCCTGCCCGCCCTCGGCGTCCTCGACCGGCACGGGAGCCCGCTCGAACCGCCGCTGGAGAAGATGTTCACGGCGATCCGCGAGGGCATGGAGCGGCTGCGCGCCGTCAGCGCCGCGCCGCTGGAGTTCCTGGTGGAGCCGGGGCGCCACCTGGTGGCCGACCACGGCGCGATCCGCGCCCACGTCGCCCGGCTCACCTCACGCCACGGGCTCGACGACGCCAGGCAGGACTGGCTCTACCTCAGCTGCGGCAAGTTCAACGGCCTGTACGAGATGGACCAGCTCCAGTACCGGCTGGAGTTCCCCACCCACCCCGGCGGCCGGTTCGTCAACGCCGTGGTGGCGGGACCGACCTGCGACAGCGACGACGCGTACGCGCAGGAGGGCGGTCTGGTGCGGGTCCCGCACGCGATCGGCTCCGGCGACCCGGTCTGGATCCACTCCTGCGGCGCGTACGCCACGGCCTACGCCACCCGCGGGTTCAACGGCTTCGCGCCGCTGCCGTACAGCTGCATCGGCGGCGACGGCGCGGGCCGACAGGGAGGCACCGCATGACCGGCACGCTCGTCGACGCTCCGACCGGACCGCGCATCCGGCTGCTCCGGGAGGAGGACTGGGACGGCGTGGTCGCGCTGGAGGAGCGCGCCTACGCCGCCAGCGGCCTGTCCGAGGGGTACGAGGCGCTGCGGTCCCGGCACCGCGCCTCGCCCGACACCTGCTTCGTGCTGGAACACGCGGGCGGCCTGGGCGGCTACCTGCTCGCCCTGCCGTACCCGCTGTTCCGCTGCCCCGACCTCAGCCGCAGCGAGGACGGGGACGGGGACGGGGACGGCGGCCCGGGCGAGCGGCCGGCCAACATGCACGCGCACGACCTGGTGATCTCCGAGGACCTGCGCGGCCGGGGCCTGTCCCTGCGGATGCTCCGGCACCTGGAGGACACCGCCAGGGCGGCCGGCTACCGGACCGTCTCGCTGGTCGCCGTCCGCGGCTCGCACGTGCTGTGGACCCCGCTGGGCTACCGCGCCCGGCCCGAGATCGACCTCCCCGAGAGCTACGGCACCCGGGCGGTCTACATGGCGATGCCGCTGGACCCCGTCCCGGCCGCGCCGCCGCACTCCACCGGCCCGCTCCCCGGGCCGTACTCCAGAGCCGAAGTGGGCTGATACCGATGTCCCCCGTTCGCGACGACTTCCGCCGGTCCCAAGTGGCCATCGGCGCACTGTTCTTCGTCCTCGGATTCCAGTACGCGACCTGGGTCTCCCGGGTGCCGGCGCTCAAGGCCAGGCTCGACCTGGGCGAGGCCCAGATCGGCCTGCTGCTGATGACCTGCGGAATCGGCGCGGCGGTGTCCTTCCCCCTGGTCGCGGTGCTGATGCGGCGGATCGGTTCCCGGCTGCTCTCGGTGCTGTCCGCCCTCGCCCTCGGCGTGATCCTGCTCGCGCTGTCGGTGGTGCCGAACTACCCGGTGACGCTGCTGGTGCTGTTCTTCGACGGCGTCGCGGTCGGCTGCCTGAACGTCGCGATGAACGCCCAGGGCGCCGCGCTGGAGGCCCGCTTCGAGCGGACCACGATGTCCCGGCTGCACGCCACCTTCAGCGCCGGCTCGCTGCTCGCCGCCCTGCTGGCCTCGGGCGTCAACGCCTTCACCGGCACCCTCGCCGTGCACTTCGGGCTGGCCGCGGCGCTGCTCGCCGTCCTGGTGGTGGCCGCCAGGTCCGGACTGCTGGCGGACGGCCCGGACGCGGCCGCCGCACCGGAGGAGAAGAAGCAGCGCCGCGGATTCGTGCTGCCGACCGTCGCGACCCTCTGGATGGGCCTGGCGATGGTGTTCGGCACCGTCACCGAGGGCGCCATGAACGACTGGTCGGCGCTCTACCTCAAGGACTACGTGCACGCCGGCGCCGGGCTCGCCCCGCTGGGCATCGCGGTGGTCTCGGTGATGATGGTCTTCGCCCGGATCTTCGCCGACGGCTGGCGCACCCGCTTCGGCGACGCCCGGATCGTGCGCACCGGCAGCCTGCTGGCCGGCCTCGGACTCGCCCTGGCGCTGGCGGTCGGCGGCGTGGCCCCGACCCTGATCGGCTTCGCCTGCGTCGGCCTCGGCGTCGCCGCGGTGACCCCGTGCGTCTACGTCGCCGCCGCCCGGCAGGGCGCCGACGCCCTCTCGCTGGTCGCCGCCATGGGCACCACGGGACTGCTGGCCGGCCCCGCCGTGATCGGCTTCATCGCCGGCGCCACCAGCCTGCTCTGGGGCATGGCCGCCGTCGCCGCCTCGGCCGCGATCGTCTCCCTGTGCGCCACCCGGATCAGCTGGCCCGGGCAGGAGGCCCCCGCCGCCCCCGCCGCCGACCCCCTGCTCGCCGCCGACCCGACCTGACCGCACCCCACGCCCTCGCCCGGTACCTCGCGCACCCCCGTCGCGGAGGTCCCGGGCGAGTGCGTTCCCCGCGGCCTCAGCCCCCGGCCGGGACCTCCGTGCCGCCCGTCGTGATGTGGCGGACGAGCCTGGCACGCAGCGCGGTGAGGCGGGCGATCTCGGCGTCCAGCGCGGCCAGCCTGGCATGGACCACGGGGGCGAAGGTGTCGGGGCCGGGGGACTCCGAGCAGCGGAACGGCGGCTCCTGGCCGAGCAGGTCGAGGCGGTGGGCGCGGCTGGCCAGGTCGTCCACCGTCAGCCCCGCGGCCAGCAGTCGTCGGATCACCCGGACCCGGGCGACCTCGGCCGGGCCGTACTCGCGCTGGCCGGAGGCGGAGCGGGCCGGCGGGTGCAGCAGGCCGCGTTGCTCGTAGAAGCGCAGCGCCCTGGGAGTGGTGCCCGCCGCCGCTGCCGCGTCCCCGATCCGCATGCCCGCTCCCTGGTCGTCAGAGCCGTCAGTGCCTTCAGAGTTCCACGATGGTCGTTCCGAAGGTGTCCCCGGTGAACAGCTTCGTCAACGCCCCGGGGGCCCGGTCGATGCCCGGAACCGACGTCCAGGGGAAGGTGATCTCCCCGGCGCGCAGCCAGCCGGCGAAGCGCTCGCGCCACTCGGCCTCCAGGTCCGGGTGGTCGGGCCCGATGAAACCGCGCAGGGTCAGGCCGTGGGTGACGATCCGGAAGCTGTCGACCACGGTCGGGGCGTCGCCGCCCAGGCGCTCCGGAGCGAGCTGGCCGTCCAGCGCGCCGACCAGGGCGAACCGGGCGCCGTGCCGCGCCGCGTCCACGGCGGCGGTCAGCTGCTCGCCGCCGACCAGGTCCAGCACGACGTCGAGCCCGTCGGGGGCGGCCTCGGCCAGTTGCTCGGCGAACGGCCGCTCGCCGGGCACCAGCACCGCGTCGTAGCCGAGTTCGGCGGTCAGCCGCTTCGCCTTGGCGGGCGAGCGGGTGGTGCCGATCACCCGGGAGGCGCCGAGCAGCCGGGCGATCTGCCCGGCCATCGTGCCGACCGAGCCCGCCGCGCCCGTCACCAGCGCCACGTCGCCCGGGCGCACCTCGACGGTGCGGGTCAGGGCGCCGTAGGCGGACGACGAGGTGGAGACCAGCGCGAGCGGATCCGGGAAGTCCGCCGGGACGGGGGTGAACCGCGCGGCCTCGGCGACCGCGTGGTCCCGCCAGCCGGCGAGGTGGGTGACCAGGTCACCGGGGCGCAGCGGCCCGTCCCCGGGGGCGGCCAGCACCTCGCCGATGGCCGGCCCGAACAGCGCGTCCCCCGGCCGGATGTGCGGCACCTGGAGACCGGTACCCCCGCCGCCGACCAGGGTGCGCAGCGCGGGAAAGGCCAGGAAGGCCCGGTTGCGGACGAGCACCTCCCCGGGGCCGGGCGCCGGCAGCGGCTCCTCGGCCACGGTGAAGTCCCCGGGAGTGGGCAGCCCGGACGGTGCGGTGGTCAGCCGGACGACGCGGGCGGTGGTGGGCAGGGCCATGGCGGCGCTCCTCGGAGAGGACGGGTGGACGGCGGCCGGTGCCGCCGCGCGGTGCCCGGACGCTAACCCCTGACGCCTGCGTCAGAGGCAAGCCGCCCGGGTGCGGCGGTGTCTGACGGGGCGTGGGGGAAACGGGTCTTCTAGAGTCGCGGGTGATACGGACTGATATGTGCCGTATGTCCGAGTGCCGGTACGGCCGTGAGCCGCAGTGAGAGGAACGAGCCGCATGACCGAGCAGGCCCCCGAGCCCTTCGAGCCCGTCGACGAGGACTGGCAGACCGCGCTGGCGATCGCCGCCCACCCCGACGACATGGAGTACGGAGGGGCCGCGGCCGTCGCGCGCTGGACCTCGCAGGGCAAGAAGGTCGTCTACGTCATGGTCACCAGCGGCGAGGCGGGCATCGACTCGCTGGACCCCGCGGAGTGCGGGCCGCTGCGCGAGGCCGAGCAGCTCGCCTCGGCACGCGTGGTCGGCGTCGACACCGTCGAGTTCCTCGGCCACCCGGACGGCGTGGTGGAGTACGGGCTGCCGCTGCGCCGGGACATCGCGCGGGCGGTGCGCAGACACCGGCCGGACATCGTGATCACCAGCAACTTCCGGGACACCTACGGCGGGGTGTTCCTCAACCAGGCCGACCACATCGCGGTCGGCCGGGCCTCCCTGGACGGGGTCAGGGACGCCGGGAACCGCTGGGTGTTCCGCGAGCTGCTGGCCGAGGGTCTCGAGCCCTGGGACGGCGTGCGGCAGATCTGGGCGGCGGCCTCGCCGGAGGCCAGGCACGCGGTGGACACCACCGGGCACTTCGACCGGGGCGTCGCCTCGCTGGAGGAGCACAGGGCGTACCTGGCCGGGCTCGGCGGGGCGATGGCGGAGCCGCGGGAGTTCCTGGAGGGCTTCGGCCGGGGTGCGGGCAGCCGGCTGGGGACGCGCTTCGCGGTGCCGTTCGAGGTGTTCCCGCTGCACTAGCCGGGCCGGCCGCCGGGCCCGCCGGGATCCTCCCCGGCGGCACCCTCGTCCCCGCCGGCGCGCCGGCGCCGGTAGCGCAGCACCTGGCGCAGCAGGAAGGCCGCGACCAGCACGCCGAGCCCGACCGCGAACCAGACCTGGTAGCGCAGCGCCGTGTGGTAGACCGTGCCGATGTGGGCCCCCGCGAGGTAGCCGAAGGTGCCCCAGACGGCCGTCCACAGCACCGCGCCGAGCAGGTTGTACGGGAGGAACCGGCGCCAGGGCATCTCGCTGGTCCCGGCGATGACGCCGTTGTACTGGCGCAGCCCGTCCACGAAGCGGGCGACCGTGACCACCTTGCCGCCGTGCCGGGCGAAGAAGTCGTCCGCGCGCTCCATCCGGGCCGGGGTGAGCAGCACGTAGCGGCCCCAGCGGTGGACGAAGGCGCGTCCGCCGGTGCGGCCGATCAGGTAGCCGAGGCCGTTGCCGAGCGCGGCGGCGCCGGCCGCGATCAGCAGCACCGCGGCGAAGTCCAGGTGCCCGGTGCCGGCGTACACCGAGGCCAGCACCAGGACGGTCTGCCCGGGCACCGGGACGCCGCAGTTGTCCAGCAGGACGAGCAGCGCCACCGCGAGGTACCCGTAGTGGTCCAGCAGTGGCGCGAGCCCGGCGAGTGCCCCGGGCAGCGGGGTCGTGGGGGCGGACACCGCTCCTCACCGCCTCGCGCGGGGCGAGGCGGCCGAGGAGTCGGTCAGCGTCCCGCCTGGCGCTCTTCGATGTTGCAGTCCGGGCCGGGGTAGACCAGGCCCTCGTGGCCGTCCTCGAAGCGGACCACGTACGGCGGCTGGCCGTCGGCGCCGCGCACCTCGACGATCTCGCCCTTCTGGTCCACCATGCCCACCGCCCTGCTGTGGATGTGGAGCTGGTCACCTACCGCTGCGTGCATGGTCTGCTCCTCCGGTCGAGCGTGCCCGGCCGCCTCCGCGGCCGTTCCGCTATCCACTGTGCTGCGGGCGCGGCGGGCTCGCAACGCCTCGGGCGGGCGGGACCTCCGGGGGCCCGCGGGGCCGGGGGTCAGCGAGCGGACGGCTGTTGCGCGAGGTAGCCGCGGACCAACCGCTTGCACTCGGCGATCAGCGCCGGATCGCCGTCCGGGGCCTCCCGGAAGGCCAGTTTGAGCACCGCGTCGGCCGCCTCCAGGGCCACCCGCAGGGTCACCGTGGTGGCCGCCGGGTCGCCCGCCAGGAACAGTTCGCCGCCGAGCGCCTGGAGCCGCAGCGCGACGGCGGTGTTGTTGTCCACGCCAGGATCCAGCAGGTGGCGGTCGTCCCGGACGTCGGTGGGGACGGCCGGGCCGGCCAGGCCGAAGTCCAGCAGGCCGAAGCCCGGCACCGTGCGCTTCATCGCCACGAACTCCTCCACCGCGAGGTCGGTGAAGACGGCGGGGCCGACCGGCGCGGCGGCGGCCAGCCGGGCGTCCAGGCGCCGGAGGTAGTGGTCGAGATTGCGGGTGGCGAGCGCGGCCAGCAGGTCCTCCTTGCCGGCGAAGAACTGGTACAGGGTGCCGATCGGCACCTGGGCGCGCTGGGCGACCTCCTTGGTGGTGAGCGCCGTCGCCCCGACCTCGTCCAGCAGGCCGGCACAGGCGTCCAGGACGCGGCCGTACCGCTCCTGGCTGCGCTGCTGGACCGGGCGCCGCCTGACCGGTCCCGGGGCGGGGTGGCTCCTGTCGCTCATGACCTCACTGTGCCGCATCCGCTGTTCCAGCGGCGAATCACCGGGGCGGAACCGGCCCGGAGTTGCCTCCGGGGCGGGAATCGACCCGTGGCCGGAGCTGAACGGTCCGGTGGCGGGAAGGTGTCCATGGGGCGGCAGCGGTCTTGTCGTGGACGCGAGGGCCGGTTCATACTCCAGGCGGACTACCTTGGGTGATCGGGGCATGCCTCTTCGTGGCGATCGCGCCGCGGTCGTGGCCGCGAACGGAACGAGAGGACCGGTTCGGTGACGCTGTACTCCGGAGGGCGCGAGGGCCTCGGCAGCGGGCCGTTCGCGGCGCGGTGCCTCGCCGGGTACGCCGGCACCGGGCGCGCCGGCACCGAGTACGTCGGCCTTGAGCGCGTTGGTCTTGAGTACGCCGGAACCGTCTGAGGAGCACTGCCGTGGAGATCGTCACCGCCGTCGCCTACTCCGAGGTCCACGACGCCTACCTGCGGGACCACCCGGTGGAGCGCGCCCACGAGGCGAACAGCAACGGGTACGCCGAGGAGAACATCGACCGCGTCGACCGCGACCTCGGAAGCTGGTGGCGGATCCGGCTCTCCCGGGCGGACGTCCTGGGCGTCGTGCTGCCCTGGCACCTCAGCGAGGGCGGGGAGCTCGAACTGGTCCCGCGCTCAGGGCTGACGGTGGGCGAGGCGGCCGAGCGGATCCGTGCGGCCGGGGCCGGCTGGGCCGCCGCCAACCCGGTCTGTGCGGCGAAGGTCCGGCTGCTGCGCGGGGAGCCGTTCACGCCGCTGCTCCTCAGCACCAGCCCGGTCGACCACCCCCACTACGCGGGCCTGGCCGGCCGGAGCGGCCTGATCCACCTCGACGGCCTGCACCGCATGCTGGCCTGGGAGTTGGCCGGTCGGCTGCCCGAACGGGCGCTGCTGGACGGTTACCTGGTGGGCGACCCCGGGGTGGTGGCGTCCCGGCCGGCCGGAGCGGGCCGGAGGCGGGACGGGCCGGCGTGACCTCCGCTGCGGGAGTGGCCGGTGGAGAACGCGGCCGGACGGATCGACGAGGGCCTGGGGCCGCGGACGGCGGCCGGCAGCGAGCGGAGAGGACAACGACGCGGTGGCCGAAATCGGCTGGAGCAGCCTGGAGTTGGAGGCCCGCAGGGAGCTGTGGTCGCTCTCGCTGGAGGAGCCTGACCGGCGGCTGCTCCGGGCCGACCTGCGGGCCGGGGCCTGGGACGCCGCCGGGGAGGTGCGGGCCCGGCTGCGCGCGTTCGTCCGGGACGCCGCCGAATCGGTCGGTGTCACCCACGTGGGTGGCCTGGTGGACCCGGCCCGCCCGGAGGAGGAGATCACCGGGGCGCTGTCCTTCCTGCTGCGGGACTTCGGCCGGATCGTCCCGCAGAACGGGCGCGGCGACCTCACCGCCGTGCTGCGCGACCAAGACGGCGACGGCACCACCGAACTCGGCTTCCACAGCGACACCTGCGACCTGGTGGTTCTGCTCTGTCTGCGCCCCGCCTTCGACGGCGGCGGGCTGACCAGGCTGGCGAGCGCCCGGCACGTCCACGACCTGATCCAGCGGGAGCGGCCGGACGCGCTGGCCACGCTCCGCGAGGACTGGACCTTCGACCGCACCGGCCGGCCCGGTCCGCAGCGGGTGGTCACCCCGATCCTGTACGACCGCGAGGACGGCACGGTCGGCTGCTACTACCAGACGCGTACGGTCCGTTCGTCCCCCGACCGCGGCGGCCCCGAGCTGACGGACCGGCAGTGGGAGGCGCTGGGGGTGCTGGACGAGGCGCTCTACCGGCCGGAGATCGCCTTCGGGCTGCCGATGGGCCCGGGGGACCTGCTGGTCATCCGCAACAGCCGGGTGCTGCACGGGCGCTCGCCGTTCGTCGACGAACCGGGGCGGTACGCCCGGCGGATGCTGCGGGTCTGGGTGAACGAAGGGGCGGAGTGGGCGCGCTGAGCGCGGTGAGGGCGGGCGGCGGCGGTGCCGACCCGGTCCGCCCGCGGGGGCGGTGGCGGCCCGCGGACATCGGGGCCGGACCGTTGTCATCCGTTTCGGGCGGGTGCGACGTCCTGGGGGTATGACCCACTGCCCAGCCCGACCCGACACCGGTGCCCGAGACCACGGCGACGCCCGACCCGACGGCGACGCCCGACCCGACGGCGACGCCCGAGACGACCGCCGGGGGACCGGGCCGGGCCGGGGCGCCGCACCTCCGCACCCGGTCGATCCGGTGGTCCTGGCCCTGGTCGCGGTGTCCGCGGTGGCGGTCGCGCTGCTGGTCCGGGCCCTGCTGCTGAAGTACGAGTCGTCGGACTGGCACTACTTCCTCGACCCCTGGTACCGGTACATCAAGGCGCAGGGCGGATTCCACGCCCTCGGCGACATCGGGTTCGCGGACTACAACGTCCCCTACCTGTACCTGATGGCCGCGCTCGGCTACCTGCCGGTCCCGGCGCTGGCGGCCGTCAAGTGCCTGTCCGTCCTCTTCGACCTGGCTCTGGCGTACTACACCCACCGCATCGTCTCGCTGCGGTGGCCGCACCGGCCCTGGCGGCCGCTCGCGGCGGCGGTGACCGTGCTGTTCCTCCCCACGGTCGTGACCAACAGCGGGTGGTGGGCCCAGGCCGACGCGATCTTCACCGTCTTCCTGCTCGGAGGCGTCCACCACCTCCTGCGCGACCGGCCCTGGTGGTCCTGCGCGTTCTTCGGGATGGCCCTGGCCTTCAAGCTCCAGGCGGTCTTCCTGTTCCCGCTGCTGCTCGTCGTCGTCCTGTGCGGGCGGGTGCCGTGGCGGAGCCTGCTGGCCGTCCCGGCCGCGTACCTGGCGCTCGACGTCCCCGCCCTGCTGCTCGGCGCCGACCCCTGGCCGCTGCTGACGGTGTACGCCCGGCAGACCGGGACCTACCAGGACCTCACGCTCAACGCGCCGTCGGTCTACCAGTTCGTCTCGGTGCCGGCGGGGGAGGAGGGCCCGGTGCGCAGGGCGGGCGTCCTGGCCGCGGGCGTGCTGGTGCTGATGCTGACCGGCCTGGTGGTCAGGGCCGTACGGCGCACCGAGGGCGCGGCGGAAGCGGAAGGGGGCGGGGGCGGGCGGGCCGGGCTCACCGGGACCGGGATCCTGCTGGCGGCCACCGTCTTCGCGATCGCGGTGCCGTTCCTGCTGCCGTCCATGCACGAGCGCTACTTCTACGCTGCGGACGTCCTCAGCGTGCTCGTCGCGTTCCAGCTCCCGCGGCAGCTCTGGTACCTGCCGGTCCTGGTCCAGCTCTCGTCCTTCGGCAGCTACCTCAAGTTCATCGCGCCCGGCGTGGCGCCGTACCTGTCGATGCCGGCCCACGGCGTGCTGATGCTGCTGGCGCTGATCACCGTGCTCCGGGCCGCCGCCCGGGAGTTCGGCGCGGTGCGGGGCCCGGGCGGCGGAACCGGCGCGCCGGCGGACGCCCGCTGACGGGCGCTCGCCGGCGGCACCGGGGGACGGTCAGTTGACGAAGACCGCAGGGCTGCCCGGCCGGCTGGTGTCCGCGACCGGGCCGTACGTCGCGGAGAAGTAGCCGTCGGCCGGGCAGAGCGTCGAGCCGCCGCTCTTGGCGAAGTGCTCGTTGCGGAAGGCCAGGCTGTGCGCGGCGTTGTCGGCGCTGCCGGTGAACGCGCCGCTCAGCTCGTAGGTGCAGGTGAGGGTGCCGAACCAGGAGTCCAGCACGGCGGTGGCCTGGATCGCCCCGGCGGAGCCGCCGCTGAGGGTGACCGGCAGGCCGGGCGCGTCGGAGACGGTGACGCCGTACGGCAGGTGGCCGACCGTCAGGCTGCGCACCGAGGTGACGCCGGTGACGTTGGCGGTGCACGAGCCGAAGGTCAGCCCGGTCAGCGATTCGGTCGCGGTGCCCGGCGCGGCCGGGTTGTCCAGCACCGTGGCCGAGAGCTTCGACGTGGCGCAGGTGACGCCGGTGGTGCTGGTCGCGGTCGAGTAGAAGGTGGCGGAGGTGCCCGCGGTGAGCGGCGCGGCGAGTGCGTCGCCCGCCGCGACGGCGGCGCCGCCCGCGCTCCCGGTGGTGAGCACCGGGCCGGCGGCGAGGGACTCCGGCGACGCGGAGGCGGGGACGGCGGCCAGCGCGAGCGCGGCGGTGGCGCAGGCGGCGGCGAAGATGACGGCGAACTGACGGCTGAAGCGCATGGGGGAAAGGCCTCTTCCTCGGTGAGGGGGCGAGAGGGCGTCCTCTCGCGGCTCCGGGGCGGTGGGGGCCGGGGAGCACACGGCGTTTCTGGGCTCCATACGTTCCAGGGCGTGACGGTGTGCCGTCAAGGCAGTGGACGGAGATTGCTGACTTTTCGTCAGCAAGAGGCCGGGCCCGGGAGCCGGGCGGCTCAGTCGTGGAGAGTGACGCCGGGCAGCGGCTGCCCGGTGGCGTCGAACAGCGCGGCTCCGCAGTCGCAGTGCTCCTCGGCCAGGGTCTCGGCCGGCGACAGTTGCCAGACCAGCATCTGCGCGCAGCCCGGGCAGTTCAGGCTGACCAGGGTCCCCTCGGGTTCCGGGCCCCAGGCCCGTACCGGGAGGCCCTGGTACGTCAGCCCGCTCAGCTCGCGTTCACCGGTCGGCGCGACCAGCACCTCGTAGGAGTCGGTGCCGCTGTCCCACACCGCGAGCGTGCAGCCGAGATCCGCCAGCACACCGGCGAGGTGATCGAGCTGGCGGACCGGGAGATCGCCGCGGACCAGCGCCGGATCGGTCTCGGCCGCGTGGCGGACGGCGTCGGTGTCGACGCCGTCCGGCTCCACTCCGAAGGCCCGTACCCGGCCGGCCACGAACGCCGCCAGCAGGCCCGGGTGGTCCTCGCCGGTCCAGTCCATGGTGAACATCACCCGGTCGACCGGGACCCCCTGGGTCCGCTCGCCGGGCGTCAGGACCAGTTCTTCCAGCTCTTCCAGTTCCGTCATGACGATCACGCTACCAATCTCCGCGCCGCCCCCGCGCGCGGACGTCGCCCGTCTGTCACCGCGAGGCAACACCTGCTCCTGTAGCGGCAGTTCGGCCCCGTTCACCTTCGCGTCGGGTGGGTTTCCCGGGGGCAAGGTCCACTGGAACGGCGGCTCCGTCGGCGCGGTCCCGCCGCCCGCCACCCGCAGGGGAGGTGGCGGTCGGCGGCCGTCCGGCGCGGACTCGGCAGGCATGACACGACACCCGATCGTCGTACGAGGCCCGGCCACGACCGGCCGCCCCCTCCTCCTCGCCGTGAGCGGCCCGCCCGGCGCCGGCAAGACCACGCCGGCGCACGCCCTGGCCGAGGCGCTCGGCCGGCCGGCGGTCTGCCGGGACGAGATCAGGGAGCGGATGGTCGCCGGAGCACCCGCCGACGCCGCCGGCCTCCGGACCGGAGACCCGGACCGGCGGACGCCGGCGGAGTTCTTCGACACCATCTGCGCGCATCGGCGCGCATCTGCGCGCCGGGACCGACCTGGTGGCGGAGGCCGCCTGCCAGGACCGGCTGTGGCGGCCGGGCCTGGAGCCGCTCGCGGACCTGGCGGAACCGCGCATCGTGCGCTGCGCCGTCGACCCCGGCACCGCCCGCGACCGGATCGCCCGCAGGGCCGCGCGGACGCCCGCCCGAGCCGTCCACGCGGACGGCGAGCTGCTGCGGCGGATCGCCCGGGGGGAGCGGCCGATCGAGTCCTGGGTGCCGATCGCGCTGGACGTCCCCTGCCTGGTGGTGGAGACCACGCGGGGCTGGAACCCGCTCCTGGAGCGGATCGCGGCGTTCGCCAGCGGTGCCGATGTCCATGGCGCCGATGCCCACGGTGCCGACGCCACCGGTGCCGATGCCCACGGTGCCGACGCCCACGGTGCCGGGGAGGAGCCGTCCCGCCGGGGCGGGAACCCCGGGCCCGCGGTCTAACCTCGACGGTATGGACCCGTTCGAACACCCCGGTGGACCGGCGGCCCCGGCGGGGCAGGAGCTGGAAGCCCTGGTGCGGCTGCTGGACCGGCGCGGCGCGGTGGTGCTCAGTGGGGCGGGCCTGTCCACCGAGTCCGGCATCCCCGACTACCGCGGTGCCACCGGCCGCCGCCGCAGCGGCACCCCGATGACCTACCAGGAGTTCACCGGCAGCGTGGACGCCCGGCGCCGCTACTGGGCCCGCAGCCACACCGGCTGGCCCGCGATCGCCGGGGCCAGGCCCAACGCCGGGCACCACGCGGTCGAGCGGCTGCGCCGGACCGGGCACGTGGCCGCGGTCATCACCCAGAACGTGGACGGCCTCCACCACGCGGCCGGCACCCGGGAGGCCGTCGAACTGCACGGCGGACTGCACCGGGTGGTCTGCCTCGACTGCCGGCGCACCAGTCCCAGGGCCGAACTCGACCGGCGGCTGGAGGAACTCAACCGGGGCTTCCGCCGTCCCGGGGCCGAGCTGCGGCCCGACGGCGACGCGCGGCTGCCGCGGCCGCTGGTGGACGGCTTCCGGGTCGCCGGCTGTCCGGACTGCGGCGGCGTGCTCAAGCCCGACGTCGTCTTCTTCGGCGAGAACGTCCCGGCGCCCAGGGTCCGGCACTGCTTCGAACTGGTCGACGCGGCCAGCTCGTTGGTGGTCCTCGGCTCCTCCCTCGCGGTGCTGTCCGGACTGCGCTTCGTCCGCCGGGCGGCCAAGGCCCGGCTGCCGGTCGCGATCGTCAACCAGGGGCCGACCCGCGGCGACGAACTCGCCGGGCTCCGGCTCGACCTGCCGCTGGGGCCGGCCCTGGCCGAGGTCGCCCGGCTGCTCGACGCGGCCTGACCGGCCGGCCGCGGGGCCCGTTCAGCCGGCCGGCTGCCAGGGGCGCCCCGGCACCCACAGCGGCACCCGGCCGTCCCGGGGCATGGCCGGCGAGGCGTCCCGCTCCAGCCATCCGGCGATCCGCTCCGGATCGCCCTCGCACTGCTCCACCAGCGCGGCCGCGGCGATCCGGGTGCAGCACAGCACCAGCGCCATGGTGTCCTGGCGGCGGTGCCGCTCCCGCACGTACGCCTCGCCGCGTTCCTCGCAGCGCCGGGCGTGGCCGGGACCGTCGTCGGCGGCCAGTGCCTGGACCCCGTGCCACACCATGGTCAGCGCGCAGGGCTCGGCCGGGTGCGCGACGTCCTCCCGCCGGGCCTGCTCGCGGGCCTCGGCCGAGCGCTGTCCCAGCCACTCCAGCGCCGCGGGACCGTCCTCCCCGCAGGACCGCAGCACCAGCTCCGCGGCCCGGTCCACGACGGCCCGCAGCACCGCGGGCGCGGGCACCCGCAGCCCGGAGGCCGACGTGTCGCCGAATGCCAGCCAGCCGTCGGCGAACCTGGCCGCCCGCAGTCCTCCCACCCAGGCCTGCGCCCCGCCTTCGGGCCCCAGCCACTCCTGCGCCCCCAGTCGCACCAGCCCTACGGCGACCAGGCGCGCCGCGTCCCCGTCCAGCTCCCGCAGCCGTCCACTCCGCACCACGAAACACCCCCGTCAGCGGTTCACCACCCCGTTGAGCCCATCCCACCACACCGGGACGGGAACGAACTAGACAGGGGCACGTCACAATCTGGAAGGGGATGTTCCGGGCACCTCGCCGTCCGGGTGCCGGTCTGGGTGCCGTCCGGGCTCCGCGCGGACGGCCGGGCCGGGCGGGAGACGGCCGCGGCGCGGGCGGCGGCAAGGCGCTCATGGGCGTCGGGCCACGGGACGGGGAGGTCCTCGACCGGGGTCTGCCGGAAGGTGACGGTGGACTCCTCCGTGACGGCGCGCAGGGCCTTCGTCGCGGAGCGGTGGGGCCCGGAGGTCGCGAAGGCGCTCCCCGGCGAGACCCTGGAGACCCTCCGCCCGCCGCGGCCTCCGGCGCCGCCCCGGCACCCGCGGCCGCGCCCGCCCGGCAGCCCTTCGCCGGGTGATGGATCAAGCCAATCGCGCCCGTCACCGATCCCGCCGGGCCGATCGCCGGGTAGAGGACTCCACGAACGGTTCGTGTGAGGTCCAGGACGAGGGTGAGCCGCTTGTGCCGGCTGACGTCCGATGCTCGGCAGGCGGGCGGAGGAGCAGCACGGTGACCGGCGGGAGGCCGGTGCCGGAGAGCGGCGGGAAGGGGATGCGGGCGTACTCGGCGAACGCGGCCGACCGGTCCGGGTGTCGGGTGCCGACGCCGTGGACGCGGGGGTCGCGGGCGGTGGATTCGGCCATTTGTTCGTGGTGGGTGCCGGGCTCCGGGGTGCGTTCGCCCGGGCCGGTGACCCCTCCCCACCCGAGCGAGTGGTCCAGACCACGGGGGCGTGGGCACCTGGGCGGCGGTAGCGCGCCGCCGGGGCCGCGCGGGACGCGTCAGGGCTGGTCAAGTCGGCGTCGGCGGCTGGGAGTCGAGGCTCCGGCGGCCGGTGTTCGGTCCGGTGCCAGGAGCGTCGGGGCGGTGGGTGCCGCCGGCCACGGCCGGCACCCGGGAGGTCGCACGTAGCCGGGGTTCATCGCTTGGAAGTGCGGTCCGGGCGCCGATTCCGGTGAGTTCCGCATGGAAGCCCACTCGTCGCGGCGGGGCGGCCGCGCCGTGCCGGCGGGCGGGTGGGGCGATGACGACAGAAGGGGTCGAATCGGATATGGACGTGACGACGCGGACGACGGCCGTGGTGGTGGGCCGCACGGTCGAGCGGGAGGCGCAACACCGGCCGGGGACAGGGGTGTTCTGGCGCTTCTGGACCGGATCGATGGTCAGCCGGCTGGGGGACCAGGTGACCAACGTCGCCCTGCCCCTGATCGCCGTGGTCACCCTGCACGCGACCGCCTGGCAGGTCGGCCTGATCACCGCCGCCGGCTACCTGGCCTGGCTGCTGGTCGGGCTGCCGGCCGGCGTCCTGGTCCACCGGCTGCCACTGCGCGGCACCCAGGTGGTGATGGACCTGGTACGCGCGCTCGCCGTCGCCTCGGTGCCGGTGGCGGCCGTCCTGGGGGTGCTCGGCCTGCCGCAGCTGGTGGCGGTCGCGCTGCTGACGGGGCTGGCGAGCGTGGTCTTCGACGTCGGCAACGCGACACTCCTGCCCTCGATCGTCGCCAGGGACCAGCTGACCGCCCGCAACAGCCTGCTCTCCGGCACCAGTGCCGCGACCGAGCTGGCCGGCCCCTCGCTCGGCGGGGTGCTGGTCCAACTCGTGGGCGGCGCGGTCGCGATGGTGCTGGACGCGGTCAGCTACCTGGTCTCGGCCGCGCTGCTGCGCAGCCTGCCGCGGCCGGCGCGACAGGCCGCCCGCGAGGGCGGTGCCGGGGTGCGGGAGCAGATCCGCGAGGGCTGGCACTTCGTCGTCCGGCATCCGGTGATCGGGCCGTGCGCCGCCGACGCCACCGCCGTCAACTTCGTGGCCGGCGCGCTGATGACGCTCACCCCGGTGTTCCTGGTCCGCGATCTCGACGCACCGGTCGCCGCCGTCGGCGCCCTGATGGCCACCGGCGGCCTGGGCAGCCTCGTCGGCGCGGCCCTCACGCCCCGGGTGATCTCCAGGATCGGCAGCGGCGGCGCCCTGCGCTGGTCGGCGCTGTTCGCCGCGCTCTTCACCTTCCTGCTCCCGGCGGCCGGCTCCGGCTGGGCGGTACTGGTCTTCGCCGTCGGCAACGCGGGCTTCTCGGCGGGCGTGGTGGTCGCCACCATCGTCACCCGCACCCACCGGCAGACCCACACCCCGCCCGAGCTGCTCCCCAGGGTGATGGCCACCGTACGGTTCGTCTCCTGGGGGGCGATACCGGTCGGCGCGCTGCTGGCCGGCGCCGCCTCCTCGGCCTGGGGGACGCGGACGGCCCTGCTCCTGGTGGCGGTGTGCAGCCTGGCCGGCCCGGCGATCCTGGCGTCCAGTTCGGTCCGCCGCCTGCGCGACCTGGCCTGAACCGCGGCCGGTCCTGAACCGCGGCCGGGTCACGCCGGGGCGGTGCGAGGGAGAAAGGCGGGAACGGGCGCGGGAATTGTCAGACACGCACTAGCCTCGCCCGAATGACAGCCACCCTGAACGACTCCGTGCGCGCACTGCTCGATGCGCCCGTTCCCGCCGTGCTCGCCACCCTCAACCCGGACGGGAGCCCCCAGACCTCGGTGGTCTGGGTCGGCCGGGACGGTGACGACCTGCTGCTCTCCACCGCCGCCGGCCGGCGCAAGGAGCTCAACCTGCGCCGCGACCCGCGCGCCAGCCTCACCGTGTACGACCCGGCCGACCCGCTGCGCTACGTCGAGGTCCGGGGCCTGGCCACCGTGGCCGAGGACACCGGGCGGGCGCTCGCGGTGGCCCTGGCGGAGCAGTACGAGGGGCCCGGCGCCGGGCAGGAGTACCTCGACCTCCCGCCGGAGGTGCTGCGGGTGGTCGTCCGGATCAGCCCGACCAGGGTCGTCGGAACCGCGACCGGCTGAGGCCGGCCCGGCCGGGACCGGCCCGCCGCCGGACACGGCACCGGACACGGCAACGGGCACCCCCGCGGAACCTCCGCGGGGGTGCCCGTTGCTCGCCGACGGCGGCCGGCCGGTGCCGGTCAGCCCACGGCGACGCCGTCGGCCGTCCGTCCGGCCGCCTCGCCGACGGCGGCCGGCACCTCGACCTGGGCGGCGGCGCGGCACGCCAACTCCACCGGGTGGAAGCCGACTCCGGGACCGGCCGGGGCGGAGCCGGCCGGGCCGCGGAAGACGGCGGTGTCCGCCGGGAGCAGTTCCGGGCGGAACACCATCGCCAGACCCGCCCGGCCGCTCAGGTTCAGCTTCCGGTAGATGCGCGTCAGGTGCTGTTCCACCGTGCTGACGGTGATCCAGAGTTTGTCGCTGATCTCCCGGTTGCTGTCGCCCTGCGCGGCCAGCTTGGCGACCCGGAGCTCGGCCCGGCTCAGGCCGGTGACCACCGGGGGCGCGACCTTGCCGGGGCCGGGCGCCGATGACGGTCCCAGCGGGAGCGCGGACTCGGCGCCCCTGCCGAGGAGGCCGTCACCGGTGCGGGTCTGCGCGCCGGGGCGTGCTGCCCCGCCGTCGCACGGTTCCTCGTCGAGCACGAACCCGGCGGTGCCGTCGGCCACGCCGTTCACTGTTGCCGTTGCCGTTGCCGTTGCCGTTGCCGTTGCCGTCGCCGCCACGGGCCGGGCCCGGGCCCGGTGCGGTCCGGCCACCGGACGGGCGGATTCCGGCCGATCGCCGGACGCGCGTAGACGGTGGGCAGACGTATGCGGCAGGACGGATTCCGCTCCGCCCTCCTCGTGGTCGGCCAGGATCCGGAGCAGGACGCCCCGGGTGCGGTCGTCCAGCGACGGTTCCTCCAGCCGGCTCGCCGCCAGGTGCCGGGCGCCCTCCGGATCGCCGGCCCGGAAGGTGGCCTCGACCAGGCTGGCGGTGAGCGGGATCAGGGCGGGGACGTCCAGTCGCCAGACCCTGAGTCTTCGTGCGCAGGTCCTGAGGTGGTCGAGCGCCTCCGCGGTCCGGCCGGTGGCCAGGGCCAGCCGGGCCCGGGCGTGCAGGTAGCGGATGCCGAGCACGGTCTCGAACATGGCGCTCGGGACCTCCCGGCCGGCCTCCTTGGCGGCGTCGTCCGTCCGCCCCCGCGCAAGGTGGGCCTGGATGAGCACCGACAGCGGGTAGCCGATCGACACCCCCCAGTTCTCCTCGCCCGCCAGCGAGAGGGCGTCCGAGGCCAGTTCGGCGGCGGCCTCGGCATCGCCGTCGCGCAGGCACACGTCGGCCCTGGCCGCCTTGAGCTGGGCCAGCCAGGTGGTGGCGCCCCGGCGGGTGGCGTGGCCGATCAGCTCGTCGCACCAGAGCAGCGCGCGGCCGGGCTGGCCGCCGTCGGCGAGGGCGAGGATCGCCGTGGTGACCGTCTCCAGCGGCATCTCGTCCACCCGGCAGGAGGACAGGACGCGCTCGGCCATCGAGGCGCTCTCCGCGTCGCCGCCCCGGGCCCAGACCCGGGAGAAGGCCTCGATCGCCTCCGTCGCCGCCGGCAGCCGGGCACCGCCGGACGCGGAGCCGAGGCAGAGCTCGTCGAGGTTCCAGGACCGGGTGAAGGACGGGCCGAAGAACCAGTGGAAGGCGTGCAGGACGTCGACGCCGTCCTCGTGTCCGAGGGTGACGCCCGAGCGCCGCGCCTCCGTGAGGACGGTGGAGACGGTGGTGAGGTCGCCCCGCCACAGCAGGGCCCGGATCAGGGCGACGACGTCCTGGCCGGTGAGCTTGCCCTCGACCAGGGCCTCGCGCAGCGCGGTGGTGTGCGGAGCGACCGCACTGGGGTTGGCGGGCCAGGTGGAACGGACGTAGCGGCGCAGGGTGGACAGGTGCTGGTCGTCGTTGGCGGCGGCCAGCGCCAGGTTGAGGTACAGGTGCGCGGTCGAGGTCTTGCCCTCGGCCAGCTCCTGTTCGGCCGCGTCGGTGAGGATCGGTACGGTCCAGTCGCCGTCGGCCTCGCCGGCGGCGACGATCTGGGCGGCGATGTCCGTGGTGGCCATGCCCAGGTCGCGGCGGAGCCTCGTCGCCCGGGTGTAGAGGGTGGTCTGTTCCTCACGCGAGAGCGAGGCCAGGACGGCGGCCGCGACGTTCGGGTGGCGGAACTCGTGGCCGGTGGCGAGACCGGCGTTGGTGAGGATCTCCAGTGCCTGCCCGACCCTGCGCTGGTCGAGGTCGAGCAGCCGCCCGAGCAGCGCGGGGGTGGTGTGCTCGCGCAGGACGGCCATGCCGCTGGCGACCGAGAGGATCTGCGGTTCCCAGCGGTACAGGCAGGCCAGGACGGCCATCTCGAAGGACTTGCCGACCGCGGGCGTGTCGTCGGGGCGGGCCCCGCCGTGGCCGGCTTCGAGGTGGTTGTCCTCGATCAGCGCGTGGACCAGGATCGGGTTCCCCCCGCTCAACCGGTGGACGGCCGGGGCGAGTCGGGGTGCGATGGCGTGGTCCGCGGTGCGTTCCAGGATGGTGCGGATGGTGGCTTCGGACATCAGCTTCAGCTGGATCCGGCTGTGCGGTGCCCGGGTGACCTCGGCGCGGAACAGCGGCAGCGTGGGCTGCGGCCGGTCCCACTCGTTGAGCACCATGAGCACGCGCTGCGGGCGCATCCGGCGCTGGAGGTAGAGCAGCGCCTGGAGCGACGCGGTGTCGGCGAAGTGCACGTCGTCGATGCCGACGACGACGGAGCGCCCCTCGCAGGCCAGCAGCAGGGCGTTGCAGAGCCGACGGATCGTCTCGTTGTCGACGGCCTGCGGTCGTTCGGACCGGTGACCGGTGCCCTGACGGCTGCCGCACGCCTCCGAGAGCAGGCCGGGGATCTCCTCGGCGAGCTGCTTCGGTAATTCGGCACAGCGGAGCAGTTGCTCGACGACTCCCATCGGGAGGTCGCGCTCGGCCCGCGAACCGGTGGCCTGGAGGACCAGTGCGCCCTCTTTCGCCGCCAGTGCCTCGAATTCGTGCAGTAGTTGGGTTTTACCACTTCCCAGTGTTCCGCTGACGAGGACCACCCGGCCGTTTCCGCCGGCCAGCCCCTCGAATTGATTCAGTAAATACTCCAACGCTTCATGCTGCTCGGCGCGAATCAGCAAGAATGCCTCCGAGTTGTTGTGTAAAGCCCTGCATCCACCGCACCGGAAAGGCTGAGATCCCCCGTGCCGCCTGAACCTCCATGACGTTGGGTGAGCAACTGGATACATGGCGTGTTCAGTGCGAAGGGGGAACGCCGACGGGTCTGAGTACCCGGGTTTGCACCTACTTTCACCCTAGGCGAACTTCATCAGGTCCCGCTAGAACTTCCGTACAGCTTCAGGTCGTTGACTTAAGCCGTGGCCGATAGCCTGATCCGCCGGAGGTGTCTGATGCCGCGACCAGGACAGTTCAAGCCGGAGACGGGTGGGTGGCTGCCGGACCGCATCGCGGTCGGGCTGCTGACCGGGGCCTACCCGCCGGAGCTGGTGGACCGGGTGGTGGCCCGGTGCGGCCGGGAGGGCCGGCGGAAGCGGCTGCTGACGCCGGAGGTGACGGTCTACTTCGTGCTGGCGATGTGTCTGTTCCCCGGTGACGGCTACGAGGAGGTGGCCAGGAAGCTCGCCCGGGGCCTGGCCTGGGGCAGGCGCTGTTCCGCGCCCGGGCAGGTGCCCAGTGCGGCGGCGATCTCCAGGGCGCGGCTGCGGCTGGGGTCCGAGCCGCTGGAGGAGCTGTTCGCCGAGGCGGCCCGGTCCTCCGCCGTCGGGGCGGACGGGTGCACCCGGTACCGGGGGCGGCGCCTGGTGGCGGTCGAGGGCACCGTCCTCGACGCGCCGGACACGGCGGAGAACGTCGCGCACTTCGGGTCCCCGGTGCTCGGCGGGCGCGGATACCCGCAGGTCCGGGTGGTGGTGCTGGCCGGGTGCGGCGGCAACGTCGTCACCGCGGCCGCCCTGGGCCCGCCCAGCCGCTCCGAACCCGGCCTGGCCCGCGGCCTGTTCGACCGCCTCGGCCGCGGGGACCTGCTGCTGGCCGACCACCGGGGGTTCGACGGCCCGCCGCTGTGGCGGGCGGCCTCGGCGGGCGGGGCCGACCTGCTCTGGCGGGTCCGCCCGAGCGCCTTGCTGACGTTTCGTCAACAACTGTGCGATGGTTCGTACTTGGCGGAGTTCTCGATGGCCTCTGACGGCCGGTCGGAGCCGGTGCGGGTGGTCGAGGAGCGCGCGCCGGGAGAGTCGGGCCGGCTGCTCACCACGCTGCTCGACCCCGGTCAGGCCCCCGCCGCCGAGCTGACCGCCCTGCACCGCGAGTGGGGGATGACGGCGACCGCCCTCCAGCAGCTGACGGCCGACCAGCTGGGGCCGATCCGGGTGCTGCGGTCCCGTTGCCCGGAGGGGGTCGAACAGGAGGTCTGGGGTCATCTGTTGGTGCACCATGCGATCCGCCGTCTGATGGCCTTCGGGTCGGTGCGGTAAGTCAACGGTGAGGTGGCGCTGAACCGGCTGTTCCGGTTGGCCATGACGGCCGAATTGCGACGGTGCGTTCCGGATATCCGCGAAGGTCCAACGGGGCGGAAGCAGCCCGTGTCATCCGGGTGATGCGCAGTGGAATCGGAGGTGGGCGTTCCGCACACGTTCTGCCTGCGGAGCCAGCGGGTTCGCGGCGCCGGCCGGCGCGGGCCCGGGCCGGTGGAACCAGTCGCTCCGGTCCGCGAATCCGGCCCGTGATCCGGCCCGCGGCCCCGCCCGGCGAAACCCCTAAAGTTCGCCGCGGGCCGCCCCCTAACCTCGCCGCGCCCGGGAACGGCCCCCTTGCCCGGCCGGCATGATCGATGTAGGGCCTCTCGGGGACGGGCCCCGGCGTGGACCGAATCGCCCGCGGGCTCGCGGGGGAGCGGCGACCCGGAATCCGGGCGGGGAATCGACGGGGCGCCGGTGGGGCACCGGTGGGCATCCCCTACCGGGGGTGCGGGAGGGGCGCCGCGCGCACGCGCCCGCGCGGCGCGGCTAGGGGTTGTCCGGCCGGGGCCGGGCCCGTCACGGTAGGAGCCGTTCAGGTCCCGACAGGACAGCGGGCGACCGGAGGGCGGCCACGAACGCTCGTGGGTCCTTCGTCCGCAGACCAAGGTGAGACGGTTCTCCACGCGGTCCCGCGCGTTCGCGGCGGCGGCTCACCGGTGTCGCGGTCCGACCACGCCGACCGCCGGAGGGATTCCAGTCGCCATGGCAGCAAACGACGATCTGTGGGTGCGCCGCTACCACCCCGCGCCCGACGCCGGGCACCGGCTGCTGTGCCTGCCGTACGCCGGCGGGTCCGCGAGCTACTTCTTCCCCGTGTCGCGCGCACTGTCGCCCCAGGTCGACGTCCTCGCGGTGCAGTACCCCGGCCGCCAGGACCGGCGGCACGAGCCCTGCGTCGAATCCGTGCAGGAACTCGCCGACCTGCTGGTCGACGTGGTCAAGCCCTGGACCGACCGCCCGCTCTCGCTGTTCGGCCACAGCATGGGCGCCTCCGTCGCGTTCGAGCTGGCGCTGCGCCTGGAGGACCTCGGCATCGTCCCGCACGCCCTGTTCGCCTCCGGACGGCGCGCGCCCTGCGCCCCGCGCGACGAGTGGATCCACCGGCGCGACGACCAGGGCCTGCTCGCGGAGATCAAGCGCCTCGACGGCACCGACTCCAACCTCCTCGACGACGAGGAGATGGTCCGGATGGTCCTCCCGGTGATCCGCAGCGACTACAAGGCCGCCGAGACCTACCGCCCCGCCCCCGACGCCCCGAAGCTCACCGCGCCGGTCCTCGCCCTGGTCGGCGACGACGACCCGAAGGTCACGGTGGACGAGGCCCGCAGGTGGCGCGAGCACACCTCGGGCCCCTTCGAGATCGAGGTGTTCCGCGGCGGCCACTTCTACCTCAACGCGCACGCGAGCACCGTGGTCGACCGGATCCGCACCCGGCTCGGCTGACTGACCGTCCCGTCACCGTCCACGCGAACCGACCGTGTCGAAGGGCAGCCGGTTTCCCACCGGTCCTCACCACTGCTCTGCGCGCCGGTCCTCGGAAATTCCCGAAACTGCCCGGAGGAGTCGTTCGTGTCCAAGTCGCTCTACGAACTCGGAGAGGTTCCGCCGCTCGGCGTCGTGCCGGAACAGATGTACGCGACCGTCATCCGCCAGGACCGCTTCGGCGAACCCGTCAAGGCGATGCAGACCGAGGTCGTCGACGTGCCGAAGCCCGGTCGCGGCGAGGTGCTGGTGTACGTCATGGCCGCGGGAATCAACTACAACAACGTCTGGGCGTCGCTGGGCGAACCCATCGACGTCATCGCGATGCGGCAGCGGATGCTCGGCGCGAAGGAGGACTTCCACATCGGCGGCAGCGACGGCTCGGGAGTCGTCTGGGCCGTCGGCGAGGACGTGCGGCAGTTCAAGGTCGGCGACGAGGTCATCCTCTCCGGGGGGACCTGGGACGAGACGGGCGAGGACATCCGGATGGGGGTCGAGCCGCTCGCCTCGAAGTCCCTGCGGGCCTGGGGCTACGAGACCAACTACGGCTCCTTCGCCCAGTACACCGTCGTCCGCGAGCACCAGTGCCACCCCAAGCCCGCCAACCTGTCCTGGGAGGCGGGCGGCGGCTACCTGATCACCGGCGCCACCGCCTACCGGCAGCTGACCCACTGGACGCCGCACCACGTGCGCCCGGGCGACCCGGTGCTGATCTGGGGTGGCTCCGGCGGCGTCGGCTCGGCGGCGATCCAGATCGTCAAGCTGCTCGGCGGCATCCCGATCGCGGTGGTCTCCAACCCGGACCGGGTCCGGTTCTGCCTGGACCTCGGCGCCGCGGGCGTGATCGACCGCCGCGAGTTCACCCACTGGGGCCGGCTGCCCGACCTCGACGACGAGGCGGCGACCAGGGCCTGGACGGCCGAGGCGCGCCGCTTCGGCGCCAAGGTCTGGGAGATCCTCGGGGAGCGCCGCAACCCGCGCGTCGTCGTCGAGCACCCCGGCGAGGACACCCTGCCGACCTCGCTGTTCGTCTGCGACAACGGCGGCATGGTCGTCCTGTGCGGCGGGACCAGCGGCTACAACGGCGACCTGGACCTGCGCTACCTGTGGATGCGCAGCAAGCGGCTCCAGGGCTCGCACGGCTCGGACACCCAGGAGAACCGCGCGGTCATCGGGCTGATGTCCGACGGCCGGCTCGACCCGTGCATCACCTGGTGCGGCACCTTCGACCGGATCGGCGAGGGCCACCAGATGCTGTACGCGAACCAGCAGGGCGTGGGCAACCTGGCCGCGCTGGTGAACGCCGAGGCACCGGGCCAGACCACGCTGCGGCTGGGCTGATCCGCGGGGACGGAACCGCGCCGTCGGACGACGGCGCGGAATTCCGCATGGAATTTCCCGGACGGAATTCCGGAGCGGGGTTCCGGGCGCCCGCGATTCCCGGTCCGACGGCGTCGGCCGGGGGCGTCCCGGGCCGATTTCCACCCCTTTCCCCTGGGGTCGATTAGGGGTGCCGCACGCGGTTTCGCCTCCCTAGGATTCGGAACGCTGCGGTCTTGCGGGTATCTCACGGTTAATCGGTTCCGGCTGCGATCCACCGCCGGCCGGGAGTAGGGGTTGATCAGCGTGGGGGAAGAGCAGAAGTATCTCGAATACCTGAAGCGGGTGACGGCCGACCTCCGGCGCACACGCCGTCAGCTCCAGGTGGCGGAGATGCGCGAGCGGGAGCCCGTCGCGATCGTCGCGATGGCCTGCCGTTACCCGGGCGGCGTGAGCTCGCCGGCCGAGCTGTGGCAGCTGGTGACCAGCGGCGGCGACGGCATCACCGGGTTCCCCGAGGACCGCGGCTGGCCGACCGGCTCCGGCTACGCGAACGAGGGCGGATTCGTCGACGGGGCCGCCGACTTCGACGCCGCGCTGTTCGGCATCTCCCCGCGCGAGGCCGTGGCCATGGACCCGCAGCAGCGGCTGCTGCTGGAGTCCGCCTGGGAGGTCGTCGAGCGGGCCGGGCTCGACCCGCGCTCGCTCACCGGCAACCGGGTCGGCGTGTTCGTCGGCGCCTCCGCCTCCGGCTACGCCGAAGGCGCCCACGCCCTGCCCGAGGGCGCCGACACCCACCTGGCCATCGGCAACGCCGCCAGCGTGGTGTCCGGCCGGATCGCGTACGCGCTGGGCCTGGAGGGCCCCGCCGTCACCATCGACACCGCCTGCTCCTCCTCCCTGGTCGCCCTGCACCTGGCCGTCCACGCGCTGCGCGCGGGCGACTGCGAACTGGCGCTGGCCGGCGGCGTCACCGTGATGTCCTCGCCGAGCGTCTTCGCGGAGTTCAGCCGCCTCGACGGCCTGGCCGGCGACGGGCGCTGCAAGGCGTTCGCCGCGGCGGCCGACGGCACCGGCTGGGGCGAGGGCGTCGGCCTGCTGATGGTGGAACGGCTCTCCGACGCCCAGCGGCTCGGGCACCCGGTGCTCGCCGTGGTGCGCGGCAGCGCGGTCAACCAGGACGGCGCCTCCAACGGCCTCACCGCCCCCAACGGCCCCTCCCAGCAGCGGGTGATCCGTCAGGCGCTGGCCGGCGCCGGGCTGTCCCCGGCCGACGTGGACGCGGTGGAGGCGCACGGCACCGGCACCCGGCTCGGCGACCCGATCGAGGCCCAGGCCCTGCTCGCCACGTACGGGCGGGAGCGCGCCGAGGGCGGCCCGCTGTGGCTCGGCTCGGTCAAGTCCAACATCGGCCACACCCAGGCCGCGGCCGGCGTGGCCGGGGTGATCAAGATGGTGCAGGCGATGCGGCACGGCGTGCTGCCGGCCACCCTGCACGTGGACGAGCCCACCCCGCACGTGGACTGGAGCGAGGGCGGCGTCGAGCTGCTGACCGAGGCCAGGCCGTGGCCGGAGACCGACCGTCCCCGCCGGGCCGGTGTCTCCTCGTTCGGCATCAGCGGCACCAACGCGCACGTGATCCTGGAGGCGGCGCCCGCCCACGCGCCCGCCGAGCCGGACGCCGACACCGATGCCGACCCGGACTCCGGCACCGTCACCGGCACCGGCGCCGAGCCCGCCGTCCACGTCCTTGCGGCGCCCGTCGGCCCCGACCGGCCGCTGCTGTGGCCGCTCTCCGGCAAGAGCGCGGCCGG
>NZ_MSJQ01000429.1 GCF_014596515.1 Streptomyces sp. CBMA156
GGGTCCACCCGCACCGGGACGGCGCCGGGCCGGCGACCGCGGCGCGCCCGCCGGCACCGATCGGGGGCGTGCCGGACGGCGCGTGCGGCATTTCGGGGTCCCACTCGAACTCGGGGGCGCCGAGAAGACCCGTTCCCGGGGTTTCCGGCGCATACTGGAGGGGATGACGAATTTCTCAGCAGTCCGCCGCCCTCTGCCGAGCAGCCCCTTCAAGGCCCCGCCGGAGGCACCCCGCAAACATTTCGCCGTCGGCGACCGAGTCACCCATGACAGGTACGGCCTCGGCCGGGTCATCGGGGTGGAAGGTGACGGCGACACCGCCGTGCTCGTCGACTTCGGATCCCAGCAGGCACGCATCACGCCGCCGTACAGCGCGATGTACGCCCTCTGACCCCGGACGCTCCCGGCTCTCCGGCCGACGGTGCGCACGCCTCACGGGCGGAGCGCTCCGTCCGGGCGGTGTGATGCCCTGCCCCGGTACCGTCCACGCGCCGGTACCGGGGGCCGCTGTGCCATGCCCCGGCGTCGCGCAGATGGCGGGCCGGGGGCGAACCGGGGATGTCCGTGCGGGCGGCTTCCGGCGGGCACTATCCTCGGGTCCATGTCGAATCCTGATGAGCTGCTCGTCGACATCGCCGCGATGGTGGAGTCCGAGTGCAGCAACCAGATGCCCCTGACCGTGGTCGTCCCGGGCGCGGTCATCACCGGCCGGCTGGCACCGGAGAGCCTGTGGAACGAGCGGGTGGCCGAAGTCCTCGCCGCCTCGGACTTCCTGAAGCCCTTCGCCGCCCTGTTCGTGGCGCCCGCGACCGCCGACGGTGAAGCGGCGGTCGAAGAAGTGACGCCGCCCGCCGCGCGGCCTACCCACCTGCACCTGCACGTCGCCCGCATCCTCCAGGGCAGCTACGGCCTGCCCCACACCGGGGGCATGTACCGCATCGCCATCGCCGACATCAGCAGCTGGACGGTGGGAGACCTCAGCTACTCCGATCAGTGACGCCTCGCCCGGAGAGGCCGGCGCCCGGCGGTCAGCCGCTCCAGGAGGTGGTCGAGGTGGTGGGCCTGGCGGCTCCTCCGGTGGTCGTGCCCCCGGCCCCCGGTGCCGCGGGCCGCTGAACGGCGGCCCCGCCGCCGGAGGTGGTCGTCCGGACACCCTGGCTCCCGGCCGTGCCGCCGGCCGAGGTCCGCGGCACGGCCGGGGCCGCCGGCGTGCGGTGCGCCGCGGTCGTCCGGAGCGCGGTGGGGGCGGCACCGGCCGAGGGCCGGCCACCGCCCGGGGTGGTGCGCTCGATCCGCAGCACCAGGTTGCGGTCCCTGCGGTCGTCGGCCAGGTCACGGTTGCGGCTGTGCACGACCTGCGTCGGCACGCCGCGCACCTCCTCCCAACGTCCCTGCACCGCGCGGATGTTGGGGCACCACTCGCCCTCGTGGCGGTGTTCCAGGTCCAGCTGCCAGCTCTCCGCGTCGACGACGTGCACGGCGCCGACCTCCCCGGGGACCTCCACCGGCGCACCGCCCCTGACCGTCACCACCGCCCGCTGCGGCCACCGTCCCTCGACCGCCGTGACCGTGATCCGACTCGGCCCCTGGTACCAGGCCATCGCTGTCCTCCCGCGTCCGTCCTCGCGCCGGCTGCCCACCGGCCTCAGTCGGTACCACGGACGGCACCGCCCCCGGGGTTCGGTCCGGCCCCGCGGACGGAGCCGGACGGAGGAGGAGCCTCGCCGGGCGGCGGGACACGGGGCTCACAGTGACGCTTCGTAGGCCTCGCGCAAGGCCGAGGGGACGCGCCCGCGGTCACTGACCCGGAAGCCGTTCGCACGGGCCCATCGGCGTACCGGCTCGTCCTGCGGGCGGGGATCGCGCCTGCGGGCGGCGGGGCCGGTCCGGTCGCCCGAGGGGACGCCCTCCAACCGGTCCGCCACGTGCTGGAAGAACGCGGCCAGGGAAGGGTACTCGCCGTCCTCGGGGGACGATCCCTCGCTCCAGGACCCCATGGTTCCGGTGCGCGCGTTCAGGAACGTTCCGTGGAAGCCGTCCCGCTCCGCGACGATCGGCAGCCACTCCCGGCGCCAGAGTGGCCGGCCGGGATCCCCGGACGGTTCCGCCTCCGCCAGGGCCGTCATGTGGACATGGACGCGCTCGATGTCCGTGAGGCCGAGCAGGAGCCCGCCGTCCGGGATGACGTCGCCCGAACCCGCTGTGACCAGACATGATCCGAAGCCGCCCGCGCCGCCGACACGGACGTCGTTCAGCAGGATCCACTGCCGCAGCTCCGACGGCAGTTCCAGGCCCATGCGCACCTCGGCCGCGTCGATGGCGGCCTGGTCCCCCGGGCCGCCGAGGGTGGCGAGAACGCCGGGCGCGTTGCGCCCGAGCCACGCGGTCACCCGGCCCCACGCCTGACATACGTCTCCTGGCCCGGGCATCGGTGATCCACTCACGGGGCGGCCTCCCACTCGGTCGGGCACGGATGGACGCGGGAGCGGCACCCGCCCACGGTGCCGGCTCCCGGAAAGCACTGCCCGGATCGTACGTGCGCCCACCGACAGCCGTCCGAAGCCGTCCGGGAGCCGGGGAAACGGCTGCGCCCGCACGCGTCGACGGCCCGTCAACTCGCCGATGGCGCGGTTCCGTGGTTTGCCCGCGAAGGACATCACAATGGGTCGCGACTCGACTACGGGAGCCATTCATGACGATGACCCTCATCAAGGGCCGCTACCAGATCAAGAACTTCGAGCCAGACGGCGACACCGTCCACTTCCTCCCCGACGACCCCGGCTTCTGGCCCGAACTCCCCGGCGACCACAGAGTCAAGCGGGACGTCCACGGCGGCGCCTCACTGCGGTTGGACGGGATCGACGCGCTGGAGACCCACTACCAGGGTGCCGGGCCCGACTTCGTGCACCAGCCGCTCGAACTGGGCGCCCACGGTGCCCGGGACGCGCTGCTGGCCTGGCTGGGCTTCACCGACGTGACGCAGGGAGCGGACGAGACGGTCACCTCCGCCATTCCGGAGACCGTCGCCGGATTCATCCTCACCGGCGGCGCCGACACCTACGGCCGCTGCGTGGCCATGGTCGGCAGGGGCGCGCCCGTCCCGGACGCCAGAAGCGGAACGGTGCTCAAGGTCGACGTGCCGCTGCTGCACCAGACCGCCAACCACGAACTGCTGTCCCGCGGCCTGGTCTACCCGACGTTCTACTCGAACCTGCCGAGGGACCTGCGCCTCGACATGGCCGCCACCGCCCGGCAGGCGCGGGCCGCGAAGGCGCCCGGCAGCGTCTGGGCCAACGACGTCACGCACAGCGGAGCCACCATCGAGGACCTGAGCTCGCTCACCGACGACCTGGTCATCCTGCCGAAGCTGTTCCGGCGGCTGGCCGACTACCTGCGGCTCTTCGGCCCCGCCCTCGACTGCCTGCCCGCCTACCTGGCCGGTGCGGGCGACGAGTTCTTCCTCTCCGACCAGAGCACCTCCACCGTGGGTCTGCAACGCGTCGTCGACGTCCACGACGACACGGTCAAGCTGCGCCCCGACATCGAGGACATCGTCTTCGTCGAGAAGTGACCGCGGGACACCCGTACCGGGGCCCCGCCACCGGTGGGTGGCGGGGCCCCGGCGTGGGGTGGCTCAGCTTCCGGTGCCGGCGCGGTGGCCGTGGCGGAAGAGCGGGGCGCGGGTGTCGAAGGGGACGTCCTCGCGGGCCGCGGCGACGGCGGCGTCGGAGACGGGCAGGTCGAACGGGAGGGTCGCGGTCATCGGGGCGCGGCCGAGGGCGGCGTCCAGCACCACCTCGTCCGCGGCGCCGAACTCGCCGAGCAGCAGGGCCGCGTGCGGGGCGAGCGGGGTGAGCACGGCGGGCCGTTCCAGCTGGGCGGCGAAGACCGTGGGGACGACGGCGGCCAGCGCGGTGAGGCGCTCGGCCTCGGCCGGTTCGAACTCCAGCGAGCCGCTGTGGAAGTGCTGTTCCAGCATGCCCTCGCGCCGCTCGTACGGGGTGGCGAGGCGGACGACGGCCAGGTCGGCCTGGGCCGGGTCGTCCACGACGGTGCCGTACCGGGCGGCGACGGCGGGGTCGACGCCCTCGACGTACAGCCGCGATCCGGTCTGCGGGTGCCCCGCGAGGTGGACCACGGAGCGGCGCTGGACCTCGCGGCCGAGTGCCCGGCCGGCCTCGGTGCCGACCAGTTCGACGGCGGCGTCCGCGTCGACGTACGGGTCGTCGAAGAGGCCGAGGCGGAACTTGTCGCGCAGGATGCGGCGGACCGACTCGTCGAGCCTGGCCTCGGTGACCGCGCCGGAGCGGACGGCGGCGAGGATCAACTCCGGATCGGTCTCGCCGCCGAGCTGGTCGGCGCCCGCGTCCAGGGTGAGGACGACCTGCTCGGCGACGGCCAGCTCCTCGACGCCCCAGTGCCGCGGGGGCAGCGTGACCACGCCGGGGACGGCCATGCCGGTGATGGCGTTGAAGTCGGTGCAGACCACCCCGTCGAAGCCGTAACGCCCGCGCAGCAGACCGGTGATGACGTCCCGGTTGAAGTTGGCGCCGACCTCGGCGAGGCCGCTGCCGGAGGGGATCGCGTAGGCGGGCATGATCTGCGCGGTGCCCGCCGCGAAGGCCGCCTCGAAGGGGCGCAGGTGGGTCTCGAACTCACCACCAGGGTAGACCAGTCGGCGTCCGGCGGCGAAGTGCGAGTCCTCGCCGCCGGCCTGCGGGCCGCCGCCGGGGAAGTGCTTGGTCATGCAGGCGACGCTGTCCGGGCCGATCCGCTCGCCCTGGAGGCCCTGGATGTAGGCGGTGATCATGCGCGAGGCCCGCTCCGGGTCCTCGCCGAAGGTGCCGCTGATCCGGGCCCAGCGGGGCTCGGTGGCGAGGTCGGCCATCGGGTGGATGGCGACCCTGATGCCGACGGCGCACAGCTCGCGGCGGATCAGGTCGGCGTAGCGGTGCACCAGGTCGGTGTCGTCGGTGGCGGCGAGGCCGATCGGCTCGGGGCCGGTGCTGAAGCCGCCGCCGATGTGGGCGGTGGCCGGGTTGGCGGAGAAGCCGTGCCGGGGGTCGGAGGAGAGGGTGACCGGGATGCCCAGCCGGCCGGCCGCGGCCAGGTCCTGGACGTGGTTGTTCCAGTCGGCCATGGTGCGCGGGTCGGGGACGGCCATCATGGCGAAGTGGGTGAGGCCGCGCTCGGTGATCAGGTTCGCGCCGGACGGGAACGGCGGGTGCTCGCCGGGGAGCATCCGGCCGTGCAGCATCAGGGCGGCCTTCTCGGCGAGGGTCAGCCGGCCGAGCAGGTCCTCGACCCGCTCCTCGACGGGCAGCCGCGGGTCCTCGTAGGGCTCCATGGTGCCGTTGTGGTTGAGGTCGCGGAACGGGGTGCCGTCGGTGTGGTGCAGGAGGGTCAGCATGCCGTCACCTCGGCGGTGTCCGCGGCGGCGGTACGGGCGGTGGCGGTACCGGCTGCCTTGGCGGTGAAGGCGTCCAGGGTCCCGGCGGTGACCCCGCAGGCGGTCAGGAAGCCGACGGCGCCGCCGTGCTTGACGCGGACCAGCTCCAGGAAGGTGCTCATCGCCCCGACCGGGGCCTCCAGCAGCGGGGCGGGAATGCGCAGTTCGCCGGCCTCGACCTGGTTGAGGGCGGTGCGGTTGCGGTCGGCGAGACCGGCCCAGATCTGCTGGATCGCCTCGTTGGTGCGGGCGTAGTCGGTGACGATCTCCTCGGCGGGCACCCCGAGGACCTCCAGCAGCAGCGCGGTGAGCAGCCCGGTGCGGTCCTTGCCGGCCGCGCAGTGCACCAGCACTCCGCCGGGGCGGACGGTGGCCTCGACGGCGGCGGCGAGGGCCTGCGGCGCGGACTCGGCCATCAGCAGGTAGAAGGCGCCGAGGTCCTCGGCGGTGGTCATGGCGCGCATGGACTGCTCCAGCGCGTCGTTGGCGGGGTTGATCCGGGCGGCGACGACGGCGATGCCGGCGGCCTCGACGGCGGCCCAGTCCTCGGGGCTGCTCTCGGCCTCGCCCCTGAGGTCGACGATGGTGGTGATGCCGTGCTCGCGCAGCTGGGCGACGACGGTCTCGTCGGCGGCGGGGAAGGGCTGGGCGGAGCGGAACAGGGCACCGGGGCGGATCCAGCGGCTCGCGGGGTCGGTGAGCGTCGCGGGGTCGCGGAAGTTGACCAGGGACATGGGGGGCCTTTCGGAACGTGCGAAGTGCGGGTACGACGTGCGGATACGAAGGGTGTGACGAGAGGTGTCACGGGGGGTGTGGCGAAGGCGCGCGGCGGGGCCGCGCGAGGGGGTGACGGGGTGACGGAGGGCGTGCGGTGCCGACCGGGCGGCCGGCGGCGCGCCCGGGGGTGGCGGGGTGTGACGGGGTGTGGGGCCGGTCCGGGTCAGCCCGCCGCGGCGAGCACGTCCCGGTAGGCCCTGACCCAGTCGGTCAGCGTGCCGCTCTCCGGGCCGGTCAGGACGTGGCGCCGCACCATGCCGCCGAACATCGCGCCGAGCGCGGTCGGACGCAGGTCCTCGACCGGGTCGACGCCGAGCCGCTCGGCGGCGATGGTGACGGTGCGTTCGATGAAGGCGTCGATGACGACCAGGGCGTAGTTGTGCACGGAGTGCACCTCCAGCAGGCCCTGGCGCAGCCGGCGGCGCCGGGCGGTGTGCTCGACGGACTCCTCCAGCCGTCCGCCGGTGACGGTCACCGCGTGTTCGAGCGCGCCCCAGAGCGGCAGTTCGGCGGGGGCCTCGGCGAAGGCGTCGAGCAGGACGTGGCCGAAGTCCCAGCCGAAGAGCAGGGCCTCCTTGGCCGGGTAGTAGCGGAAGAAGGTGCGGTGGGCGACGTCGGCGCGGCGGCAGATCTGGTCCACGGTGGTGCGCTCGTAACCCTGCCCCTCGAAGAGGTCGAGCGCCGCGGTGCGGATGCTGTCGCGGGTGCGCGCCTTCTTGCGGTCGCGCATGCCCGGCTCCGCCACGGTGTCCGTCCCCTGCATCGTTCTTCCGTTTCCGTTCGGTGAGTCGGGTGTGGATGGGGCCGCCGAGGGGGCGGCTGTCAGTACCGAACCACGTCCGACCGTGCTCGCTCAAGGCGAGCGCCGACTCTTCCGGGTTTCGTCATCTTGAATTTGCACAACTGCCTTTTGGCAGTACTGCCACTTCCGGAATGGTGTGGGTCGTCGGCGGCCGAACTCCCCCCGGGCCGCCCCCGCACTCCCCCGAACCGAGGAACCATGAAGCGGCACACCCACCTCCTGGTAGCAGCGGCCTGCACGGCCGCGCTCACGCTCACCGCCTGCTCCGCCTCCGACGACGCGATGTCCGGCAGCGGCGGCACCGCCGGGAACACCGGCGCGGCGGGCGACGGCCCGGCCGTGGACGGCGGCACCCTCAAGATCGGCCTGGACCGGCCGTTCACCAAGCTCGACCCCGCCGACGGCACCCTCACCTCGATGCCGATGATGATCCTCGCCAACGCCCTGTACGACCCGCTGATGGTCAACGGCGACAACGGCACCGTCCAGCCCTACCTCGCCAAGTCCTTCACCCCCGACGCGGACGCCAAGGTCTGGACCCTCGACCTGCACGAGGGCGTGAAGTTCAGCGACGGCAAGCCGCTGGACGCCCAGGCCGTCGCCGACCACGTCGCCCGGCTCAGCAAGCCGGAGAGCAAGTGCGCGTGCGCCGTCGACGCGGCCGCCATCGCCGCCACCACCGTCACCGGACCTACCAGCGTCAGCTTCACCCTCAAGTCTCCCGACGCCGGCTTCCCCAGCCTGTTCACCCGCTCCCTCGGCTACGTCTCCGAGGCACCGGCCGGCGACGCCCCCGCCGTCGGCTCCGGCCCGTACACGGTGGAGAGCGTGCAGCCCGGGGTCTCCGCCACCCTGACCCGCAACCCCGCCTACTGGGGCGCCAAGGGCCACGCCGACAAGCTCGTCTACCGGGTGCTGCCCGACGCCGACAGCCGCTACCAGTCGCTGCGCTCCGGCGACACCGACCTGGTCTGGACCGAGACGCCCAGTCAGCTCAAGCAGGCCGCCACCGACGGGCTGCGCACCGCCACCGGGCCCGGCTCCACCAGCACCGTCATCTTCAACACCAAGGCCGCCCCCTTCGACGACGTGCGGGTCCGTCAGGCCGTCCAGTACGCGATCGACCGCGAGGCCGTCGAGAAGGTCGTCTACCTCGGCCAGGGCACCGTCTCCGACGGCCCGATCGGCTCCCACTCCCCGTACCGGACGGACGCCCGGTACCCGGCCCGCGACGTGGCCAAGGCCCGCGCCCTGCTCGCCGAGGCCGGGCACCCCGACCTCGCCTTCGACTACCTCATCGACGGCCGCCCCGAAGGCCAGCAGCGGGCCACCGTGATCCAGCAGATGCTCGGCGAGGCCGGCATCAAGGTGACGATCAAGCCGCTCGACAGCGCGGGCCTCGGCACCGCGATGCTCCAGCGCAAGTTCCAGGTGATGGACTTCATCACCAGCATGTTCGGCGACACCGACACCGCGCTCGCCAGCCTCTACCTGCCGAACTCGCCCTACAACTTCACCGGCTGGTCCGACCCCGAGGCCCAGCAGGCGATCGCCGAGGGCCGCTCCTCGATCGACCCCGCCAAGCGCGGCGCGGCCTACAACCGGGCCGCCGCCCGGGTCGTCGGCGAGGCGCCGATGCTCTTCCTCACCGAGAACACCCTCGGCTTCGTCGGCGCCACCAAGGTCGGCGGGCTTCCCGACCTGTCCAAGCGCACCGTCCTCAACCTCTCCCCGGCCACCCTGTGGGTGAAGCGGTGACCCCTCGCACCCGCACCGCGCTGCGGTACGGCGGGCAGCTCGGCCGCGCCGCGGCCGTCCTGCTGCTGGTCGCCCTCGGCGCCCTGACCCTGCCCCACCTGATGCCGGGCTCCCCCGCCGTCGCCGCCCTCGGCCCCACCGCCACCCCCGAGCAGATCTCCGTCTACGAGGCCGGACTCGGCCTGGACCGCAACGTGTTCGCCGCCACCTGGCAGTGGATCGGCGACGCCCTGCACGGCGATCTCGGCCACTCGCTGTCCACCGGCGCCGCCGTCACCACCGAACTCGCCGACCGCATCCCCGTCACCCTCGAACTCTTCCTCGCCGCCCAGGTGGTGGCACTCGCCATCGCCGTGCCCGTCGCCCTGGTCTCCGCCTGGCGGCCGGGCGGCCTCTTCGACCGGATCGCCACCGCCGGCACCTTCGCCTGGCTCGCCGTCCCCGGCTTCGCCCTCGGCCTGCTGCTCATCTGGATCGCCGCCGTGCAGCTGCGCATCCTGCCCGCCACCGGCTGGACCCCGTTCACCGAGGACCCGGCCGAGAACCTGCGCCACCTGGTGCTGCCCGCGCTCACCCTCGGCCTCACCGAGGCCGCCGTGTTCACCCGGGCCCTGCGCGGACAGCTGCTCGACACCCTCGACCAGCCGTACGTCGCCGCCGCCCGCAGCCGCGGCATGGGCACCACCCGGCTGCTGCTGCGCCGCGCCCTGCGGCCCTCCAGCCTGCCGCTGGTCACCCTGGTCGGGATCGGCATCGGCACCTCGCTGGGCGGCTCGGTGCTGGTCGAGTCGCTGTTCGCGGTGCCCGGCGTCGGCAGCCTGGCCTCCGGGGCCATCGCCGGCCGGGACTTCCCCGTCGTCCAGGCCGTGGTGGTGGTCAGCGCCGTCGGCGTGGTCGCGGCCACCCTCGCGGTCGACCTGCTGTACCGCACGATCGACCCGAGGATCGCCCATGAGCACCGCTGAGACCGTGAGCACCGCCGCGAACGCCGGCCCGGCCGCCGCGACCCCCGCGGCCCCCGCCGTCCGCACCGCCGACATCCGCTTCGTCCTGGACCGGCTCGCCGTCCTCCACGCTGGTGGCCACCCCGGCGTCTGCCGCACCCCGCTGCCCACAGGCCTGCGCGGGGCGCTCGACCTGCGGCGC
>NZ_MSJQ01000043.1 GCF_014596515.1 Streptomyces sp. CBMA156
CCCCCCCCCCCCCCCCCCCCCCCCCCCCCCCCCCCCCCCCCCCCCCCCCCGCCCCCCCCCCCCCCCCCCCCCCCCCCCCCCCCCCCCTCCCCCCCCCCCCTCCCCCCCCCCCCTCCCCCCCCCCCCCCCCCCCCCCCCCCGCCGCACCCCCCCCCCCCCCCCCCCCCCCCCCGGCACCCCGGCCACCGGCCCGGCGGCCAACGGCGACGCCGCGCCCGGCACCGGTGCCGTCGCCAACGGCGCCCTCGCCCCCGGCTTCACCGTCACCCAGACCTCGGTCGTCACCGAGCAGCGCGGCACCGGCCTGTCCGGCCTCACCTGCACCCCGGCCGGGACGAGCTTCTGGTTCGCCGGGGCCAGTACCGCCGGCGACCGGGTCGACTACCTCAGCCTGGTCAACACCGAGTCCTCCGCCGCCGTGGTGGACATCAAGCTGTACGGCGACAAGGGCCTGATCGACAACGACGCCGCCAACGGCATCACCGTCGCCCCCGGCAGCTCCCAGGCCGTCCTGCTGTCGACCCTCAGCAAGGGCGCCGTCACCGACCTCGCCGTGCACGTGGTGGTGCGCTCCGGGCGGGTCGGCGCCGCGCTGCACGCCGCCGACGGCGGCAAGGGCGCGGACTGGGTCCCGGCCTCGGCCGACCCGGCGCCCACCCAGGTGCTGCCCGGCCTGCCCGCCGACACCGCCGCCGCCCGCCTGGTGGTCTGGGCGCCGCCGGAGGACGACGCCGACCTGAAGATCCAGCTCTCCGGCAAGAACGGCTGGTTCAGTCCGGCCGGCAACGAGTCGATCCACGTCAAGGCGGGCATGGTGGCCGCCGTCGACCTCGGCAAGGTCACCCGGGACGAGGTCGCCGGGCTGCGGCTGACGCCCAGCGACGACAAGCACCGGACCCCGGTCGTGGCCGGGCTGCGGATCGACCGGGCGGCGGCCAACGGCAGGACCGACGCGGCCTGGCTGGCCGGCAGCGACCCGGTCGGCGCCCGCGCCACCGTCGCCGACAACCGGGCCGGCGCCTCCACGCTCTACCTGACCTCCAGCGGCGAGGCCGCCACCGTCCGGGTCACCGCCTCGGCCGGCAGCGGCGGCGGCACCCCGGCCACCAAGGAGGTCCAGCTCCCGGCCGGCGGCACCGTCGCACTCCCGGCGCCCGAGCCCGCCGGGCTGAACGGGGTCTTCGCGCTCACCGTGGAGACCGTCTCCGGCGGCCCGGTGGTCGCCGCCCGGATGCTGTCCCTCCCGGCCAAGGACATCCCGATGTTCACCGTCCAGGCGCTGCGCGACGACCGGAGCACCGTCAAGGTCCCGCAGGCCGGCCAGGACCCGGGCGTCGTCCTGCGCTGAGCGCGAGCCCGCGCCGGAATCCCGGCGCGGGCTCAGTCCTCGTCGTAGCGCGGGTCGATGGCGTCCGGGGAGAGCCCCAGCAGCTCGGCGACCTGCTCGATCAGGATCTCGTGCACCAGTGCCGCGCGGTCCTCCCGGGTCTTCGCCCGGATCTCCACCGGCCGCCGGTACACCACGATCTGGCTCTTGCGCCCCTGCTTGCCCGGCGACACCCGCCCCAGCGGCACCCCGTCCTCGCTGTCGCCGCCGTCCGGCTCGTGCAGCGGCACCTCCTGGACGGCGAACTCCACCTCGATCAGCTGCGGCCACCGCCGTTCGAGGCGCTCCACCGACTCGCGCACGTAGTCGTCGAACAGTTCGGAACGGGTGAGCGAGATCGGCACCTGGGGAGGCGCCAGCGGGCCGCGCAGGCCCCTGCCGTGCCGGTCGCGGTGCCGGGGGCGGCGCGCTGGCCCTGTCGATGACTGCGGTGCGGAGCTGTCCATATCACTGCCGAGGGTAGTCCTTGGACGGTCGGAAGTGGACCACTCCGACCGGGAATCGCACGGGGCGTCGGATGCGCGGCCCCGGCGCCCGGACGACGACACGGCACCCCCTCCGGGCAGGCGGTCTTCGCTCCCCGGCGGGGAGTGCGGTACCGTCCACCCTCGTGAGCTCTGTACGTCGTTGTTCGCGGACCGCGTGCGGCCGGCCGGCCGTCGCGACGCTGACGTACGTCTACGCGGACTCCACCGCCGTCCTCGGCCCGCTCGCCACCTACGCCGAGCCGCACTGCTACGACCTGTGCGCCGAGCACGCCGAGCGCCTCACCGCCCCGCGCGGCTGGGAGGTCGTCCGGCTCGCCGCCGAGGCGGGACCGCTGCGCCGCAGCAGCGACGACCTGGAGGCGCTGGCCAACGCCGTGCGCGAGGCCGCCCGCCCGCAGACCCCCCGTCAGGGCCGCGGGCCCGGGGGCGAGTCCGTCGAGGGCAGCCGCCGCGGCCACCTCCGGGTGCTGCGCTCGCCCGACAACTGAGGCCTCACCTGGCACGGTGCGTTCGCCCGGCCCGGGTACGCTGCCCGTCTACCGTCACCGCGCGCCCGTCGACCGGACGGGCGGCCCCGACGTACCGTGACCGACCAGTACAGAGACCAGGGTGGAGCCGCAGTGCGCGACCTCAAGCAGCTCGTGAAGGCGTACGACGTCCGAGGCGTCGTCCCGGACCAGTGGGACGAGAGCCTGGCCCGGGCCTTCGGCGCCGCGTTCGTGCAGGTCACCGGCGCGACCGCGATCGTGGTCGGGCACGACATGCGCCCCTCCTCCCCGTCGCTGAGCCTGGCCTTCGCCGAGGGCGCCGCGGCCTACGGCGCCGACGTGGTGCAGATCGGGCTGTGCTCCACCGACCAGCTCTACTACGCCAGCGGCAAGCTCGACCTGCCCGGCGCGATGTTCACCGCCAGCCACAACCCGGCCCAGTACAACGGCATCAAGCTGTGCCGGGCCGGCGCCGCCCCGGTCGGCCAGGACACCGGCCTGGCCGAGATCCGCGAGCTGGTCGAGTCCTGGACCGGCGAGGACGACACCGTCACCGTCCCGGCCAGGGACGTGAAGCCGGGCGGGCTGTCCGCCCAGGACACCCTGCGCGGCTACGCCGACCACCTGCTCGGCCTGGTCGACCTCACCGCGATCCGCCCGCTCAAGGTCGTGGTGGACGCCGGCAACGGCATGGGCGGCCACACCGTGCCGACCGTCTTCGACGGCCTGCCGATCGAGCTCGTCCCGATGTACTTCGAGCTGGACGGCACCTTCCCGAACCACGAGGCCAACCCGCTGGACCCGAAGAACATCGTCGACCTCCAGGCCAGGGTCCGTGAGGTCGGCGCCGACATCGGCCTGGCCTTCGACGGCGACGCCGACCGCTGCTTCGTCGTGGACGAGCGCGGCGAGCCGGTCTCCCCGTCGGCGATCACCGCCCTGGTCGCGGTCCGCGAGGTGGCCCGCGCCCGCGCCGCCGGCGAGGCCGAGCCGACGGTCATCCACAACCTGATCACCTCCTGGACCGTCCCCGAGGTGGTCCGCGAGCTGGGCGCCAAGCCGGTGCGCACCCGGGTCGGCCACTCCTTCATCAAGCAGGAGATGGCCGAGACCGACGCCGTCTTCGGCGGCGAGCACTCCGCCCACTACTACTTCCGCGACTTCTGGCGCGCCGACACCGGCATGCTGGCCGCGCTGCACGTGCTGGCCGCGCTCGGCGGGCAGCAGGGCGCGCTGTCCGGGCTCACCGCCGAGTACGACCGCTACGCCGCCTCCGGCGAGATCAACAGCACCGTCGCCGACCAGGCCGCCAGCACCGCTGCCGTCCGCGCCGCGTACGCCGGCCTGGAGGGCACCACGGTGGACGAGCTGGACGGCCTCACCGTGGCCGGCCAGGACTGGTGGTTCAACCTGCGCGCCTCCAACACCGAGCCGCTGCTGCGCCTGAACGTCGAGGCCAGGGACCCGGCGAAGATGGCCGAGCTGCGCGACGGCGTGCTGGCCGTCGTCCGCGGCTGACCTCGGGCCCGTCCGAGCGGACGCGCCTGACCTCGGCGGGTGGTGCCCCGGCCGGTAGGGTTTCCTATCGGCCGGGGCACCTCCGTGCCACCCCCGAACTTTGGAGAGCCCCCATGAAGCTCGAATCCTTCCTGCTGGAGATCCTGGTCTGCCCGCAGTGCCGGGCCGCGCTCGCCGAGGGCGGCACCGAGGAGCAGCCCGAGCTGGACTGCACCGGCGCGGGCTGCGGCCTCGTGTACCCGGTCCGCGACGGCATTCCGGTCCTCCTGGTGGACGAGGCCCGCCGCCCGGCCTGATCCTGGGGGCGACGCCCCACCCCGACCGCCCGGCGCGCGACCGAGCGCGCGCCCAGGACCGCAGCCGGAGGTTCGCCGCATGCTCGACGACACCCTGCTCGACGACCCGGCCGCCCTCCAGCGCGCCGACCACGACCGCGCCCTGCTGGCCCTGGCCGGCCTGCCGGAACTCGCCGCCGATCCGCTGCTGGGCCGGTCCGCCGTGCACCGGCAGGTGCGCGGTGCCACGAGCCGGCCGGACCTGATCGTCACCGGCCCGGCGGCCTCGGTCGTCATCGAGCTGAAGATCGACGCCCCGGAGGGCGACGCCCAGACGTCCCACCAGGGCGACGACTTCGCGGACCTGCCGAACCCGGTGTTCGTCTACCTCACCCCGACCGGCCGACCGCCGGGCGACCCGCGGTTCCGCCCGGTCTCCCTGCGCGACCTCGCGGGCGAACTGGCGCGCCTGCTCGCGGGCCGGTCCTCCCGGCCGTCCCAGCCGGACGCCCCCGGGCGGCGCCACGCGGACGACTACCTGAGCGACTTGGAGACCACCGTGGGCATCGGCACCGACGACGACGAGGACGCCGCCTTCTGGATCACCCACTCCACCGCACTCCTCGCGGCCCAGGAGGCGGCCCGCCGACTGCTGAGGCAGCTGCCCGCGCGCTCCGTCGCACCGCTCGGCGCACTCGCCGCGGAACTCGGCGGGGACCTCGCCGTGACGACCTTCGGCTACGAGGCTGTCGGCAGCAAGCGCAGCTACCCGGAGACGGCCGTCCTCGTCAGCCGGCCCGAGTGGATACGGGACGGCACCACCGTGCTCGGGTTCGGTCTCGGCATCCGCCGGGAGGACAACGGGCACCCCGGCCCCGATCCCGATGCCGGGAACCTCGCCCCGTTCCACGGCGTCTACTGCACCGACCCCACCCTCCGCAAGGCCATCGCCCTCCGGTTCGTCTCCAAGCAATGGGGCCAGTCCTGGGGGTGGTGGCAACGCCTGGAACTCACCGCACAACCGGCCGGCACCGGCTTCGTCGAGCACACCACCGCCCGGCTCGCCGACCTGGTCCGGGAGACCTGGCAGGAACGGGCCGCCACCGTCGACCTCCTGTGGGCCGCGCACCACGCGTCGTAGCGCGCCGGGCCACCCCCACCGCCCCGCTGCGCTGACCGGTGTTTCAGGAGAGGGACGGCCTGACGCCCGTACCCCGGGTAAGGTGGTGGCTCATGGCCAGTCGTAAAACGTCGATCTTGGAAGCAGCGGCGCGGGTGATCGCGCGGCGCGGGGTGCGCGGACTGCGGGTGGAGGAGCTCGCGGCGGAGGCGGGCGTGTCCACCGCGCTGATCTACTACCACTTCAAGGACCGCACCGGGATCCTCCGGCAGACGCTGGAGTTCATCAACGACCGGGCGGGGCGGTACACGACCGAGCGCGCCGACGGCGCTGCGCCGCCGACCCCCCGCGAGGAACTGGAGCAGACCCTGCTGCTGGAGCTCCAGGACACCGTCGAGGTGCGGGAGAACAGCACCGCCTGGGGCGAGCTGCGGGCGAGCGCAGTGTTCGACGACACGCTGCGCGAGGACCTGGCGCGGGCCACCCGGATCTGGGTGCAGGAGATCGCGGAACTGCTCGGCACCGTACGGCCGATGTCCTCGGCGGTCGCGCTGGCCGGGGCGGCGGAGCGGCTGACCGCGCTGCTGGAGGGGCTCAGCACCCGCTGGCTCAGCGGCAGCCTGCCACTGGCGCACGCCCGCACGCTCCTGGCCGACGCGATCGACGCCGAGGTCGACCGCCTCGGGTCCTGATCGGTAGGCCCTGACCCGTACCGGCCGTCCGCCGGGCGTCACTCTGCGCAGTGCACACGTCAAGGATGCGTCATGACCCGCCCGCGAGTTTGACTGATTTTTCAGTCAGTGCGAGCCTGAACCGCAGGAAGGGTGTCGCCGGGCCGTCTCCGCGCTGCGCCGCCACGTCGCGGCGCGAAGAGTGGAGTCGGCGGCCCCGGCACCCTTCCCGGCACCGTCGCACGATCTGGAGACCCTCATGACCCACTACCGCGATGACCGTTCCGCCGAGCCGTACCCCTGGGTTCCGGCGGACGACGTCCCGCACGCGCGGACCTGGATGTCCTGGCCCTCCCGCCGGGGCGTGTGGGGACTGCGCCTGGGCGGCGTGCAGGAGGACATCGCCCTGATCGCCCGCACGATCGCCGAGTTCGAGCCGGTGGTGATGTGCGCGCCCGACGACTGGACCGCGGGCAAGGCCCGGTCCCGGTGTGGTTCCGGGGTGGAGGTGATCACCGCCATCCCCACCGACGACCTGTGGATGCGCGACACCGCGCCGGTGTTCCGCCGGGACGGGTACGGCGGCCTGGACGCCGTGGTCCTCAACTTCAACGGCTGGGGCGGCAAGCAGGTGCACCACGACGACGCCCGGGTCGCCGAACGCCTCGCCACCCGCCGCGGCCTGCGCCACACCTACGCGGACTTCGTCGGCGAGGGCGGCGCGATCGAGACGGACGGCGACGGCACCGTGATGGCCACCGAGAGCAGCCTGGTCAACAAGAACCGCAACCGCGGCATGAGCCGGGACGAGATCGAGGAGGCCGTCCTGGAGGCCTACGGCGCGGACACCATGATCTGGCTGCCGGGCATCAGGGGCCAGGACATCACCGACGACCACGTGGACGTCACCTCCCGGTTCATCCGCCCCGGCGTGGTGATGGTGCAGCTGCCGCCGGCCGACCGCGACGACGCCTGGGCGCGGGACGCCCGCGAGCAGTTCGCGATCCTGTCCGGCGCCACCGACGCCCGGGGGCGGCGCCTCCAGGTCATTCCCGTGCACGGCCCGGACACCGTCCGCTCCCGCAGCTCCACGTTCGTCGACTCCTACCTCAACTTCCACGTCGTCAACGGCGGCGTCGTCACCGCCCGGTTCGGCGACGCGTACAGGGACGCCGCCGCCGGGGAGGCGCTCGCCGCGGCCTTCCCCGGCCGCGAGGTGGTGCAGATCGACGTCGACCGCCTGATGGCCGGGGGCGGCGGCATCCACTGCTCGACCATGCACGAGCCGGTGCCGTAGCCACTGCCGTAGCCGCTGACACCGAGCCCCCCTTTTTCCCGAAGCCCAGACCCTCAGCTGGAGTCCCCGCATGACCAATGCCCTGCCCCGCCGTACCCTGATGCGCTCCCTCGCCGGCCTCGGCGCCGGTGTCGGCGCCCTCACCCTCGGCCTCACCGCCTGCGACCCCAACGGCATCGAGGAGGGTGGCGGCGCGGTGCCGCCCCCGCAGCCCGGCGGCACCCCCGGTGGCACCACCAGTAGCACCCCCGACGGCACCCCCGGCGTGCGCCGGTTCGGCGCCGAGTGGGAGAAGCACCTGCGCACGGTGATGTCCTGGCCCGCCTCCGAGAACGTGTGGGGCGACCAGCTCCCGGACGTCCGCCGCGACGTCGCCGGCCTGGCCCAGGCGATCGCGGCGCGCGAGCCGGTCGTGCTGATGGCCCGGCCCGAGCAGCAGGACGCCGCCAGGAAGGCCTGCGGGTCCGCGGTCGAGGTGGTGCCGATCGCCGTCGACGACCTGTGGGCCCGGGACACCCTGCCGGTGTTCGTCGAGGAGGGCGGCAGGGTCAAGGGCGTCGACTTCAACTTCAACGGCTGGGGCGGCAAGCAGCAGCGCGGCAACGACGCCAAGGTCGCCCGGACGGTGCTGGCCAAGTACGGCGTCGAGCGGATCGAGACCCGGCTGGTCGCCGAGGGCGGCTCCTTCGAGACCGACGGGCAGGGCACCCTGATGGTCACCGAGAGTTCCGTCGTCAACGGCAACCGCAACCCGGGCATGAGCCGGGACGAGGTCGAGGCCGAGCTGAAGAAGGTCCTCGGGGTGACCAAGGTGATCTGGCTGGCGGGCGTGAAGGGCAAGGACATCACCGACGCCCACGTCGACTGCCTGACCCGCTTCGTCGCCCCCGGCGTGGTCCTGCTCGACCAGGCGTTCCCCGGCACCCCGCCCGACGTCTGGTCCCGCTCCGCCGACCAGGCCCGCGCCGTCCTCGCCGAGGCCACCGACGCGACGGGCCGCAAGCTCCAGGTGGTGGAGCTCCAGCAGCCGGATCCGGACCGGATCACCGGGCGCGGCGACGCCTTCGTCTCCTCGTACATGAACTTCTACGTCGGTTCGAAGGGCGTCTACCTGCCGAAGTTCGGCGACGCCAGGGCCGACGACCGGGCGCAGCAGATCCTGAAGCAGTACTTCCCCGGCCGCGAGATCGTCCCGGTGAAGATCGACGCGATCGCGGGCGGCGGCGGTGGCATCCACTGCGCCACCCACGACATCCCCGCCCTGGGGTGACCGGACCGGCCTGCCTCCCGGGGCAGGCCTCCCACCGGGGCCGGGTCCGGTCGGCGGGCCGGACCCGGCCCCGGTGGGCTCACCCGGCGGGCTGCTGCTGGGTGACGCAGTGGATCCCGCCGCCGCCCGCGCCGAGGCGGTCGATGTTCAGCTGCTCGACGGTGCGGCCGGGGAACAGCCGGGCGAGGGTGGCCCTGGCGGCGCTGTCGGCCCTGGTGTCGCCGAACTGGGCGGAGATCACCGCGCCGTTGCACAGGTAGTAGTTGGCGTAGGAGCCGACGAAATTCGGGTCGGTGGAGCGGATGAGGTTGTAGTCGGGCCCCTGGATCTGACTGACCGTGAACGGGGTTCCCTGGGCGCTGGTGGCGGAGGTCAGGGTCCGGTACTGCTGGCGCTGGTCGTTGGACCAGACGTCGGTGTCGCCCGACAGGGGCGTCTGGACGGCGGCCGTGCCCGCGCCGAGGAAGCGCGAGGTGGCGTCCACGTGGTCGTCGGTGATGTCCTGGCCGGCGATGCCGGTGAACCAGATCACCTTGGTGGCGCCGTAGGCGGCGCACATCGCGCTCTCGGCCGCGGCCTGGGAGACACCGGGGTTGCGGTTGGCGTTGAGGATGCTGCTGCGGGTGGCCATCAGCGTCCCCGCGCCGTCGGTCTCGATGGCCCCGCCCTCGCCGACCAGTCCGGCGGCGGTGAACGGCAGGCCGAGGTAGGCGGCGACGCGCCGGGCGACCAGGGCGTCGTTGCCGTGCGGGTTCTGGTGGTTGCCCCAGCCGTTGAAGTTCAGGCCGACCGTGTCGAGGCCGCCCGCGCCGTCGGTGCGGAAGACCGGGCCGGTGTCGCGCATCCAGCAGTCGTCGACCGGGATGTCCCCGATGACGGTGACGCCAGGGCCGCACATCGAGCGCGCCTTGGCGACACCGGCCGGGTTGGCGCACAGGGTGACCGGCTCGTACTTCGCGATGGTCCTGGCGATGAGGGCGATGTCCGACTGGACACCGCTGAGCCTGTTCCGCCAGATGGTGCTGCTGTCCGGCCAGGCCATCCAGGTGCGGGTGTGCCGGACGGTGTCCGTCGGCACCCGGAAGCCCGCGGCGGCGCCAGGATGGTGCTGCTGTCCGGCCAGGCCATCCAGGTGCGGGTGTGCCGGACGGTGTCCGTCGGCACCCGGAAGCCCGCGGCGGCGCCAGGGGCGGTGGTGCCGGCGGTGCGGGCGTGCGCCGCC
>NZ_MSJQ01000430.1 GCF_014596515.1 Streptomyces sp. CBMA156
GCTTCACGGCGGTGTAGCCGCCCGCCGCCGCCGTCCGGACGCATCACCCGGACGCGCCACCCGGACGCGCCGCCCACCCGCCCCGGCCCGTCCCGCGGTGGGAGGATCGGTCCGTGCCCGCCCCCCAGCCCCGCGCCGCCGCTCCCGCGCCCGCCCCCGGGTCCGAGCCCGGGGCCCGCCGCCGTCTGCTCGTCCTGGCGGTCTGCTGCCTGAGCCTGTTCATCGTCGGCCTCGACAACACCGTGGTGAACATCGCCCTGCCGGTGATCCAGCGGGACCTCGGCGCCCCGGCGTCCGGGCTCCAGTGGATCATCGACGCCTACACCCTGGTGCTGGCCTCGCTGCTGATGCTGTTCGGCTCGGTGGCCGACCGCTTCGGCCGCCGCCGGGTGTTCCAGACCGGCCTGGTCTGCTTCGCGCTCGGTTCCCTGCTGTGCAGTCAGGCGCCGAGCCTGGGCTGGCTGGTGGCGTTCCGGGCGCTCCAGGCGGTGGGCGGCTCGATGCTCAACCCGGTGGCGATGTCGATCATCACCAACACCTTCACGGACCCGCGGGAACGGGCCAGGGCGATCGGCGTCTGGGGCGGTGTGGTCGGCATCTCGATGGCGCTCGGCCCGCTGCTCGGCGGCTTCCTGGTGGACGGTGCCGGCTGGCCGTCGATCTTCCTGGTCAACGTCCCGGTGGCGCTCGCCGCCATCGCGCTGACCGCCCGCTACGTCCCGGAGTCCCGCGCGCCCCGGCCGCGCCGGCTGGACCCGGTGGGGCAGCTGCTGATGATCGTGCTGCTCGGCTGCGGCACCGCCGCGATCATCGAGGGCCCGGGCCACGGCTGGACATCCCCGCTGATCCTGGCCCTGGCCGGGACCGCGGTGGCCGCGCTGATCGCGTTCCCGCTCTGGGAACGGCGGGTGGCCGAGCCGCTGGTGGACCCGCGGTTCTTCGCGAGCGCGCCGTTCGCCGGGGCCACCGTCACCGCGGTCTGCGCCTTCGCCGCACTCGGCGGCTTCCTCTTCCTCAACACCCTCTACCTCCAGGACGTCCGGCACTACAGTCCGGTCGAGGCCGGCCTGTGGACGCTGCCGATGGCCGGGATGATGCTGGTCTGCGCGCCGCTGTCCGGGCGGATCGTCGGCAGCCGGGGCCCGCGCCTGCCGCTGGTCGCGGCCGGGCTCGGCCTCGCCGCGAGCGGGCTGCTGCTCACCAGGCTCGCCGCCGACTCCCCGCCGGCCCTGCTGCTGGTCGCGTACGCGCTGTTCGGCTTCGGCTTCGGCATGGTGAACGCGCCGATCACCAACGCCGCGGTCGCCGGCATGCCGCGCGCCCAGGCGGGGGTGGCGGCCGCGGTCGCCTCGACCAGCCGTCAGGTCGGCCAGTCGCTGGGCGTGGCGGTGATCGGCACGGTCGTCACCTCGGCGGTGGCCGGCCCGGTCGCGACCGGCTTCGCCCCGGCCAGCCACGCCGGCTGGTGGATCCTGGTCGGTCTCGGCGGCGCCGTCCTCGCCCTGGGCCTGGTCACCACCACCGCCTGGGCGAGCGCCACGGCCGCCCGGGTGGCCGCCCGGCTCGGCGCCGAGCCGCCCGCCGTCCGGTCCCGGGTTCGGGAGGCACCGCCCGAGCGGCTACCATGACCACTACGGCGGAAGAGCCGGCCGGGCGGTCGCGACGGGTCCCAGACCCGCCGAGGAACGTCCGGGCTCCACAGAGCATGGTGGTGGGTAACGCCCACCCGGGGTGACCCGCGGGACAGTGCCACAGAAAACAGACCGCCCACCGCTTCTCGCGGTGGGTAAGGGTGAAACGGTGGTGTAAGAGACCACCAGCGACCGGGGTGACCCGGACGGCTAGGTAAACCCCACCTGGAGCAAGGTCAAGATCGGTGCCCTCGGGCACCGTGCGCGGACGTTCGAAGGCTGCTCGCCCGAGTCCGCGGGTGGACCGCACGAGGCTGTCGGCAACGGCAGCCCTAGATGGATGGCCGCCTCCCCGGGCCGCGCAAGCAACCCGGGAGACAGAACCCGGCGTACAGGCCGACTCTTCCGCCGCCTGGCTTGAGTGAGGCCCCTGATCTGCAACTTCGCAGATCAGGGGCCTTTTCATGTCTCGAAGATCTGTAATCGCTTGCCGACTCTTCGCGCCTACTGCAGCCTGTTTCTGGGTGTGCGGTGGCGATCGTGTGGCGGTGAGAACGGTCGAAGCAGCGTCCAAGAGCCCCCGGTAGCCTCGTTGCAGCTAGCCGGCCAGCGCCTCTCCGAGCAGCGCGTACGGCCGACCGGTGAGCCGGCGATGCAGCGTCTCGGTGCGGGATCGGATCAGGCCCTCACGGTAGGCGGCCGGCAGCCGCTCCCACACTCCGGACGCCATCTCAGCCGCACCGGTCGGGTCGCCGTCGACGCGGAGGCATGCGACGGTGTCCACTGCCAGCAGGGCGCGCGCCATGACCGACGGAGAGTCCGTGAGCGCCAAGGCGTCCTCCTGTGCCTGGTAGGCGCTGCCCGTGTCGCCCAGCAGTGTGTACGCCTGCGACAGGTGCACGTGGTGCTTCTGCTCGGGGTAGCCGAACCAGGTGTCGGCCGCCTCGGCGCCGTTCAGGCGCTCCGCCAGATTCCGCGTGTCGTCTACCGCTCGCCGGGCCCCTTCGAGGTCGCCGGAGGCTGCCAGAGCACGCGCTGTGACGGCCGCGGCGAGCGCTGCGGCCGCCGTCGGGCTGCTCCCCGCCTCCCGCCGGGCCTGCTCGGCGATCCGAGCGGCCGCCCCGGGAGCGCCGTAGTTGAGCGGGACCATGCGCGGCATGGGCCTCGTCGACGGTATCGCCAACCGCTGGGGCGTCGACGAAGCTCCGTTCGGCAAATGGGTCTGGGCCGAGATCGGCTGCCCACCGAACACTCCGTCGCAGGCAGGGCCTCGGGGCGTCACAGCCACCGAATACCGCTCGGCGAAGGAGGGGAACACGTGCACGACCTGATCGCCAGTCCGTTCCTGGACGAAAACCTGTTGGTGCGCCCTGGTGGCCGGGGCGGTCTCCGGCTCCCGCAGGCCAACTACGAGGAGCAGCGTGCCCACGACCCAGCCCGGACAGCTCCCTCGTGGCTGGCGGATGCCGTGCGCGCCCAGTGGGCCGACCTGGACGTGACCGGCCGTCCTGCGGGTGACGTCCTGCTGGTCCGGCAGCCCTCCACGTGGGGCTACTCGCGAGCCAGCTGGGAGATCAACCTCGGCTGCAACTACACGTGCAAGCACTGCTATCTCGGGCTCAAGGTCAACTCGGGTATGCCGCTCGCGGACAAGCTCACCTGCCTGGGCATCATGGCCGAGGCCGGCGTTCTCTGGATCCAGATCACCGGGGGCGAGCCCACCGTGGACCGGGACTTCATGCCCTCGTACCGCCGCGCGTTCGAGCTGGGCATGATGATCACCGTCTCCACCAACGCCTCGTTGCTGTGGCGGGAGAACCTGCTGGAGATGTTCCGCGAGCGCCCGCCCTACCGGGTCACGGTGTCGATGTACGGGGCGACCAAGGCCGGCTACGACGAGCTGACCCAGCGGCAGGGCGCCTGGGACCTGTTCATCCAGGGCATGAACGCCGGCCGCAGGGCCAAGCTGCCGCTGCGGATGAGCATCATCGTCACCGAGGACAACGCCACCGAGGAACAGGCGATGATCGCCCTGTGCGAAGGCTGGGGGCTGGAGTACAACGTCTTCACCAACATGACTCCGACGATCTACGGCGGGGCGGAGTCGCTGACCGCGCAGTCCAAGGAGCACCTGCGGATGCGCAAGCCGTTCGGCGGCTGCAACGCCGGACACACCTTCTTCCACACCGACCCACACGGGCTGGTGTCCATCTGCAAGATCGGCCGTGACGACCAAATCAGCCTCCCCACCGAGGGGATCAACGGCCTCGCCCGACTCGGCGCCATCGCCGACCGCCTCATGCTTCGCACCGGTGGATGCTCCGGCTGCCAGCTCTCCGGCGCGTGCACCGTGTGCCGGCCGCTGGCCAAGCACTACCAGGAGGCGAAGGCACCACTCGCAAGTTACTGCCAGCACGGGATCAAGAAAGCAGGGTGACATGACTGCTGTAGCTGTCGAACTCTCCCCGAGGCGTCCGCTCTCGGACGACGGCCCGGCCCAGCGCCTGCCGTACCTCACGCGGCCGATCACGGCCCCGACCCCGCCCGTCACCGAGATCATCGCCGTCGGCGACCTGGACGACGTCATGGACAGCGTGAAGTGTTCCTGCAACGCGGGCGACGACAACCCCCACTGAACCACCCGCTGATCGCACCTGATCAGTAACGCTCAGGCCCCGGCGCTCTCCGCGCCGGGGCCTGAGCCGCGCGGGGCGGGCGAGTAGGGTGCGGGTATGGATCTGCGCTGGGACTTGCTGCGCCCCGTGATGTGCGTCCCGTATTTCCCGACGCTCGGGCCGCTCCACCCCGAAGCCATTTCCGCTGAGCTTCTGGCCGAGGTGTTCGCTGTCGCTGGCACTGGAGAATTCCTGCCGCACGACAAGGACCGGCGGTGGTCCGACCACAAGGACGAGCATGTCCTGGTGGACGCCGTCGTTCAGGACCAGGCTCGCACGCTGATCCCCACCATCACCGGTCGTGGCATCCTGCGCGTCCATCTCTACGGCGCCCGCGAGCACCGGCAGGAGGCCGAAGAGCTGGCCGCCAAGCTCGCCGCCGGGCGCGACGCATCTCAAGCCCGTGTGGTGTGGTTCCCGGACACCGCCGACCCAGTGGCCACCTCTACCCGCGTGCAGCTACGCACCTTCGACCAGGACGCACCAGGCGTCGAGGGAATTGAGGTCCTCAGCCAACAGACCGAAGCTATCCGGACATCCTTCCCCGAGTTCGCCGAGAAGCTGGCCAGTGAGGGCTTCGTGTTCCTGCACTCCCGGATCGACAGCGCCGGCCCCGTGCTGGTCGCTGTCCAGGACGAGCGCGTAGTAGGCGCAATCGGCCCCATGGAGACCATGCCCGACCCCATCGGTAGGCGACGACTCCTCCCGCAGTATTTCGGTGTTCTGCCGGAATACCGCAACCTCGGCCTCGGGCGGCTCCTGTGGCGCTCGGCGATGCACTGGGGCAAGGAGCGCGGCGCCGACTACCAGCTCTTGCAGACAGCTGCCGGGGGCGCATCCGACCGACTGTGCCGGAGCGAGGGCCTGGCCGACCTCGGATTCGTCTGCACCAACACCATCTGACGAGAGCCTCACGACGGACGAGGAGCCGCTGAAGAGGCCCGATGAGTGGCGGTCGCCGAAGGTGTGGCGATCACGTGGCGATCGGACCCTTTGGCAGGACGTTTTCCCAGCTCAGTGCCCGCAAGGGGACTCTGCCCGGCGTACGGGCCGACTCTTCCGCCGCCTGGCTTGGGGCTCCGCCCCCGGAGGGGCCTCCGACCTGCGTCGGAGGCCCCCTTTGGTCTTTCGGGGGCTTGCCGTGTCAGGCGGCAGGAAGGCCCTCGAAAGTCCCACGGATCGATCTTGGTATGCGGCCGGTGCTCTGTGGCCATCGCCGTGTTCGGTCGTTTGAGGGAGCAAGGGCCGGGGCCGGCTGAGCCTGGCCCGACCTTGGGTGCCGAGCACGCACGGGCGGAGATCGCTTCATGATCACTCCGGGCGCGCGGTGGACAGCCGTGCGGTGAGGCTCGCAGCCGCCACTCGTGGGAGCGGGGTGCTCACCGCCGAACCGCGTGCGGGGCTCTCTGCGGCCGCCTCCTCCCGGAGCCGGACGGGGACGGCGTCGCCACAAGGTGGGAACCCCCGCGCCCCGGGACGCTGCGGTCGACCCACGTAGCCCATGGGGTGGATGCGGCCGCCCACCCCATGCCCCCGGCTACTGGTCGGCCCCGCCCGGTCCGGATAGGTCCGTCCGAGGGGATCAGGCCGAGGGGATCAGGCCGACTGCGGGCTGGCCCCGAGGTGCTTCACCAGGTCGAACGCCTCCCGCCTGATCGTGGTCAGTGAGCTGATGGTGCGGTCGTCGGCCTCACGCCAGCGGCTCTGGGCGATGCGCCACGAGGCCAGGAAGACTCCGACCCGCATGTGGGTCACGAGGCTGTCCTGGGCGCCGTTCGCGACGACCCTGCCGAGGATGGTGAGCTCCATCTCGACGCAGTGGTCGAAGCTGTGCTTGGCCAGCGTCATGCTCCCGGCCGCGAGGTCGAGGGAGGCGGCGAAGTCGTCCGCCCACTGTTCGCCCGCGGTCGACAGCACGTGCTCGAGCGGGTCGTTGAGGTCCGCCATGGTCGACGCCTCGGGGGGCAGTTCCTCCAGGTACCGGTCCCACAGCTCGACTTCGGGGGCCAGGAACACCCCCTGCTTCTCCGGGAAGTACCGGAAGAAGGTGCTGGTGCCCACGCGGGCGTGTCGGCAGATCTGCGCGACGGTGGTCGCGTCGTAGCCGAAGGTGGTGCCGAGTTCGCGCGCCGAGCGGAGGATCTGCTCCTTGACCTCGGCTTTCTTGATGTCGCGTAGCGACTCCGGCTGGTGCTTCTGAGGCGATTTGCGAGTCATAAGCGGAAGGTAGCAGCACCCGTATGGGTTTGACCCCCACTAGGCAGCGATTACCTTCTGGGTGTATAACCCTTGTGGGAGTCAGTCCCACATGGGGCTGACCGTCGCTACGGGGGCGAGCGAAGACGTGGGTAGCAAACGCAGGTGGGCGTCAGTGGCTGATGGCGCGGGCGCAGTCGTGCCCGCGGGATCGGATCGCCACCGGACCGGGGCGCGTCGAGCCCCGGATGGCCGGCCCGATCGGCCGTGCCGCGCGTGAGCGCGAGAGGGTCCTCCGTCCACGACGGGGACTCCGCCGGAGATCGGTGTTCAGGAGAAATTCCCTTCCGGGTCAACGGTGACACCCGGAGCCTGGCCTGACGGGCCGTGAGAAGACCGCCCGTCGAGGCCGGAACGACGCCCCACCAAACCTTGAGTGGCACTGCCGGTGACATCGGCTGCCCATATCCAGTCACGGAGGAACAAGTGGAAACCAAGCTCAGCGACGAGACCATCAAGCAGGTCACCTTGGAGATCGTCATCGACGAACTCGAACTCGATGTCGAGCCCGGCGAGGTCGACCTGACCGCGAACCTGATCGACGACTACGAGGCGGACTCGCTCGGCCTGATCCAGGTCCTCGCGAGGGTGAACAAGGAACTGGCGATCCGTCTGCCCCGGGAAGAGGTCGGGGAGCTGCGCACCGTTGACGAGATCATCCGGCGGATCATCCAGCTGCGCGCCGCCGGGGAGGCCGTCAATGAAGGCTAGGACCCGTCGGGTGGTCGTCACCGGAATCGGCTGCGTCAGCAGCATCGGCACCGGCGTCGAGAGTTTCACCGAAGGCATCAAGAACGGCCGGAGCGGGATCTCGGAGATCCGGTCCTTCGACAGCAGCGACTTCAGCAGCCACCTCGGCGGCGAAGTGCACGACTTCGTACCGGAATCGATCGTCTGCACGATCGACCCGGGCGACTGGGGCCGGACCGCGCAGATCGCAGCCGCCGCCGCGCGACTGGCCGCGCAGGACTCGGGCATCGAGTTGACCGAGGAACTGCGGCTGGCGACCGGGGCGATCATCGGGACGACCAACGGGGAGGCTCCCACGGTCGACACCCTGACCGGCCACTGGCTGGACCACGGTCCCGGCCTGATGGACGCCGGCCTGGTCAGTCAGTTACCCGCCGGCAACATCGCCGCCGCCGTCTCGGTCGAACTCGGCCTCCACGGCGAGACGATGACGATTCCCACGGCCTGTTCGGCGGCCAACTACGCCATCGGCAGCGCCGGCGACAAGATCGTTTCGGGCGAGGCGGACGTCATGTTCGCGGGTGGCGCCGACAGCGTCAACCGGTTCACCCACGCGGGGTTCCTCAGCCTCGGCGCCATCGCCGACGGGGTGGGAAGGCCGTTCGACCGCAACCGGACCGGCATCGTCACCGCCGAGGGCGGTGCGGTGCTCATGCTGGAGGAACTGGAGCACGCCACCAGCCGCGGCGCCCACATCTACGCCGAACTCCTCGGCTACGGGCTGTCCTGCGACGCGCACCACATCGTGCACCCGGACGCGGACAGCATCGCGGACTGCATCCGGAAGGCCCACGCGCACTCCGGGATCGACGCGGGCAGCGTCGACTACATCTCCGCCCACGGCACCGGCACACCGACCAACGACGTCACCGAAGTCACCGCGACGCGCAGCGTCTTCGGTGACGCGCACCCGCCGATGAGCTCCATCAAATCGATGCTGGGGCACACCATGGGCGCGGCGAGCGGATTCGGTGCCATCGCCTGCTGCAAGGCGATCGAGGATTCCTTCCTGCCGCCGACGATCAACCTCACCGAGGTCGATCCCGAACTCGGACCCGGCATCGACTTCGTCGCCGGCAAGGCGCGGAACGCGGACGTGAAGGTCGCCCAGAACCACGGTTTCGCGTTCGGCGGGAACAACGCGATCACGATATTCGGCGCCGTCACGGATCGTCCCGTGGCCGCAGCGGCGGGGGAGTCGGTGTGATGAGCCAGACCAGTGCACCTCGGATCACCGACATCTCCGTCCTGTCCGTCGCCGGCCTCGGCATGGACGCGTTACGGGAACGCCTGAACGTGCCCGCGGCCGACGCTCTGCCGCAGAACCCGCCGCCGTTGGCGGACGCCGGTGACTACACCGGGATTCCCGGCCGCATCTCGGCCGTGCCCTCCTTCAGGATCACCGACTTCGTGCCCAGGAAGGGCACGAAGAACATCGACCGCACCACCGCTCTCGGACTGGCGGTCAGTGCCACGCTCAAGCGCGCGCTGACCGAGCGGGCCGGAATCACCGACGACTCCTGGCTGTCCACCGGTGTCGCGATGGGCAGCATGGTGGGCAGCCTCCGCAGCAGCGTCGAACTGGACTCCCGGGTGATCGAGGGGGCCGGCATCGACCTGGTCAACCCGGCCCAGTTCCCCAACACCACGATGAACTGCTGCGCGAGCCAGATCGCGATCTGGCACCGGTTCAGCGGCCCCAACTCCACGCTGGCCAACGGCAACCTCAGCGCCTTCTCGGCGCTGCAGTACGCGGCGCGGCTGATCAGCCGCGGCCACGGGCAGCGGATGCTGGTGGGCGGGGTGGAGGAGCTGTCCCCGCACACCGCGTGGGGCATCCGGTCGAAGAAGATCGTGCACGAGACCGTACCGGTCAGCGAGGCCGCCGCGGTGTTCGCGCTGGAGCCCGAGGGCCTCAGCGAGGCGCCCGTGCTGGCGACCGTACCGGCCTGCGCGGTGGGCTTCGCCCCCGACCGCTCGGCCGGCGGGTACAGCGACGCCCTGCGCCGGGTGATCACCGGTGTGCTCCGGCAGGCCGGGGTGGAGGGCACCGCCGTCGACCTCGTCCTGCCCGGTTCGGAGGGGACGGTGCTGGCCGCGGCCGAACAAGCCGCACTGGCCGGGTTCACCGCCGAAAGGGTGGACGTGCGCAAGGCGCTCGGCGAGTGCGGGAGCGCCACCGGGGCCCTCCAGGTCGCGGCCGCCCTGGCGGTCGGACGGCCCGGCGACACGGCGCTGATCACGGGGATCGACATCTCCGGCGCCGTCGGGGCGGCCGTCCTGCGGATCGGGGCCGGGACATGAGCCCCCGGATCCTGATCGTGGGCGCCGGCCCGGTCGGCCTGTCCGCCGCCATCTCCCTGCGCCTCCAGGGGCTGCCGGTGACCGTGGTCGACAAGGCCGCCGCGCCGCACACCCATCCGAAGGCCGTGGTGCTGTGGCCGCGCGCGCTGGAGAGCTTCGAACGCCTGGGCGTCGCCGACCGGTTGGTGGCCGAGGGCCACCGCCTCACCGGCCAGCAGTACCACTCCAACGGCACCCGCGTCGCCAGTATGACCTTTCGCAGGCTGCGGCACACCAAGTACCCGTTCGCACTGGCCATCCCGCAGCACACCACCGAGCGCGTCCTGCGGGACCGCCTGTCCGAACTCGGTGGCTCGATCCGCACCCACACCGAACTGACCGCGCTGCGGCAGGACGTGGACACGGTGACCGCGACGCTGACCGACCTGGGCACCGGTGCCGCGCAGGAGGAGGCCCACGACTGGGTGATCGGGGCGGACGGGGTCCACAGCTCCGTCCGCTCGGCGATCGGCGTCGAGTTCGTGGGCCAGACCTACGAGCAGACCTTCCTCCTCTCGGACGGTCCCTGCGACACCGGGCTTTCCACCGACTCCGCGCACTACTTCATGACCGACACCGGTGTGCTTGTCATGGTGCCGCTCCCGAACGAGCAGTGGCGTGCCTTCATCAGCGCACCCCGCGAGATACCGGAGGGCGAGGCGCTGGTCGACACGGTGGCGCGCGTGGTGGACCAGCGGTCGCCGGTTCCGGTGCGGTTCCTCGACGGCCACACGGCCGGGCGGTTCCGGATCCACCGCAAGGCCGCGGAACAGGTCTGGCGGGACCGGGTGTTCCTGGTCGGGGACGCCGCCCACGCGCACAGCCCGGCGGGCGGGCAGGGCATCAACACCGGTGTGGAGGACGCGACCAGCCTCGCGTGGCGCCTCGGCGCGATCTGCCGGAACCCGCGGTCCGCGGCGGAGTCCGGCCGGGTCTTCACCCAGTGGGCGGACGAACGCCACCAGGTCGTCGAGAACGTGTTGCGCGACACCGACCTCCAGACCCGGCTGTGGGGCGTGCGCGGGCTGCGCCGCCGCCTGCGGGACGCGGTGCTGTACGGCGCCGAGCGCACCGGGCTGCTCGACCGCATGGTCATCCCCCGCCAGACCCAGATCGCCCAGCGGTTCAGCCCGGGCCCCGGGCAGGGCCGGCCGAAGGCCGTCGGGGTGCTCCGCAGCCACGCCAGGCTGCCGAACGTCGCGATTCCCACGGACACCGTCGGCGGGACGCGCCTGCACGACTTCCTGTCGTTGACCGAGCCGATCGCCATCGAGTTCGACCCCGCGGGTACGGCGGGTCGCCACAGCAAGGTGCGGCAGTCGGTCGCCCAGGGGGCGGGGCTCGACGTCGTGTCACTGACCGGTCCGGCCCTGCGATCCGCCCTGGGCATCAGCCGGCGCGTCACCTGCGTCGTGCGTCCGGACGGGATCGTGGCCGAACTCGCACCGAAGACCGCTCGCAACAGGGGGGACAGCACTCGATGACCACGGCCGTCAACCGCATCACCCAGGAGCTGGTGCACCGCGCCAACCCGCAGGAGATCCTGGTCTCCCCGCCGAGCTGGGGCACCGAACACCGGTACCACACCACGACGGTCACCACCGACATCAGCCCCTACTACCTGGACCACCACGGCCGGCACCGGCTCGACCTGCTGCTGATGACCGAGGCGTGCAGACAAGCGGCGATCAGCGCGGCACACCGCTTCGAGGGCGTTCCGCTCGGGGTCGCGGCGTTCTTCAACTCCATCGACATCCGGCTGAGCAACGTCGACACCCTGGTGAACTCCACCAAGGAGCTGATGATCACCACCTCCATGGAGCAGATGAAGCTGCGCGCCGACGGCTCGCCGAAGCAGATCGATTACTCGCAGGAGGCCGTCGTCAGCGGCTCGAACGAGCCCGTGCTGAACTCGCGGATGGCTGTCCAGGGGGTACCCAAGGGGCGGTACGCGGACCTGCGCGCCTACCAGCGCAACGGTTCCGCGGCACCGACCACCGCGACGATGCGGGCCACCTTCCGGCGCCACCGGGACATCGCCGAGCCCGCGCGGGTCGGCCGGACGCAGACGGCCAACGTCGTGCTGGCCGGGCTGGAGCGTACCGCCGACGGGGCCACCGCGCTCCTCGACGCGGACCTGGCCAACACCAGCCTGTTCGACCACGACTACGACCACTACCCCGCGATGGTGCTCATCGAGGCGGGCCGCCAGCTCGCCCTGGCGTGCACCGACCGCCCGGTGGACTGGATCATCAGCGGCTGCCGCGCGGAGTTCCCCGGATTCGCCGAACTCGACACCCGGACCACCGTCGTCGCCCGGAGGTCCGGCAACCACGTCGAGGTCAGCTGCCGGCAGGACGACCGCGTCGTCACCGGGATGTGGTTCGAGCTGACGTCGATGGCGAGGCGGTCATGACCCGGATCGCCATCTGGAGCGACTTCCGCGGCGTCCTCACCCCGCCGCTGGCCGAGGGGGTGCGCCGGTTCTGCGAGGGCGCGGACTTCACCCCCGCGCAGATCATGCGGTGCCTGCGCGCCATCGGCGAGCGCCACGGCAGCCCGGACGGAATGGCGGTGCTCGACTCCGGCGTCCTCGACGAGCGCCGCTGGACCGGGGAGATCGAGCGCGAGCTGCTCAGCCGCTTCGACGTGTCCGCAGACCTGTCCGACTTCGCCACCCGGTGGTGGAGCGACCGGCGGCTCGACGAGGACTGGGCGGCGGCCCTGCGGAAGTGGCGGGCGGCCGGCGCCTTCGTCGGGCTGATGTCCAACCTGCCGGTCGAGTGGCGGGGGGCCCTGACCGCCTTCCCCGCCGTCGCGGACGGCTTCGACGACGTGCTGCTGTCCTGCGACGCCGGCACGCGCAAACCCGAAACCCGGATATTCCGTCTCGCCGAGGCCCGCTCGGGCCTGGCCCCCCGGTTCAACGTCCTGGCCGACGACCTGCCGGGCAACGTCGCAGGCGCCCGGGAAGCGGGCTGGGGCGGCGTGCTCTCCGGCGGGGACGCGACCACATCCGCGATCGCGCTCATCGACTCGATGATGAGCGGCACCGCGGCGATCTGTGAAGGAGTGTCGCGATGAGCTCGCGATCGGCATTTGTCACCGGGGCCAACCGGGGCATCGGTGAGGCCATCGCCAGGGACCTGGCCAAGCGCGGGTACCGCGTCGTCGGCACCTACCGCAGCACCCGCCCCGAGGTGGACGGCGTCTCGTTCGTCCACTGCGACGTCCGCGATCCCGACTCGGTGGCCTCGGCGGTGCGCGAGGCCCGCGAGGTGCTCGGCGAGATCGACATCGTCGTCAGCAGCGCGGGCATCACCCAGGACGGCCTGCTGGTCACCCAGAACGCCGGCGACGTGGCCGGCGTGCTGGACACCAACCTCACGGGCGCCTTCAACGTCGTCCGCGAGGCCGTGTCCGACATGATGTCGAACAAGTGGGGCCGGATCGTGTTCGTCTCCTCGGTCATGGGCCTGTGGGGCTCGCCGGGGCAGACCAGCTACTCCGCCTCCAAGAGCGGGCTGATCGGCCTGACCCGCTCCCTCGCCTGGGAACTGGGGCGGGCGCGCATCACGGCCAACGCCGTCCTGCCCGGCCTCATCGAGACCGAGATGATCGCCGGCCTGACGGACCGCAGGCGCGACCAGGTGGTCTCCCAGACCCCGCTGCGCCGCACCGGAACACCCGAGGAAGTGGCCGCTCTGGTCGGCTTCCTGATCTCCGACGAGGCCGGGTTCATCACCGGAGCCTCGATACCCATCGGCGGCGGCATCGGGATGGGCGTGTGACCCGCCCGCCCACCCCGCCCGCGGCAACCGAAGTCGAGAAGAACCACCGAAAGGAACATCCAGTCATGGACACGACCCTGACCACCTCCTTCCGCCCCTGGCGCGAGGAGTACGTGACCCTCCCGGCGTCGACCGGGACCGGCACGGAGGCCTCCATCGGCCTGCTGAAGATCGGCAACCCGCACGCCTCCACGGTCGTGCTGTTCCTCGGCGGCAAGGAGGGCACGGCCGCCGGCTTCACCGCCCTGGGCCGCAGCGTCGCCGCGGTCGCGCCCGACCTGCAGCTCTGGGCCATGGACCGGCGCGAGGTGTTCCTCGCCGACACCTCCCGGGCCGAGGCGCCCCTGGACCAGGCCGTGGCCCACTACCTCGACGGCGGCCACCGGCGCCCCGACGCGGCCCGGTTCGGCGAGTACGCCGAGTGGGGGCTGCAGGTCCTGGTCGACGACATCCGGGTGGCGGTCGCCGCGGCCGCCGAGGGCGGGCGCAAGGTCCTGCTCGCGGGGCACTCCGTGGGCTCTGCCGAGGCCGTGCACTACGCGACCTGGGACTTCGACGGAGTCGGCGGCCACCGGAGCATCGACGGCCTGATCCTGGTCGACGGCGGTGCGCTCAACGCCTTCCGCGGCGCCGGCATGGAGTTCGGCATCGACCTCGGCACCGCACAGGGCTGGCTGGCCGGCATCCGCTCGGGCGGCGTGTTCGAGGCCGACACCTCGACGTCGGCCACCCTCGGCTTCGACGGCCCGCCGGAGACCGCCGCACTGTTCTACAAGCTGGCGGCCCGGGCGGTGCTGGAGCAGCCCACCGCCCCCTCGCCGCTGGCCGCCCGCCTGCCGGAGCGGTACTCCGTGCCGGCCTCGGCCACCAACCACGAGGTCTTCGCCGCCCTGGTCAACCTGGGCAACGCCAAGCCGGGCTACGGCGTGACGGCCGGCCACTTCGAGGGCGGCACCTGGGTACAGGACGGCCCGACCCGGCTCGGTGTCGTCGCCCACGCCCACGCGCTGGGCGCGGGCGGGTTCCAGTGGTACACGATGAACCGCACCCTGCTCGACCTGATCGCCGCGGACCCGCTGCGGCCGAACGAGATCACCGAGCTGCTCGGCCTGCGCGGCCTGCACGCCAAGGAGATCGACGTCCCGGTGCTGGCCTACGCCTCCGCGTTCACCAACGGCTCCTCGCTGGAGGCCGCGAAGGAACTCGCCCAGCTGTCGGCCATCAGCCGCCTCGACCTCGTCGAGGACAAGGCGCTGAGCCACCACGACGTCCTCTTCGCCGACCTGCCCGCCAACTCCCTCGTACGTGCCATCGCCTCGTTCGCGGGTTCGCTCGCCGCCTAGGCCAAGACCTCACAGACAGGAAATCCAACAGTGACCAGCACGGAGTCCGTCATCCGCACGGGCACCGCCGACACCCGCGACCGCCGCACACCGTCGTGGCCGGTGCTCGCGGTGGCCGCGGTGGCAGTCGTGATCGTGCCCCTCGGAGTCAGCGGCACGCCGCTCCTGCTACCGGGAATCGGCACCGACCTGGGCGGTGGCCTGGCCCCGCTCCAATGGGTGGTCAACGCCTACAACGTGGCCGCGGCGAGCACCATGCTCGCCACCGGCGTGCTCGCCGACCAGTACGGCAGGCGCCGGGTCTTCCGCCTCGGCGCCGGGATGTACCTGGCCTCCCTGCTGGTCACCGTCCTGGCCCAGAGCACCCTGGTGATCGACGTGGCCAGGGCCGCCGCCGGGATCGGGGCCGGCGCCATCGTGACGTCGATGACCGCCATCGTGGCCAACACGTTCGACGGCCCGGCCCGGGCCAAGGCCTTCGGGCTGGTCGGTGTGGTGATCGGCGCCGGGCTCGCGCTCGGGCCGACCATCAGCGGCTTCATCGCTCAACTCCTGAACTGGCGCGCGGTGTTCGGTTTCCACGCGCTGATCGTGGCGGCGGGGCTGCTCGGCTCGCTGGTGCTGACCGAGTCCCGCAGCAAGGGCGGCAACCGCTTCGACTTCCTCGGGGCGGGCCTGTTCACCGCCGCGCTGCTGCTGCTCACCATCGGTACGATCGAGGGCCCGCAGTCGGGGTGGGCGGACGTGCGCACCGTCACCCTGTTCGCGGGCGCGGTGCTGACCTTCGTCCTGTTCGTTCTCCACGAGCGGCGCACGAGCAGCCCGATGTTCGAGATGGGCCTCTTCGCCGACCGCCAGTTCCTGACGGTCAACCTGGTCAACATCGAGTTCGCGTTCGGCTTCATCGGCCTGCTCCTGCTGCTCCCCGCCTTCCTGTTCAGCGTGAGCGGACTGGGCAACGGGGCGGCCGGCCTGCGGATCCTGCTGCTGACCGTACCCATCTTCCTGGTGCCGATGCTGTCCGGCCGGCTGAGCGCCGCGGGCGTGCCGCTGCGGCTGATCCTGGTCGGCGGCCTCGCGCTGATCGGCCTCGGCGCGTTCGGGCTGACCTTCGTCGAGGGCGACAGCGCGCTGTGGGCGCTGGCGGTCCCGCTGGCCGTCACCGGCGCCGGTGTCGGTGTGCTCAACGGCGTCATGGACGGTGCGGCGGTCGGCTCCGTGCCGAACACCTCGGCCGGCATGGCGGCGGGGATGTTCAACACCATCCGGCTGGCCGCGGAGTCCCTCGCCTCCGTGGTCGTCGTCGCCCTGGTCGCGTCGTTCGTCAACACCCGGCTCGCGGACGCCTCGCTGCCCGCGGACCTGAACGCCGCCAGGGCGGCGGACGAACTGGCCACGGGTGACGTCAAGCAGCTCTTCGCGCAGCACCCGGACCAGGTCTCCACCCTCGCCTCGGCGCACGCCTCGGCGTTTCACCAGGTGATGTGGATCTCGGTGGTACTCGCCGCGCTGTCGGTGGTGGCCGTGCTGGTGCTGCTCCGCCGTCAGGACGGCAAGCGGTGACCGCCACCCGGCAGTTGCCGCTGTCCGCGGTGGACACGGTCGAGGCGCGGGAGGGCGGATTCCTCGGCCGCAAGCGGGTGCGCGCCGACGACCCCTACCTGGCCGGGCACTTCCCGTCGCTGACGGTCTACCCCGGGGTGTTCCTGATCGAGGGCGTGCAGCAGATGCTCGAACTCCACCTGGACGGCGTGCCCGGGGGGATCGAACTGCTCTCCGTCGAGTCAGCCCGGTTCAGCCTGCCGGTCCTGGCGGGGGAGGAGGTGCTGTTCGACACGCGGGTCACCGGAGAACGCCCGCTGCTGTCGACCACGACGACCTGCACCGTCGACGGCCGGCGGTGTGCCCGGATCGCCGCGACCTGGAGGTGCACGTCATGACCGAGTACCCGGACCCGGCCGACCTGCTGCCGTACGGCCACCCGGCGCTCCACGTCGACCGGATCCTCGCCCACGCGCCCGGCGAGCTGACCGCCGTCAAGGCCGTGTCCCAGCACGAAGTCGGCAGCCACGCCGGATCGGCCCGACCGGCCCGGCTCCCGTCGACCCTGGTGCTGGAGTCCTTCCTCCAGGCGTGCGGGCTGCTGGCCGTGCTCGACGCCGAGGAGGGTTCGCGCGACCGGCTGCTGGTGTTCGGCTCGGCCCGCAACCTGCGCTTCGAGGGATCGGTCCGGGCGGGCGAACTCCTCGTGCACGCGGTGCGACTGCTCGAAGCGCACGAGGACACCGCGGTGTTCTCCGGGGTCTCCCGCGCCGGTGACGGACAGACCGTGCTCACCGTGGAGCGCGCGATCACCCTGAGCCGGCCGCCGGGCTCCCTCGCCGCGGCGAACAGCGCAGACTGACCAGCCGTCCGACGAAAGTGAGGCACCATGTACGACCACGTGATCACCGTGCCGGGTCAGGGGGCGCACCGACCGGGCATGCTCGACTCCTGGCTGGCCTCGGCACCGTACGCCCGGGAACTGCTCGCCGACTGGTCCGAGTCCGCGGGGCTCGATCTGCTGGAGGCCGGCCGTGACGCCGCCGCGATGGCTGACACCGCCGTCGCGCAGCCGCTGATCACAGCGGCGGCGCTGCTGTCGCTGAAGCGGCTGCGGGCCCGGCTGGACGTGGACCCCGGCCGGGTGCTGTACGCCGGGCACTCCGTCGGCGAGCTGGCCGCGGCCGCCGGTGCGGGCTACCTCCCCCCGGGTGCGGCGGTCGCCCTCGCCCGGGAACGCGGGAAGGCCATGTCGGCGGCGTGCGCGACGGCCCCGACCGGCATGGCGGCGTGCATGCCGTCCAAGCGGGACGGCGCGGCGGACGAGGCGATCGTCGACGCGATCCGGGCCGGGGGACTGTCCGTGGCCAACTGGAACGGCAGCCACCAGTTCGTGGCGGCCGGTCCCTCGGCCGCGGTGGAGGCCTTCGGTGCGAACCCGCCGGCCGGCATGCGGGTGGTCCGGCTGGAGGTGGCCGGGGCCTTCCACACCGAGGCGATGGCTCCGGCCCTGGAGCCCTTCGCCCGCGCCGTGGCCAGGGCGCCGTGGCGGGCGCCGGACTCGGCGATGCTGGGCAACGCCGACGGCTCACTCGTCACCGGACCGGACGACCTCCGGCAGCGGCTGGTCGCGCAGCTCACCTCGGCCGTCCGGTGGGACCTGTGTGCGGAGTCCATCGCCCGGCACTCCTCGGCGCGGACGCTGCACGTCGAGCTGGCGCCCGCGGGGCCGTTGACGAAGCTGGCCGAGCGGGCCCGCCCCTGGACGCGGACGGTGGCCCTGCGCTCGGCGGACGACCTGGACGCCGTACCCGCTCTCGCCGGCAGTGGCGCCTGATGGCCCGCCAGGTGGTGCCGGCCGGCCAGGAGGACCTGCTGACCCGGCCGCTCTTCTGCCATCTGGGCACCCTCAGGGCGGACGGTGCCCCGCAGGTCAACCCGATGTGGTTCCTGTGGGAGGACGGCGAGTTGTCGTTCAGCACGTCGACCACTCGGGCCAAGTACGCCAACGTCCGACGCGACGACCGGGTCTCCGTGTCGGTCAACGACCCGGAGCAGCCGTACCGCTGCCTGGAGGTCCGGGGCCGGGTGCACCGGATCGTGCCGGACACCGAGGGCGAGTTCTTCCGGCGCCTGGCCGCCCGGTACGGCCGTGAGCTCAACGGGCAACTGCCTCCGGACGTCCTCACCCGGGTCCGCCTGGTCGTCCGGCCGGAGACGGCCCGCTACCAGTGACTCCGAGGACTCGGAGAACTCGGAGGCCGTAGGGCGACTGGCCGACCGGGCTCGGCGGTGCACCGGCGGTGGCCTCCGCGGACGTCTCGTCCGTGGAGGCCACCGCCGGTTGCGTTCGCTCGCGGCGGCCCCGTCAGGCGGGGCGCGCGCCGACGGCGTCGCGGATCTGGTCGCCGAGGCCGCCGTTGACGCGGGCGCAGTTGGCGCAGCAGAAGAACATGCCCGCCACCTCGACGCCGTGGCCGACGATGCGGACGTCGCACTGTTCGCAGCGCGGGGCGAGCTTCTCCATCGCGCACTCGAAGCTGTCGAAGGTGTAGGTGTCGCCGGTGACCGTCCTGATCTCGAAGGCCAGCCAGTAGTCGTTGCCGCAGGTGACGCAGATGGCCATGACGGCCGTCTCCTTCCGGTGGGGGCGGCGGCCGGGAGCGGCCGCGCGGTCACTCCCAGTCTTGGAGCCTGCCGGGGAGACGGCCACTCGGCGGCGTCGTCAGACGGAGCGGGCGGCGAGGTCCTCCAGGGCCCGGACGGCGCGGTCGGCGTCGTCGGCGGCGACGAACAGGTGGTCGTGGTGGAAGCCGGCCACCACGTTGCAGCTGATGCCCTCCTCGGCGAGCCGGCCGGACACGGCGGCGGTCAGCCCGACGGCCTCCAGCGCCGAGTGGATCCGCAGGGTGATCCAGGCCGCCACGTACTCGTAGCGCAGCCCGAGCGCGTCCGCCTCCTCCTGGGCGACCACCACCGTCATTCCCTCGGGCTCGGCGACGGTCACCACCGGCCGCATGCCGGCGGGCACCCGCGTGGGGAGCGTGCAGTAGACGTACCGCCCCGGGTCGAGCCGCGGGCTCATTCCGCGCAGCAGCGTCGCAAGGTCTCGTTCTGCGGCCATGCCCGCCACCGTAGCGGCTGGACGGGGGATGCGGGGCGCTTCGCGGGCGTGTCGGAATCCGTTGACGAGCGACAGTCGCCGATATATCGTCGAACTATCGAGACAGTAACTCGACTGCCTCGTTGAACCTCAGGGATCCGAGGAGGTGGGCGCGATGCGCTCGGAACGTCAGGGAATGCGGTTCCGTTGGGAGGGCCCGGTGGGCGGCGGGTTCCGCCGTGGCCAGGGCCCGGATTTCCGGGGGATGCCCGGAGAGGGCGCCGAGGGCCGGGAGGCGTTCGGCGGGTTCGGTCCGCCGTTCGGCGGTGGCGGCCCCGGCCGGCCGATGGGCGGCCCGTACGGGCACGGCTTCGGCGGGCACGGCGGCCGGCGCGGCGGTCCGCACGGGCGGCGCGGTGGCCGGGCCAGGCGCGGTGACGTCAGGGCCTCGCTGCTGGCGCTGCTCAAGGAGCGGCCGATGCACGGCTACGAGATGATCGCCGAGATCGCCGAGCGGACCGGCGGAGCCTGGCGGCCCAGCCCGGGGTCGATCTACCCCAACCTCCAGCTGCTGGAGGAGGAGGGCCTGATCACCGCGGAGGAGGTCGGCGGCAAGCGGCTGGTCTCGCTCACCGAGGCGGGCCGGGCCGAGGCCGACGCCGGGCCGGACGAACCGTGGGCGGAGGCCGGCCGGGAGGTCGACTGGGAGGCCGTCCAGGAGGTCGGCCAGGCGCTCGCCGCCGTCGACCAGGCGATCCGCCAGGTCATGGCCACCGGCACCGAGGCGCAGCGCACCAAGGGCCTGACGGTGCTGACCGAGGCCCGCAAGAAGCTGTACCTCATCCTCGCCGAGGACGACTGACCGGCCCGGGGGCGGGGCGGTGCCGCTGCCCGGGCGGCCGGGGAGAAGGCCTCACGGCCGGACCACGAACAGGGCCGCGCACACCAGCAGCAGCACCGCCCAGCCGAACCAGAGCCAGGCGTTCGGCTCGATGATCACGCTGTAGAGGCACACCGCCAGGAGCAGCACCCCGGTGACGCCGGCGACCTGCCGGTTGTGGTGCTCGACCGCGCGGGAGCGGTTCCTCGGGTGCCGTACCGTCCTCGCCATGCCGACCTCCCGGGGGAGCCTGCGGGGAAGGAGGCGGCCGTCAGCCGGAGGCCGCCTCGTCGTACTCGTAGCGCCAGAACCAGCTCAGGCCCCGAACCTGCTTGCTCCGGACGTACACCAGTGTGCGCGCGGGGGCCTCGCCGTGCGCGGGGACCGGCACCTTGTACTTCTTGGGCACGCCGAGCATCGGCCCCAGCGGGACGGGCAGGATCCGCCCGTCCAGGGGGCCGCCGACGAATGCGGTGTCCGCGCTCTTCATCCCCCCAGGGTCTCACCTCCACGGGGTGACCTGGGATCGGCCCTGGAGGCGGGGCCGCAGGGGGAGTCCGGGGGTGACCGGCAACTCCCGGGCGGGAGGGCGGGCGGGGCGCCGCGTGCGGGCGGCGTGCCCGGAGCGTGCCCGGGGCGCGCCCGCCGGCGGCACCGCGAGTGTGACCGGAGAGGCACCGCCCCCGGTCATCCGGAAGGCCTCCGCACCCTTATCCTTCCTGTTACGCCCTCGGGGTCCACCCCGGGTCAGCGGGCCCCGTACGGGCCGGGTGAGGCGCGAATCCGCGTTCCCTCCGGCCGGTTTGGCGCGGACAGCGTGCTGCCGCGACTGCGTACCGTGACCCCGGCGTCGGCCGTCCGGTGACCCCGGGCCGCGGCCGGCAGGGCGCGGACGTCAGGGCCGAACACCCCGGGAAGCAGCCGGGGGCGCCGTGCGTTGCGTCCGAGTGGTACGTCGAACGCTGTGTCGCACCAGGCACGGCAGTTGCGCGGAAGGGGCCCGATGGAAGCCGGCGGCAGGTGGACGACCTGGTGGCAGAGGCGTGATCGTCAGCGGGCAGGGGGCGCGGACGGCCCGGCCGGACTCGATCAGCTGCTCGGCGCGGTGCGCGCCGGATTCCCGCTCGCGCCCGCCGCGCATCCGGCCGGCTACCGGTGTTCCTGTGACCGGGTGGCGTGTCCCGCCCCCGCCCAGCACCCGGTCTCCTTCGCCTGGCAGACCCAGGCCACCACTGACCCGGAGCAGCTCTCCCGCTGGCTCGCCCGCGACCCGCAGGCCAACTTCGTCACCGCCACCGGCCGGGTGCACGACGTGCTGGACGTCCCGGTGGAGGCCGGCCGGCTGGCGCTGGAGCGGCTGACCGCGCTCGGCGTCGAGGGCCCGGTCGCCGCCGTCGGTGAGGACCGCTACCTGTTCTTCACCGCCACCCGCGGCACCCCTCAGGACGAGGACGAGTGGTGGCCGAGCGCGCTCGACTCCACCCCGGACACCATGTCCGAGCACCCGGGCCTGCGCTGGCACTGCCGCGGCTCGTACACCCTGCTGCCGCCGGCCGCGCTGCCGGACGGCTCCCAGGTGCGGTGGCTGCGCGGGCCCGAGCAGCCGCTGCCGGACCCGCTGCGCGTCCTGGACGTGCTCACCGACGCCTGCACCGAGGTGGGCGCCGTCGCCGAGGAGCAGTGGCTGATCGGCTAGGGCCTCTCTTGTGGATCATGCCGGGCGCGCGACGCCGCGGTCGAGCGGCGTCACGCCGGCACGTCGTCACGGCAGGGTGAGGATCTCCGCGCCGTCCGCCGTGACCACCAGGGTGTGCTCGAACTGGGCGGTGCGCTTGCGGTCCTTGGTGACGACCGTCCAGCCGTCCGCCCAGACCTCGTAGTCGTAGGTGCCCAGGGTCAGCATCGGCTCGATGGTGAAGGTCATGCCCGGCTTGATCACCTCGGTGGCCCGCTCGCTGTCGTAGTGCGGGATGATCAGGCCGGAGTGGAACGACGTGTTGATGCCGTGCCCGGTGAAGTCCCGTACCACGCCGTAGCCGAAGCGCTTGGCGTAGGACTCGATGACCCGCCCGATGACGTTGATCTGCCGGCCCGGCTTGACCGCCTTGATCGCCCGGTCGAGGGACTCCCTGGTGCGCTCGACCAGCAGCCGGGACTCCTCGTCCACGTCGCCGACCAGGTAGGTGGCGTTGAGGTCGCCGTGCACCCCGTGGATGTACGCGGTGGCGTCGATGTTGACGATGTCGCCGTCCTGGAGCACGGTCGAGTCCGGAATGCCGTGGCAGATCACCTCGTTGATCGAGGTGCAGACGGACTTGGGGAAGCCCCGGTAGCCGAGGTCGGAGGGGTAGGCGCCGTGGTCGCACATGTACGCGTGGGCGACGGCGTCCAGCGCGTCGGTGGTGACGCCGGGGGCGATCAGCTTCGCCGCCTCCTCCATCGCCCGGGCGGCGATCCCGCCGGCGATCCGCATCTTCTCGACCGTCTCGGCGGTCTGCACCTCGGGCCCGGTGTACGGCGTCGGCGCGGGCTTGCCGACGTACTCGGGGCGCGCGATGTTCGCCGGGACCTTGCGGGTGGGGGACTGGATGCCGGGTACGAGAGCCATGCCGCGAGTCTAGTCGTCGGGCCGGGCCGGACCCGGGCGGTGTGCGGCCGGGCCCGCTGCGGGGAATGATCGGTACCGACCCATCCTTCGAACGGGAGAGTGCCATGCCCCTCGGATTCAACCGCAAGCCGACCGGCAAGCCCGGCGAGTGGTTCTACTGCATCAAGCACCAGAAGGTCGAGGAGGGGCCGGAGTGTCCGGCGAAGGACCGCCTGGGGCCGTACGCCAGCCGAGAAGAGGCCGCCCAGGCGCTGCGGATCGCGGACGAGCGCAACCGGGAGTGGCGCAACGACCCGCACTGGAACGACCGGCCCGAGGACGACACCGAGTAGCGGCCGCTCGGCGGCCGAGGGGCGGGAGCCGGTGGTCAGCGCGGCTCGGGGCCGGTGAAGTAGTTCTCCGAGATCTCCAGCACGACGAGGCGCCGCCCGCTCGCGAAGGCCTGGGCGGCCGCCTGGTCCTGCGGCCCCGGAGGGCGGGACCCGCGGTCCGCCCAGGCCGTCACGCCGTCGTCGGGGGACCGCGGCCGGGGGACGTTCAGGCCGGGGGTGGCCGAGGCCTCGGGGCCCTTCCGCTCGTCGAAGCCCAGACGCACCCCGAGCAGGTCCGCGCTGTCCTCCCGGGGGAAGCCGTACCAGAGCACCTCGCCCGGCCGGGGCGAGGCGTTGGTGTCGGCCGCCCTGGCGCCCTGGGCGGTCAGCGCGGGCTCCCACCGGGACCGGATCTGCTGCGGATCGCCCGCCACCGCCAGGTACCTGACCACCTGTCGGCGGCACTCCGCGGCCGGCCGGCGGGTGCCGAAGCCGTCGGACCAGCTCGGCCCGACGGCGCAGCCGTCCCGGAGGCCCTCGCCGATCACCTCGGCGCCGGAGAGCGCGGGGAGGAGCGAGGCGAGCCGGCGGTCGATCTCCGCGCCGAGCGCCCGGTCGGCGGCGACCACCTCGGGGGAGTCGGCGAGCGCCCGCAGGTCCGGCGGCGGCGGTCCGCTGGCCGTACGGTCCGCCCGGATGGCCGGCCTCACCGTCCCGCCGTCCGGCCAGAACAGCCAGCCGGCCACGATGCCCGCCAGCACGGTCAGGACGAGCACCAGGCCCGCCCACTTCTGCCAACCCCCCACCGCCATGGGCGGGAGTCTGTCACACCGCGGTGACGGCCTCCCGGGCGGCGCGTTCGTGCTCGGCGCGGACGGCGGCGGCGTGCGGGTCGGTGCGGTCGTCGTAGGAGAGCAGCTTCGGCAGGGCGGCGGCGACCGCGAGCACCGCGACCACGCAGGCGAGGCCGCCGGCCCACACCGAGGCGCGCACGCCGACCAGTCCGGCCATGGTGCCGGCCCTGACCTGGCCGAGCTGCGGGCCGACGGAGAAGCTGAGCAGTTCGACGCCCGCCATCCGGCCGCGCACCGCGTCCGGGATGGACTGGTTCCACATGGTCGAGCGGGCGAGCCCGCTGATCTCGTCGGCGCCGCCGGCCAGCGCCAGGCCGAGCAGCACCAGCCAGATGTGCCCGGACAGCCCGGCGAGCGCCATCGCCGCGCCCCAGCCGACGGCGGCGGCCAGCAGCAGCCGGCCGTGCCGGTGGACCCGGGAGGTCCAGCCGCTGGTCACGCCGACCAGCAGGGCGCCCAGGGCGGACGCCGCGTACATCGGGCCGAGCGCCCAGTCCGCGCCCAACTCCGAGGCCAGGAAGGGGAAGACGGCCACCGGGTAGGCGAACAGCATGGCGCAGATGTCGATCGCGTAGGTGCCGAGCAGGTCCTTGCGGCTCCACGCGTAGCGGACGCCGGTGAGCACCGCCCGGACCGACGGCCGCTCGGCGCCGGTGGGCGGCGGCACCGCCTTGATCCGGACGAGCAGCAGCAGCGAGAGGCCGAAGGTGAGGATGTCCAGCGCGTACGCGGTCTGCACCCCGGCGAAGGCCACCACGACGCCGGCCAGCGCCGGGCCGGCCACCGAAGCGGCGTTGTGGTAAAGCGAGTTGAGGGCGAACGCGGCGGTCAGGTGCTGGTGCGGGACGAGCCGCGGGGTGAGCGAGTCCAGTGCCGGGCGCTGGAGGCCGTCGGCGGCCGCGACCAGCGCGGCGACCAGGTAGATCGGCCAGAGCAGCGGGTGCGGCAACAGGGCGTTGAGCAGCAGCAGTCCGGCCAGCAGGCCGAGCGCCGCCTCGGCGCGCAGCACCAGCTTCCTGCGGTCCACGGCGTCGGCGAGGGCGCCGCCCCAGAGGCCGAAGACGACCAGCGGGACGAGCTCGACGGCGCCGATCAGGCCGACCGCGAAGGAGGAGCCGGTGAGTTCCTTGATCTGCATCGGTACGGCGACGAGGGTCAGGAAGCTGCCGAAGCTGGTGACGCAGCCGGAGGTCCACAGGTAGCGGAAGTCCCGCGAGGCACGCCAGGGGGAGAGGTCCGGGGTCAGTGAGCGCAGCAGCGTCCGGGCGCGCCCGGGCACGGGGGGATGCGGGGGTTCGTCGGTCACGAACCGTTATCCTCGGACGCCGATCGCCGTTCCCGCAAAGGGTTTTCGGGCGGCCTGCGAACCGGCCCGTGGTGAACGGGGCCGGCCCGGTTACCAGCGGCTGATCGCGGGCATCGAGGCCAGCCGCCCGGCGAGCCCGGCGAGCCGGTCGCGGACGGAGCGGTGGCCTGCCCACTGCCCGGCGGCCGCGCTGACCAGGTGCTGGGCGAGGTCGAAGGGCTCCTCGGCGGCGGTGCCGACGGTCAGCCGTTCGTGCGCAAGGCCGTGCAGGTCACCGGGATCGCCTGGCCCGTCGGGGGTGCCCCCGTCCAGCGCGAGCACGGTCGC
>NZ_MSJQ01000431.1 GCF_014596515.1 Streptomyces sp. CBMA156
CCCGCCGCGCCCGTCGGCGAGCCCGGCGAGCCGGTCCAGCGGCCCGGACAGCCGGGCGGCGAGGTCGTCGGCGTACGGCAGCGGGCTGACCCCGCGCGCCCGCCGTTCGAACAGCTCCCGGCCGAGCCGCTGCTCCAGTGCCCGGATCTGCGCGGTCACCGTGGACTGGGACAGGCCCAGCAGGTGCGCGGCCGCGGTGAAGGAGCCCGCGCGGTGCACGGCGAGGAAGGTGCGCAGCTGGTTGAGGTCCAGGGGGCCCGAGCCGGTGGCCGGCCGATCGCTCATGCCGGTGAGCCTACGGGATTCCGATGGCTCGACGACGGGCCGGAAGGTGAGGTCGTCGGCCGGTTCGACGGTCGGTGCGTCGCCCGGTCCGACCGGTCCGGGTGAGGTATCGGAATCCCGATGTCCCGTATCGCGTGGCCCATTGGTCCCCGCGGGCCGGGCGCGTCTAGCGTCGACGCCGTGAGCGCCGCGGCGGGCCGTCGCGGCACAGACCGCGGCACCCCTGGAGGCATCACCCATGGCCGACATCCTGTTCGTCCTGACCGGTTCGAGGTCCTGGACCCTGAACGACGGCACCGCGCACCCGACCGGCTTCTGGGCGGAGGAGGCGGTCGTCCCGTACCGCGCCTTCACCGAGGCCGGCCACCGGGTCACCGCCGCCACCCCGGGCGGCGTCGTCCCGGTCGCGGACCGGGCCAGCCTGACCGACCCGGCGATGGCCGAGGAGGTGGAGAAGATCGCCGAGTTCCGGCAGCCGCTGGTGCTGGCCGAGGTGGACCCGGCCGACTACGACGTCGTGTACTACCCCGGCGGTCACGGTCCGATGGAGGACCTGGCGGTCGACGCCGACTCCGGCCGGCTGCTCACCCGGGCGCTGGCCTCCGGGCGCCCGCTCGGGGTGGTCTGCCACGGCCCGGCGGCGCTGCTCGCCGCACGGACCGCGGACGGCGGGTCGCCCTTCACCGGGTACCGGGTGACCGGCTTCACCAACGCCGAGGAGACCCAGGCCGGCCTGGCCGACCGGGCGCCCTGGCTGCTCCAGGACCGGCTGGCCGGGATCGGCGTGGACTTCGAGGAGGGCGAGCCCTGGGCGCCGCATGTGGAGGTCGACCGCAACCTGGTGACCGGTCAGAACCCGGCCTCCTCGGCCCTGGTGGCCACCGAGCTGCTGAAGCTGCTGGACGCCTCGGCGGCGTAGCGGCCGGACGGTGGGGCCCGGCGGACGGTGGGGCCCGGCGGACGGTGGGCTTCGCCGGACGGGCGGGCGAGCGGTGTGTACGGGTGTGCCGTCCGTGCGAACCGCTCGCCCGGCCCGGGTGTTGCCGTCAGCGCAGGTCGTAGGCGGTGAGCGGGTGCCCCGCCCAGATCCGGCGGGCGGTCTGTTCCGGGTAGCGGACGGTCCGGGAGCGGGCGTCCAGGACCCGGGTGAGCTGCTCGTCCGGATCGAAGGCGGGCCACCCCGGGTCGCCGGTGGTGGCGAACCGGACCCAGGCCTGCCGCAGTTCCGCCGAGACCCGGACCACCTCCGGCGCGGGCGGGTCGCCGAGGAACTGTCGCGCCGTCGGGCTGTCCAGGGAGCCGAAGGCGAGCGGTACGTCCAGGCTGTGGCAGGCGCCGAAGACGCCGCCGAGGGCGGCGGCGGGCAGGGCGAGTTCGAAGAGGTACGAGGTGCCGCCGGCCGCCGCGTTGGCCTCGGCCAGCCGGAGGGACGGCACCCGGAACAGGGCGTCGGAGCAGACCGCTTCGAGGAGTTCGGAGGGGGTCGCCCCCGGGAGGGCGGTCCGGTAGGCGTCCGGGCCGTCCGGCGCCGGGGCGAACAGCTCAAGGGCGAGGCGTGCCTCCTTCTCGGTGAAGCCGCCGTGCCGGCCGCTGAGGACGCTGAACAGGCGGAACTCGTCCCGGGTGTGACCGGCCAGCAGCTCGACGCCGTCGCCGAGCGCCGACCACGGGGACCCGGGCAGCACCTCGCCGTCGACCACCGGGACGGTGGCGATGCCGCTGTGCGCCAGTCGGCCCCAGCGGGCCAGGTGCTCCGGCAGCGCGGCGCCGAGTTCGGTGACCGCCGCGGCCAGGCGCCAGGGGTGCACCTCGGCCAGCGCCGTGGCGGTGGGGGCCGTGCCGAGCAGCCTGGCGAGCCCGGCGGTGACCTCGGCGGCCAGCGCGGGGGTGCAGTGGGTGCCGGGGACGGTGTGGGCGACGGCCCGCCGGAACAGGCCGCGGGCCGCGTCCATGGTGAGCAGGGCGGCGACCGACCCGGCGCCCGCGGACTGCCCGGCGACGGTCACCTGCGCGGGGTCGCCGCCGAACCGGGCGATGTTGCGCCGCACCCACCGCAGGGCGGCGATCTGGTCCAGGAAGCCCCGGTTGGCGGGCGCGCCCTCCAGCAGGACGAAGCCCTCGGCGCCCACGCGGTAGTTGATGCTCACCACGACCAGCCCGGCGGAGGCCAGGGCGGTCGGATCGTAGAGCGGGTCGCCGGAGGCGCCGGCCATGAACCCGCCGCCGTGGATCCAGACCAGGACCGGCAGCCCGGCCGCGCCCGGATCGGGCGTGCAGACGTTGAGCGTCAGCCAGTCGGTGTCCTCGGACGGCTCGGCGGGACCGGTGGGCATCGGCCCGGACTGCGGGACGACGGGGCCGAAGGCGGTGGCCTCGCGGACGCCCTCCCACGGTTCGGGCTCGACGGGGGCGGCGAAGCGGAGGTCCCCGACCGGCGGCCGGGCGTAGCGGATGCCGCGGAAGACCGCGAGCCCCTCGCCCTCCTGCGGCTCCCGGCCGGGTGCTTCCCGGCCGTGTTGTGCCTGCCCGGACCGTTCCTGCCCGCGCCGCGGCTCCCAGCGGCCGCGGACGAGTCCCTCGGTGGTGCGGACGACGGGTTGCTCCGGCATGGCGGGCTCCTCCCTCGGAAGGCTTCCCACGTTATAGGTCGCCTGTATTATGTCAAGCGTATGGAAAAGAGTCCGAAGCGTGTGGAGAGAACCCGAGGAGCCGCCGCGCATGCCGAAGCAGGTCGACCACAGGGAGCGCCGCGAGACGATCGCCCGAGCGCTGTGGCGGGTCGTGGAGCAGCGCGGCGCCACGCACCTGACGATGCGCGAGGTCGCGCAGGCGGCCGGCATCTCGCTCGGACAGCTCCAGCACTACTTCGGCTCCCGGGCGCAGCTGCTCGCCTTCGCGATGGACTTCGCAGGGGAGCAGAGCGCGCTGCGGGTCGGCCGGGCGCTGGAAGCCCTCGGCGAGGCACCGCATCCGCGTGAGGTGCTGCGGGCGATGCTGGTCGAACTGCTGCCCCTGCACGCCGACGCGCGGACGACCAGCCGGATGAGTGCCGCCTACGTGCTGGAGGCGCTGCACGACGAGGAGGTCCACGCGCGGGCGCGCGGCGGACTGCTCCAGGGGCGGGCGATGGTCGAGCAGGTGGTCCGGCAGGCGATCGCCGACGGGTACCTCGCGGCCGACCGCGACCCGGCGGTGGAGACGGACCTGCTGCTCGCGCTCACCGGGTTCACCACGCTGCTGGAGCTGGACGTGGTCGGTCCCGCCGCCGTGCTCACGGCCGTCGACCGGCACCTGGACCGGCTGTTCGCGGCGTAGGGCGGTTGCACGGGCCGGAGCGCCGGTCGCAGTGCGGGCCGGGGCACGGGCCCAGGTACGGGCCGCAGCGCGGGCCGGGGTGAGCGTCGAGCCGTGGCAGGCTACCCGGGTAGCACCGCCGCCCGCGACCAGGAGCACCGCCATGGACCGACCCGCCGCCCTCCGCCTCGACGCCATCGCCTCCGGACACCCGGCGGGCATCCTGGACGCCGCCGAGCAGGCCGAACGCCGGGGCGTGGACCGGCTGGTGGTCGCCGAGACCGCGTACGACCCGTTCCTCCAGCTCGCCCGCGCGGCCGACCGGACCGAGTCGATCGAGCTGGCCACCGGCATCGCGGTGGCCTTCGCCCGGACCCCGATGACGCTGGCCTACCAGGCCTGGGGGCTGCACGCGGCCTCCGGCGGACGGGCCGTCATCGGGCTGGGATCGCAGGTCAAGCCGCACATCGAGAAGCGCTTCGGGATGCCCTGGGACCGTCCGGCGGCCCGGATGCGCGAGTACGTGCACGCGGTGCGGGCGATCTGGCACAGCTGGCAGACCGGCGAACGGCTGCGCTTCCGGGGCGAGTTCTACACCCACACGGTGATGACGCCGGTCTTCTCGCCGGACCCGGTGCCGGCCGGGGTGCCGCGGATCCTGCTGGCGGGCGTCGGGCCGCTGATGACCCGGACCGCGGGGGCGGTGGCGGACGGCTTCCTGAGCCACCCGTTCTCCTCCACCGCCTACCTGGCCGAGCAGGTGCTGCCCGGCCTGACCGGGGAACGCGCCCGGGCGGAGGCGGAGGGCGCCGCGTGGACGGCGCGTCCGTTCGAGATCGTCGGCAGCGTGCTCACCGCCACCGGCCGGACGGAGGAGGAACTGGCGGCCAACCGGGCGGCCACCCGCGAGCGGCTCGCGTTCTACGCCTCCACGCCGGCCTACCGCCCGGTGCTGGCGCAGCACGGCTGGGAGGGGCTCCAGGAGGAGCTGCACGCCCACTCGGTGCGCGGACGCTGGGCGGAGATGGCCGCGCTGATCGACGACCAGGTGTTCGACACCTTCGCGGTCTGCGGCCCGGTGGAGGAGGCCGCCCGGGAGATCCACCGGCGCTACGCGGGCCTGGTCACCCGGCTGTCCGTCAGTCTGCCCGAGGACGCGGACCCGGCGCTCGGCCTGGACGTCCTGGCGGCGGTGCGCGCACTGGGCTGAGGTGCACGCCGTGCCGATGCGTGCACCGGACCGACCGAAAGTGGGCGCTTGATGATCACGGCAGGCCGTCGATCGGGCAAGGGGTGGCGAAGTACGGGCAGATCCGTGCAATGAGCCCTCGGAGGCGAGGCGGGGCGGCAGGATCACGGTGGCAGAGCGGTCCGTCCGTGGAACCGGGCGGTCCCCGCCTGCCGCGTTGCGAGGCCTGCCGCGTCGTACGGACCGTCGTGCCGTACGGCCTGTCATGCCTCGGCCACCCGTTGCCGATCGTGGGGGTGCCCGCGTGTCCGTGTCCGACAACCGCCCGGCCGACTACGACCTGGCGGAGTGCTGGGACCCCGTCGCGAACGCGTACGTCGACGCCCTGGCCGACCTGGACGAGTTCCTGCGCGTCTGCGCCGAACTGACCGGCTTCGACGTACCCGAGCTGCGCTCCACCGGCATGGCGGACGAACACCACCGCACCACGCTGGCCCACCGGGTGCGCGACGAGCACGCCCTGGTCCACCTCTGGTACGTCGGCGCCTGGCCGGGGGAGGCACCCTCCTCCGCCCGCGCCCACGACCAGGGACTCGTCTGGCGGACCTTCCACGCCGGCCCGCCCGGTGCCGCCGCCCCCGGACACGGCAGCTGGGCCGAGCCGCCCCGAGGGGCGGAGGTGCCGGGCCCGGCCGGTCCGCAGGACGGAGCCGAGGCGGGCCGGGGGAGCGGGACGGCCCAGGGAAGTCCGGCCCCCCGGG
>NZ_MSJQ01000432.1 GCF_014596515.1 Streptomyces sp. CBMA156
CCGCCGGTGGCCGGGTCGGCCCAGCGGCGGGCCTGCGCCAGCACCTCGGGGCCGCGCATCCGGCCGAGCAGTTCCAGGGCGGCCCGGACGATCCGGTCGTCCACGTCCGCGGCGGCCGCCTCGATCAGCTCGACGGCGGCCGGGTCGCGCTGCTCGACCAGGTGGCGCAGGGCGGCCCGGCGGGCGCCGGACGCGTCGACCGTGCGGTAGGCGCCCAGCAGGCCGTCGGACTCCTCGATGCGGCGCAGGTGGTGGTCGACCAGTTCGGTCGGCGAGACGGTGCGTCGCCGGACGGCCGCGGCCTGTTCGGCCAGCGTCAGTTCATGGAGGTCGGTCATGAGTCAGTTACTCCTCAGGTCATCAGGTCCTCTGAGGACTTCACCTTAGGGGAGGCCCCGGACGCGTGGCAAGGCAAGCCTTACCCGAGCCGGCCCGCTCGCGGGCGCCATCCCGTGGAGCGTTTCGACGCCCGGACGGACACCCTCCGTCACGCGAAATTCACAAACCGGGGTCTACTCGCATAGACAACGGTGGGCCATCCTGGTGCGATGCCGGCGCTCGAAGCCCGCCCCTCGTTCCCCGGGAACCGCGGGTGGCCGCGCCGGACGGATCGGTCGGCCCTCGCGCCGGAGCACTGCCGCGTCACAGCACTGCGTACGACCCCTTCGTCCGGGCCGGTTCCACAGGCCCGGCGCCGGACTTCCCGCCCTCCCGCCGAGGCGCGGCAGGAGAGCGGGGGTCCAGTCGGATGCACACCATCCTCACCGGGAGATGCAGATGAAGCCACGCACCGCAGCAACCCTCGTCGCCCTGACCGTGGCCGGCCTCGCCTTCTCGGCGCCCACGGCGGGTGCCAGCGGGAGCAAGCTGTCGCAGTCGGCGGCCGCCGGTCAGTTCAGCAGCGCCGGCATCACGTGGAGCTCCAGCGGGGGCTGCACCACCAGGTCCAACTCCACCTGCACCTCGTTCGACCAGATCAACTCGGGCACGGTCAGCGCCGTGATCACCCTCAAGCAGGCCAGCGGCTGTTCCATCAACATCACGGGCGGGACCGAGGTGGGCCACGCCTCCGGCACCTACAGCCACTACAACGGCTACAAGGTCGACATCGCCCGTAGCTCCTGCATCGACAACTACATCCAGAACAGCTTCACCTACATCGGCCTCCGGGGCGACGGCTACCCGCAGTGGAAGGCCGCGTCGGGCAACCTGTACTGCAACGAGGGCAGCCACTGGGACATCCTCATCTACTGACGTGACACCGATCCCGGGTGCCGCCTCCCCGAGGGGCGGCACCCGGGGTTGCCGTATGCGGAAGTGGAGTTGCCGGTGCGGACGGACACCCGGGAACCGGCTCCGGCTCCCGGGTGTCCGTCCGCACCGGACACTTGCGCCCCTTCCGTCACAGCACGGTGCAAACCGCGCCGTGGGGCGTGCGGGGTTTCGCCGGCCGTGTGAGACATCCGACTCCCGTCCCCGTGGCGCCGGCGGCCCGGGGAGGTCGACCATGGAGGCATGACCTCCTCTCCCCGTTCTCCGCACGTCGATGGCCGACCGGATCCGACAGGGACCGCCGCACCCGGTGAAGAGTCCGCCCCCGCCCGCGGGTACCTGCTGGACAACGCGCGCGCCGAGGCGGGCGAGCGGTTCGTCTGGCTGGCCGAGCTGTTCGACGGTGTGACACGCGGGCACTTCGACCGACTGGGGGTCAGGGCCGGCTCGCGCTGCTGGGAGGTGGGGGCCGGCGGCCCCGGCATCCCGGAGGCGCTCGCGGCGGCCGTCGGCCCGACCGGACACGTCCTGGCCACGGACCTCGACCCGTCGTGGCTGAAGAGCGGCGACGGGTACGAGGTGCGACAGCACGACGTCGCCGCCGATCCGCCCCCGGAGCAGGGGACGTTCGACCTGGTGCACGCCCGGCTCGTACTCGTCCATGTACCCGACCGGGCCCGCGCGTTGGCCACCATGGCGGCAGCGCTACGGCCCGGCGGCTGGCTGCTGGTCGAGGACGCCGACACCGCCCTGCAGCCGCTGGCGTGCCTGGACGACAGCGGCCCCGCGCAGCGGCGGGCCAACCGGCTGCGCGACGCGGTCCGGGAGCTGCTGGCCCGCCGCGGCGCGGACCTGCGCTACGGCCGGACGCTGCCGCGGGCCCTGCGCGAGGCCGGCCTGGTGGATGTCGCCGCGACGGGCACCTTCCCGGTCGGCGGCCCGGCCTGCGACCGGCTGGAGGCGGCGACCTTCCGGCACGTGCGTGGTGAGCTGCTCGCGGCCGGCCTGGCCGACGACGCCGAGATCGACGCGCACCTGGCCGCCATCCACGCGGGCGAACTCGACCTGACACTCGCGCCGCTGATCTCGGCCTGGGGACGCCGCCCGGCACTCGGTTAGCCGCGGATCCGGGCGGTGTCCGAGGTGATGTGGGGGGCGGCCGGGGCCGTCGGGATCCCTGGTGACGTTCAGCGGACGGTGACCTGGATGCTCTTGGAGATGTCGCACCGGTCCCCCGCGTACTTCGGTACGCCGGCCTGGCAACCTCCCCGGCCGAACACCCATGTCAGTGTGGTGGTTCCGGGCGCCAGGGCGCTGAAGGTCAGGTCGAACTCGGAGCCGCAGCCCGCCGCGGGCGGGTCCGCGGGGCAGGGGTTGATGACGTAGTCCGGGCCGGGCCGCAGCACGCCGGCGTCGCCCGCCGAGTCGAGGTGCCAGCTCTTCGGCCGGGCGCCCCCGGTCGTCCTGACGCCGAGCTGCTGTCCGACCGCCAGGGTCACCGTGCTGGGCGGGTACGGGATGGTGGCGCTCCCCGCCTCGGTGGGGAGGGGCACCTCCACCTGTGGCCGGGTGGCGGTGGCGACCGTGGTGCCGGCCGGGCCTGAGTCGGACCACCAGCCGTCGAGGTAGGAGCCGAGCAGCAGGGCGGCGGCCAGGAGCGCCACCCCGGTGGCGATGACGGTTCGGCGCATCAGCTGCCCTCTTCCCGGACCCGGCGACGCATGGTGATCAGCAGCGCGACCTCGGCCAGCCAGCGGGCGAACAGGACCTCGCGCCCGAGGTCCGCCCCGCCGGCCGCGCCCGCGCGCAGCCAGTCACGGACCAGCTCGCCCGCTTCCCGGCCGATCACCGGCTCGGGCAGGTCGAGCGCGCCGGCGAAGCCGCCGGCGCGGACGTACTGGGCCAGGACGCCCAGCGGTTCGGGGCCGATGTGCAGGGCCTCGGCCTGGTACGAGGCGGCGATCGCCGCCTCGCCGAAGAGCACCCGGCGCGGGACTCCGTCGATCAGCAGGCCGCGGGTGACGGCGGCCTCGACGTCGTAGCCGGTCATCAGTTCGGAGTCCGGGAGGATGTCGGTCATTTCGGCAGCTCCACGCCGTAGGGCCGGTTGATGTTCGCCGTGTCGGTGAGGCCACCGTCGTTCAGGTGGTTGTGGATGAACTGGTCCTCGGTCACCCACACCGACTGGCCCCACGGGTTGTAGACCTGCAGCCGGTCACCGTCCCTGGCCACGATCACCATCTGGTGGTAACTGCCGTCCTTGCCGGCCGCCTTGCTGGCCTCGTCGAAGGCGCAGAACGGCACCGGCTTGCCCTCGTCCAGGGCCTTCTCTATCCGGGTGACGGCCGCGCGCCGGTCGTCGTCGGTGTCCAGGTTGACGTACTCGTAGGTCGAGCCCGTGGCCTTCCCGAGGTTCTGGTCGGCGAGGAAGGTGCCGCCCTTCGGGCCGATCCCGCCGCCGTTCTCCGGGTAGATCTTCTGGCTGCCGTCGGCCAGCTGCCCCTGCTGGTACTGACCGATGAACAGTTGCTGGAGGCGCTGCTTGAAGTACTCGGGCGAGTCGGCCCCCGGTACGTCGGCCATGTTGCCGGTGGTGAGCTGGAGCATCGACACCGGGTCGAGCCTGAGACTCGCGACCACCGTGGAGGCGGCGACGCAGTCGCCGACGTTGCGCTGGCTGTAGATGTCGTAGCCGTCGAGGACCTCGGCACCCTTGTAGGTCAGCCGTACCGCTTGGCTGGTGGACTCCTCCTGCAGGGAATCCGTACCGAGCGCCGGAACCAGGTGCTCGGACAGCCAGCGCGGGTCGTCGCCGTGGGGGTGGATCAGCGCGGCGAACTGCTGGACGTCGGCCACCGGGTGGCCGGCCGCCAGGGCCTTCCAGAGGTAGGCGGCCTCCTCCGGTGACTTCGCGCCGGACAGGAGCTTCTGGAACGCGAGCTGGTCGGTGCCGTTCATCACGGACATGAACTGCTTGGCGCGGTCGAGCTGGCCGTCCGTCAGGATGTAGTCGCCGTCCACATCGCCGCCGGGGCCCTTCTCGTTCGCCAGGACCAGCGCCGCGAGAGGATCGATCGGCCCCTGTCCGGCGCGCTCGGTGCGGGCCCTGGCGGCGAGCTGGTTGAGCATGCTCGCGGCGCGGGTGCCGCTGCTCTCCGCCCGCTGGGCGGCCGAGATCCTGGTTCCCACGGCGGCGTTGGCGGGGTCGATGGCGGCGATCGCCTTGCCGATGTCGAGAGCGTCGTGGGCCAGTGACTTCTGCACGTTCTCCAGCGCGGTCACGCCCTGCGCGTCGGTGCTCCGGGCCCCCTCCAGACCGTCCGCCCAGGCGTTCAGCTCGGTGGCGGCCTGCTCCAGGGACTTCTGGGAGACGGCCAGTTCGTTCGCCAGCGCCCGGATGGACTGGGTGGCGTTCTCGGCGACCGAGCCGGTCCAGGCGTTCGGCAGCCGGTTGTCGGTGACTTCCTTGAGGTCGGCGGACGCCTTGGCATAGGCCTTGGCGGTCTCCGTGTACGCCTTGGCCCGCTCACGTATCACGCCCGGGTTCCCGGCCGGCCCGGCCACGGCCAGGGCCTTGTCGATCGCCTTGAGCAGAGTGAGTCCGAGGTAGAAGCCGGAGCCGGGGTGGGTGATGGCCTGCTGCGCCTTCTGCAGGTCCGCGACCTTGCTCATCGGGCCTGCGCCGGGGTCAGCGAGGCGGCGAGCTGCGATTCCACGGCGCGGTAATTGGCGCTGGTGGCCGTCATCTTCTGCACCAGTTCCGCCACGGCGCGCTGGGTGACGTGCAGTTCCTGGTCCCAGTTGGTGTCGAAGCCCGCCCACGCCAGGTCCACACCGAACTCGCCGAAGTCGGCGGACTGGTAGAGCTTCTGCGCGGTGTAGGCCTGGTTGGCCGAGGCCAGGTCGGTTGCGACGTTGCCGAGTGCCGTGTTCACGTGGTCCAGCGCGTCGGGCTGGACGGTGTACCCCACCAGTTCGGGCATCGGCTGCTCTCCCCCAAGAAGCTCCACGGCTCGCCATGATCGGCGAGCACGGTCGACGAGCATAGACGCTGCGGACGGGGTCCCGGTTCCGGGGTCCATCCGGCCGGCCGGGCCCGGCGGCCCGGGCCGGCAGGTGTCTGCGGGCCCGGGCCGCCGCTCGTGCGCCGGAAGCGCGCCGGAAGCGGCCCGGTACGGCGAGGATCAGTACTGCGTGGAGACGGTGACGCCGCTGAACTCCGTCGCGCCGTACAGGCTGATGAAGCGGTAGCCGGCCGTGGTGTTGGTGACGGTCAGGCTCTGGGTGGTGCCACCGGCGGTCGAGGACACGGTGGCGTTGGTGGCGGTGGCCCAGGTGGTGGGGTTGTAGTACAGGTAGGCGGTTCCGGTGCCGCCGGTGGTGGTGACGGTGAGCGTCGTCGTGCCGGCCGGCAGGTAGACGTAGAGGTAGTCCAGGGCGCCGGCGGCGGCCGAGCGGCCGGTGCGGTAGCAGTTCTGGCCCATCTCCTGCCCGCTGCTCCCGGTGCAGGGCTGCGGGACGGGGACGGCGACGGTGACGGACTTGGTGACGGTGGCCGTCATCCCGGTGCTGCTGGTGACGGTCAGGGCGACCCGGTAGGAGCCGGCCTTGGCGTAGGCCTTCGTCGGGGCGGCCTCCGTGGAGGCGGTGCCGTCGCCGAAGTCCCAGACGCGGGAGGCTATCGAGCCGTTGCCGGTCTGCGTGGAGCGGTCGGTCAGCTTCACGCTCAGACCCGAGACGGCCGTGTCGAAGTCCGCGGCCGGCGTGCCGTCGGCCAGGCAGTCGCCCTCGGCGCAGCGGGTGAGCCAGCTGTCGAACCCGCTGTCGTAGGAGGTCCCGATCGAGTTGACGTAGGAGTAGGCGCCGGCGTAGTCACCCGTGCGGTACTTCGAGAGCACCGTCTGCACGGTGGACGGGGAGCGCTCGACCAGGTAGCGGATGGCGAGGTAGCCCCACATGTAGGTGCGGTTGGTGTCACTGTTGTTGTAGGTGCTCTGGAACAGGCTGCTGAGGGTGTAGGTGTGCTTGGCGGCCTCGGCCATCGCCCGGGTGTCGGTGACGTTGCGGTAGGCGTACGACGCGTACTCGGCGGAGCCTTCGATCCACCACAGGGCGGGGTGGCTGATCTGCTGGGCGAACTTGCCCTTCATGTTGTAGCGGGAGTCCAGGACGTGGGCGTACTCGTGGTCGAGGTTCCAGATCCCCGCGGTGAAGCCGTTGTCGTAGGGCTGCCGGTACATCAGCGTGACCGGCAGGTTGGCCGGGTCGCCCGGGTCGCCGTTCAGCGTGATGCCGCCGTTGTCGGTGGGGACGTCGTACATCGCCCCGGCGTAGGTCTGGTAGTCCTCCCGGCTCGCGAACACCACGATCTGCACCGTCGACTCGTACTGGCCGGGGATCGGACCGTTGTCGCGGACCAGCTGGTGGTAGTAGGCGTCCTCGCCCTTGAGGTCGGCGCAGACGGCGGCGAGCTCGGCCGCGGTCAGGTCCTGGGACAGGATGGTGCGGGTGTCACAGGTGTGGCTGGCCGGGAACACGGCCTTCACCAGCCGCTTCGACAGGTCGCAGACGTCGTAGTACGAACACTGGGCCTGGTCGTAGAAGGACGCCAGGTTGGCGGCGCCGACCCAGAGCGGGGCGGTCGGGCCGGTCATCGACGAGACGTCGAGCAGGCCCTTGACCAGGGGCCGGACCTTGGGCTGGAGCGCCGGGTACTTGACGAAGCGGGACATCTCCAGGCCCGCGTTGGACGCCAGGACGGAGCCGGCGGTGCCCAGCAGGTCCCGGTGGTTGAGGGCGAAAGCGTCGAGGGTGTCGATGATGCCCGGGTCCGCCGTGACGGCGGCGACGTAGGCCGCGTTCTGGTGGCCGCGCCAGAGCGGGGTGAAGACCTTGTTGAAGAAGTTCACCAGGGGCCGGGAGTCGTTGTACGCGTTGGTGTAGCCGTTCAGCACGTGCTGGTAGGTCGCGAGGTAGCGGCCCTGGAGGTCGGCGCTGTCGGTGAGGACCAGGGCCTCGCCGGCGACCGGGGCGTTCGCCTCCGTGGCGTCCGTGAAGTGGGGGGAGGCCACGAAGGCGTCGATGCCGCGCGCCACCGCGTCGGTGAGCGGGGCGTCGTAGCTGCCGACGGTGCCCGGGTACGTGTAGTGCACGAAGTAGCCCGCGCGCAGGAACAGGATGAGCTGCAGGGCGCTGGTGGAGTTGTCGCCGGGGTAGCCGGCGGCGGTGGTCCGCAGGGCGTCGGCGACCGTCACCATCTGGGCCTGGCGGAACGTCCAGTAGGCGTTGGACCCGGAGACGCCGAAGAGGGTGTTGATGCAATCGGTCGTCGAGGCCTTGACGAAGGAGACCAGGGCCGCCCCGGAGCGGCTGCTGAAGTCGCCGGCGGTGCACGACGCCGCGGCGGGCGGGGCCGCCTGGGCGAGGGCGCGGGACTGCGGTGCCCGTGCGGACGCGGTGGCCGCCTCCGGGACGGGCGGGCTGAGCGGCGGGAGCTGGACGGCCGTCAGACGGTGGTCCAGCGGCGCGGCCGGGCCCGCGGGGTCCTCGGTGGTGGCGCCGGCCGGGGGCAGGTGGTCGCCGGCCGGCAGGTTCCCGAGCGGGGCGGCCGTGGGGGTGGCCGCTGGCCTGGGCGTGGGGGCCGCGGCCAGGCTCGGCGTGGCGGACACACCGAGCAGCAGGGCACCCGCCGCGGTGACTGCGGCCAGCAGTCCGGGCAGGCGAGGAAGCTGACGCAACGTCGCTCCTAGAGGAGGGTGGGGGTGTGGGGGAACCACGTGAACGCGCCGTGAAGGGGGAGTGGAGGCATTCGAGCGCGTGAGGAACCGTTTCATGTGATGAACAGACCCATCAATAGGGTGTGACATGTCACTGATGTGTCTCCGGTCACACCATGAGCCCTCGGTGACCGGTCGCCAACGGCCCGTCAGCGCGCCACTCCCCCGGGCGACCACGCACCTCGGGGGCGGCCACCCCGTGGCGACCGAGCACCGCACGCGCCGGTTCGCGGCGGATGGAGCTTCCCTCGGGATGGAGACGCCGACACAAGAAGTCCTTAAATACGACAAGTTTCGATAAAACGGTGTTTAACTCCCTTCTCAGAATCAGGTGCTCGCCAGCCTGGTTCGGCACGCGGACGGGTCTGGTGCCGCGCGTGCCCGTGGCTCTGACCGGGAGGGCTGTACCGAAGTGGACTGGTTGAAGCGGTGGTTGGGAGCTGCCCCGGAGCGGCCGGGACAGGGCTCGCCGAAGCAGCGGTCGGCGTCCGGCCGACCGACGCCCGATCCCCTCACGCCACCCCCGTCGTCACCACCGCCGTCGTCGACGTCGCCGGAAGCGACGCAGGACGACAGCGGATCCTCGACGACCGTCCCCGCGGCGGCCTCCGGGCAGGAGGAGACCGCCGCCGGCGCAGCCGCCGAGCAGGCCGAGAAGTGGTTCAGCAGTCGGCAGTTGCATCGAGCACGGACCGTGCTCCGCGGTATACCGCGGCAGAATCCGGAAGGTACTGAATGAGCACCATAGTTCGCAGCCGCACAGGGCGGCACCGAGGGCGGCCGCGCCGCTCACTCATCGGGTTGCTGCTGATGGCCCTGCTGTTCGGAGCAGGCGCCTTCGCGACCCCGTTCATCACCGCGTCGCAGTCGCACGCGGCGGCCGGTGACCCGTTCGACCCGGCCGATCCGCAGGTGTTCGTCGCGCAGGATGTGCCGACCCGGCTCTACCGGTCGATCACCGGGGCCTCCGGCACCGTCACCTTCCAGCCCGAGGGCGGCGCCGTTCCCGGCCTGACCTACAACGCCCTCGGCTACAACACGGCGGACAACTACCTGTACGCGGTGGTCACGGACGGGCCCGCCACCATGCCCGCCGGCTCGATCCTCCGGATCGGGCAGGGCGGCGTCGTCACACGTGTGGGCACCGACACCACGGTGGGCTGGGCGAACTGGGGCTCCTTCGGCCCGGACGGCGGCTTCTACGTCGGCTCCAGCGGTGCCGACGTGGCCTACCGGGTCGATGTCACCACCGGCAAGGTCACCGCGACGATCAAGCTGCCGATCGTGCCCCCCGCTCCCGATCTCACGTATGCGAACGGCTACTTCTGGGGCATCGAACCGACCGGCAGGATGGTCCGGGTCGATCTGCTCGGCGCGACCAAGACGGTCACGATCTTCCCCACCCCGATGGTGCCGGCCAGTGGCTACGGTGCCGCCTGGGCGTTCGGCAACGGCAACATCGGCGTCTCCGACAACGCGTCCGGCATCGTCTACCAGGTCAGGATCACCAATCCGGCGGCGGCGAGCCCGACGTTCACCATCGTCTCCACGTCGCAGGGACCGGCGAGCGGCAACAACGACGGTGCGGCCTCACCCGGCCTGCCCACGGACCTCTCGATCGTGAAGAGCGGCCCGGACCTCGTGAAGCCGGGATCCGCCGTGACGTACACGCTGAAGCTCAGGAACAACGGGCCCGGCAACTCCAGCGGCTACACCGTGACCGACACCGTCCCGGCCCCGCTGACCAACGTGAAGACCTCGACGCCCGGTTGCACCGTGGCCGGCAACACGGTGACGTGTGTCGGCGGGCGCACCCTCGCGGGAGCCGAGAACACCATCACCGTCACGGCCGACAGCCCCGCCACGATGACCGGTTGTGTCACCAACACCGGGTCGGTCCTGGCCAACGAGAACGACCCGACGCCGGGCAACAACCAGTCCTCGGTGAAGACCTGTGCCGCGGCGCCGGCGCTGACGGTGAAGAAGTCGGCCGATCCGGGCACCGTGAGCGCCGTCGGCGCGAGCGTGAAGTACTCGTTCCTGCTGACCAACACCGGCAACGTCGAGCTGTCGGCCCCGGGCGTGACGGAGACGGCGTTCTCCGGCACCGGCACGCCTCCGGCCGTCAGCTGCCCGACCGGTCCGCTGGCCCCGGCGGCGTCGGTGACCTGCACCGCCACCTACACCGTCACCCAGGCCGACCTGGACGCGGGCTCGATCAAGAACACCGCGACCGGCCACGGCACCGCGCCGGGTGACACCGCTGCGACGGTCTCCCCGCCCGACTCGGCGACCGTCACCACCACGTCCAGCCCCGGCCTGAAGGTGGTCAAGTCCGCCACCACCAGCCAGCCGGACAAGCTGGTCACCGGTGAGCAGATCACGTACAGCTTCGTCGTCACCAACACCGGCAACGTCACGCTGAAGGACGTGAAGGTCGACGAGGGCCCGTTCACCGGTCACGGCACCGCGCCGGTCGCCAACTGCCCCGCCGACCAGGCGGCTTCGCTGGCCCCGGGCGCGCAGATGACCTGTACGGCCACCTACACCGTCGTCCAGGCGGATGTGGACGCGGGCTCGATCAAGAACAGCGCGACCGGCACCGGCAACCCGCCGACCGGTCCCCCGACGGTCTCCCCGCCGTCCGAGGTGACCGTCCCGACGCCGTCCGACCCGGACCTGAGCGTGGTCAAGACGGCCTCCACCGACAAGCTCGTCGCCGGTGAGCAGGTCACGTACAGCTTCCGGGTCACCAACACCGGCAACGTCACCCTCAAGGACGTCAAGGTCACCGAGGGCCAGTTCACCGGCAGTGGCACGCTCGACCCGGTCACCTGCCCGAGCGGTGCCGCTTCGCTGGCGCCGGGCGCCTCCGTCGTCTGCACCGCCGGCTACACGGTGACGCAGGCCGACGTGGACGCGGGCTCGGTCAAGAACAGCGCGACCGCGACCGGTACCCCGCCGAGCGGTCCGCCGCCGGTGTCGCCCCCGAGCGAGACGACCGTGACCGCGCCGAACGACCCGGCCCTGACGGTGGTCAAGACCGCGAGCAGCGGCCAGCCGGACAAGCTGGTCGTCGGTGAGCAGGTCACCTACAGCTTCGCGGTGAAGAACACCGGCAACGTCACCCTCAAGGACATCAAGGTCACCGAGGGTCCGTTCACCGGCACCGGCACCCCGCCCGTCGTCAACTGCCCGGCCGCCGAGGCCGCATCCCTGGCCCCCGGCACGACGATGACCTGCACCGCCGGCTACACCGTCACCCAGGCCGACGTCGACGCCGGCTCCGTCAAGAACACCGCGACCGCCACCGGCACCCCGCCGAGCGGCCCGCCGCCGGTCTCCCCGCCGAGCGAGGTGACCGTCCCGGCGCCGTCCGACCCGGCCCTGACGGTGGTCAAGACGGCCTCCACCGACAAGCTCGTCGCCGGTGAGCAGGTCACCTACACGTTCGAGGTGAAGAACACCGGCAACGTGACCCTCAAGGACGTCAAGGTCAACGAGGGCCAGTTCACCGGCACCGGCACCGCGCCGGCCGTCAACTGCCCTGCCACCGAGGCCGCATCCCTGGCCCCGGGCGCTTCCATGACCTGCACCGCCACCTACACCGTCACCCAAGCGGACGTCGACGCCGGCACGGTCAAGAACAGCGCGACCGCCACCGGCACCCCGCCGAGCGGCCCGCCGCCGGTCTCCCCGCCGAGCGAGGTGACCATCACCGAGCCTCCGGCTCCCGCCCTGACGGTGGCCAAGTCCTCCTCCACCGACAAGCTGGTGGCCGGCGAGAAGATCACGTACAGCTTCCGGGTCACCAACACCGGCAACGTCACGGTCAAGGACGTGAAGGTCACCGAGGGCCAGTTCAGCGGCAGTGGCAAGCTCGACCCGGTCACCTGCCCGGCGGAGGCTGCCTCCCTCACCCCGGGTTCCAGCGTCACCTGCACTGCCGGCTACACGGTGACGCAGGCCGACGTGGACGCGGGCTCCGTGCAGAACAGCGCCACCGCGACCGGTACCCCGCCGAGCGGTCCGCCGCCGGTCTCGCCTCCGTCCGAGACGACGGTGACCACGCAGGACGAACCCGGCCTGTCCGTGGTCAAGTCGGCGTCCACCGGCGAGCTCGTCGCGGGTGAGGAGATCATCTACAAGTTCGAGGTGAAGAACACCGGCAACGTCACCCTCAAGGACGTCAAGGTCACCGAAGGCGAGTTCACCGGAAGCGGCAAGCTCTCGCCGGTCACCTGCCCGAAGGACGCGGCCTCGCTCGCGCCCGGTGGCACCGTCACCTGCACCGCCGGCTACACGGTGACGCAGGCCGACGTCGACGCCGGCACGATCAGGAACACCGCCACCGGCACCGGCACCCCGCCCCGAGGGGAACCCCCCGTCTCCCCGCCGACCGAGACGACGGTGAAGACGACCGACGAGCCCGGCCTGGTGGTCGTCAAGACCGGCCACAGCAGCAAGCCGGACGGACTCGTCCTCGGTGAGCAGATCAGGTACGACTTCGTCGTCACCAACACCGGCAACGTCACGCTGAAGGACGTCAAGGTCAACGAGGGCGAGTTCACCGGCCACGGCAAGCTCGACCCGGTCACCTGCCCGGCCGCCGAGGCCGCTTCGCTGGCCCCGGGCGCGTCGATGACCTGCACCGCCACCTACACCGTCGTCCAGGCGGACGTGGACGCGGGCTCGATCAGGAACACGGCCACCGGCACCGGCACCCCGCCCCGGGGCGAGCCGCCGGTCTCCCCGCCGACCGAGACGACCGTCCCGGCGCCGGAGAAGCCCGGCCTGGCGGTCGTGAAGACCTCCTCCACCGACAAGCTCGTCGCCGGTGAGAGCATCACCTACACGTTCGCCGTCACCAACACCGGCAACGTCACCCTCAAGGACGTCAAGGTCGAGGAGGGCGAGTTCACCGGGCACGGCAAGCTCGACCCGGTCGTCTGCCCGAAGGACGCGGCGGCTTCCCTGGCCCCGGGTGCGACGGTGCTCTGCACGGCCGCCTACACGGTCACCCAGGCCGACGTGGACGCCGGTTCCGTCAGGAACTCGGCCACCGCCACCGGTACTCCGCCCAAGGGCGAGCCCCCGGTGTCGCCGCCGTCCGAGACGACCGTGACCACGAAGGACGAGCCCGGCCTGTCCGTGGTCAAGTCCGCTTCGAGCGGCCAGGGCGACAAGCTCGTCGCCGGCGAGAAGATCACCTACAGCTTCGCGGTGCGCAACACCGGCAACGTGACGCTGAAGGACGTCAAGGTCAACGAGGGTGAGTTCACCGGGCACGGCAAGCTCGACCCGGTCACCTGCCCCAAGGAGGCCGCCTCCCTGGCGCCCGGCGCCACCGTCACCTGCACCGCCGGCTACACGGTGACGCAGGCCGACGTCGACGCCGGCACGATCAGGAACACCGCCACCGGCACCGGCACCCCGCCCCGGGGCGAGCCCCCGGTCTCGCCGCCGAGCGAGGTGGAGCTGCCGCAGCAGCCGAAGCCGGCCCTGTCCGTGGTCAAGTCGGCCGAGACCGAGAAGCCCGGCAAGCTCGTCGCCGGTGAGACCGTCACCTACACGTTCGCCGTCACCAACACCGGCAACGTCACCCTCAAGGACATCAAGGTCACCGAGGGCGAGTTCACCGGCACCGGCAAGCTCTCGCCGGTCACCTGCCCCAAGGACACGGCCTCGCTCGCGCCCGGCGCCACCGTCACCTGCACCGCCGGCTACAAGGTCACGCAGGCCGACGTCGACGCCGGCACGATCAGGAACACGGCCACGGGTACCGGCACCCCGCCCAAGGGCGAACCGCCCGTCTCCCCGCCCTCCGAGGTGACCGTCCCCTCCAGCGGGCACGGCGCGCTCGGCCTCACCAAGTCCGCCGAGGTCGTCGACGTCAACACAAACGGCAGGACGGACGCCGGGGACCGCATCGAGTGGAAGCTCACGGTCGCCAACCAGGGCACCCTCACCGTCACCGACATCAAGGTCGACGACCCCACCGCCGGTGACGTCACCTGCCCGAGGGGCAGCCTGGCCCCGGGCGAGTCGATGGAGTGCGGCGCCAAGCCGCACACCATCACCGCCGAGGAAGCCGCGCACGGAAAGGTCGTCAACACCGCGACCGCCTCCGGCAAGGCGGGCAGCACCACGCTCACCTCCCCCGAAGCCTCGGTCACGGTGAAGGTCGAGCACGACGACCCGGCGGCGCCCGGTACGCCCGGTGGCCCCGCGGCCCCCAAGCCGTCCGGACCGTCCGGCATCCTCGCCCGCACCGGCACCACCGTGCTCACCGCGGCGGCGGTCGGCGGCACGCTGCTGGTCCTCGGCGGCCTCGCCCTCGCCCTCAGCAGGCGGCGCCGTAACCACTGACGCGGCGTGCCCCTGAGGGGGTGCGCGTGGCAGCCGGCCACGTGCACCCCTCAGGGGCAGGCGCACGTCCACGGCCAGGCGACGCAGCCGAAGCGGGCACGGGTGTCGATCGGTGGCGCCGGTGGTGACGGCCCAGCGCCACACCAGACCGAGGCCGGGCCGACCGACCCGCAGGAGTTCCTCGACCGTGGCGGTGGGCAGCCGGGGGCTGCTGAGCATCGCGCGGCGCTGGCCGGGGTGGCGCGGCTCCCCCGCGGTCCGGCCTCCGCCGAGGGCTTGGGCGAAGGGTGACACGACGGCCGCCTCGGCCGGTCGGCCCGGTGCCGCCGGTAACGTCGCGGGTCATGAGGATTCTGATCACCGGCGGTGCCGGGTTCATCGGTTCGGCGATCGTACGGGCCATGGCGGTCGCGGGCCACGAGGTCCGGGTGCTGGACGCGCTGCTGCCCGCCGTCCATCCTTCCGGGGTGATGCCCGTGCTGCCGGAGGGCGTGGACGCGCGGCACGGTGACGTGCGGGACGCGGCGGTGGTCGAGCGGGCACTGGCCGGAGTGGACGCGGTCTGCCATCAGGCGGCGATGGTGGGCCTGGGACTGGACCTCGACGACGCGCCCGCGTACGTCGGCTGCAACGACCTCGGTACGGCGGTGCTGCTCTCCGCGATGGCGCGGTCGGACGTGCGGGACCTGGTGCTCGCCGGGTCGATGGTGGTCTATGGGGAGGGCCGGTACCGGTGCCCGGAGCACGGGAACGTCTCGCCCGGTCCGCGACGCCCGGCCGACCTGGAAGCGGGTCTGTTCGAGCCCCCGTGCCCGCGGTGCGGCACCGGGCTGAGCCCCCGGCTGGTGGCGGAGGACGCTCCGACCGACCCGCGCAGCGTGTACGCGGCCACCAAGCTGGCCCAGGAACACCTGGCCTCCGCCTGGGCCCGCGCCTGCGGAGGCCGCGTCCTGACGCTGCGGTACCACAACGTCTACGGGCCGGGCATGCCCCGGGACACGCCGTACGCCGGCGTCGCCTCGCTGTTCCGCTCGGCCCTGGCCAGGGGCGAGGCGCCACGGGTGTTCGAGGACGGCGCCCAGCGCCGGGACTTCGTCCACGTCCAGGACGTGGCCGACGCCAACGTCGCCGCGCTCACGGCGGTCCGCAGCAGGCTCCCGGGCAGCTCCCAGGCGTACAACGTGGGCAGCGGCGAGGTCCGGACGATCCGCGAGATGGCCTCCGCGCTCGCCGCCGCCCACGGCGGGCCGATGCCCGTGGTGACGGGCGAGTACCGGCTCGGCGACGTCCGGCACATCACCGCCGACTCCGCGCGGCTGCGCGGGGAGCTCGGCTGGCGGGCCAGGGTCGCCTTCGCCGACGGCATGACGGAGTTCGCGACGGCGCCGCTCCGCGCCTGACACCCGGGGGGCGGAAGGTCCGTATCCTGCGGCGGCCCCGGCGGCCCGCCGGGGGTGGACCGCCCGTTCCCGCTCGCCGGAGCCACGGCCGCCGATGTCGGCCCACGCGTTCGGCGGCTCCCCCGAACGGGTGCCGCCGGACGGGTGCAGCACGTCCGTGAGGGCGCGGTTCGGCCGTGCCGGACCACCCGGCGGCTAGCGTGACCGCCGTGACAGACACTCCCCCTCCCCCACCGGTCGGCGATGTGGTCCTGCCCTGTCTGGACGAGTCCGAGGCCCTGCCCTGGGTCCTCGAACGGATTCCGCCCGGCTGGCGGGCGATCGTCGTGGACAACGGTTCGCGGGACGGCTCCGCCGAACTCGCCCGCTCCCTCGGCGCGACGGTGGTCGAGGAGCCCCGGCGCGGATTCGGTGCCGCGTGCCACACCGGGCTGCGCGCCGCCACCGCCGAGCTGGTCTGCTTCCTGGACTGCGACGGCTCGCTCGATCCCGCCCAACTCCCCCGGGTCGCCGCACCGGTGCTGGCCGGTACGGCCGACCTGGTGCTCGGCCGCCGACGGCCGGCCACCGCCCGCGCCTGGCCCCTGCACGCACGCCTCGCCAATGCCGTCCTCGCCCGCAGGCTGCGGGCCCGCACGGGCGTCCGGTTGCACGACCTCGGTCCGATGCGGGCCGCCCGGCGCGAGCAGTTGCTGGCTCTGGGCCTCGGCGACCGGCGCTCCGGCTACCCGCTGGAGATGGTGCTCGCTGCCTCGGCCGCCGGGCTGCGCATCACCGAGACCCCGGTCGACTACCTGCCGCGCGCCGGCCGGTCCAAGGTCACCGGCACAGTGCGCGGTACCCGCCAGGCCGTTCGCGACATGCGGGCGGTGCTGGCCGCGCCGCCGCCCACCCTGCTGGTGATCGCGAAGGCGCCCGTCCCCGGACGGGTGAAGACCCGTCTCACCCCGCCCTTCACCCCTTCCCAGGCGGCGGCCCTCGCCGAGGCCGCACTCTCGGACACCCTGCGCTCCCTGGGCTCGATGCCCGCCGGCCGCCGCCTTCTGGTCCTGGACGGCGAGCCCGGCGACTGGCTGCCGCCGGGCTGGGAAGTCCTCCCGCAGTGCGACGGCGGCCTGGACCGGCGGCTGGCCGACGCCTTCGCGCACGCGGCCCGGCTGGCCCCGGAGGCGCCCGCGCTGCTGGTCGGCATGGACACCCCGCAGCTGGAGGCGGCCGCACTGGCCGAGCCGCTGTCCGCGGCCCGGCGGCCAGGCGTGGACGTCTGGTACGGACCGGCGGCCGACGGCGGGTTCTGGGCGCTGGGCCTGGCCCGGCCGACCGCGCAGCTGGCCGCCCGGGTGCTGCACGACGTGCCGATGTCCACCCCGGACACCGGCGCGGCGCTCCTGCGCCGACTGGCGCGAGCCCGCTTGACCGTCCACCACCTGCCCGTGCTGACGGACGTGGACACCGCCGACGACGCCTGGCAGGTCGCCGCCGAGGCCCCGGGAAGCCGCTTCGCCGACCGGCTCCGAACCCTCACGGCCACGCCGGAGGTGGCGAGTTGACGGTAGCGGCACCCTGGGTCGACGACCCATTCGCCGAAGCCGTCCGTACCGGCCGCGGCCCGCTGTGGCTGCGCCACGAGGATGGCCGCCGACAGCACCTGGACATCGAACGCTGGTGTGCCCCGGCGACCGGCGCCGACCACAGCCTGCTGCGACGCTGCGCCGGACTGGGCGCCCCGGTCCTCGATCTCGGCTGCGGGCCGGGCCGCCTGGTGGCCGCGCTGCTCGCCCTCGGCGTGCCGGTCCTCGGAGTGGACGTGACCAGGACCGCGGTGGCCCGCACGGTCGGCCTCGGCGGCCGGGCGATCTGTCGATCCGTCTTCGACCGCCTGCCCGCCGAGGGGCACTGGGGTGCCGCGCTGCTGGCGGACGGCAACCTCGGCATCGGTGGCGACCCGGGGGCGCTGCTCCGCCGGGGCGCCGAACTCATCGCCCCGGACGGGCTGTTGCTGGTCGAGGTGGATCCGGAGGAGGTGGACGAGCGCGTCGTCGTCCGGGTGGAGGGGCCGGGCGGGCAGCTCGGCCCCTCCTTCCCCTGGGCCCGCCTCGGCTGGTCGGCGGCCCTGCGGCTGGCCCGCGCGGCGGGCCTCGTCGAGGCCGAACGCTGGACCTCCTGCGGCCGCCGCTTCCTCGCCCTGCGCAAGGGATGAGCCCGGGGGCCTCCCCTTGGTCCCCGGCCCGCCCCCGCCCGGCCGGACCGGTCAGGATTTGGTCATCTCCGGTACCGCACCGGCCACCGTCCGGCGCGACGCACCACGCAGCCGCCCGCGCACCGCCGACACCGCGAGCACGCAGGCCAGCGCGACCCCGTACGCGGCGCGCTGGGCGTCCTCCCCACCCGTCAGGTAGAGCACCTGCCCGGCCGCCGGTACCGACAGCCACTCCCACCGCCCGTCCAGCGCGGCCAGGGCGACCACCAGCAGCCCGTACCACGGGTAGCTCGGGGCCACGAGCAGCAGCGCGGTCCCGGTCACCAGGAGCGCGCCGCGCCAGGGCCGGGCGGGGTCGCCGTGCCGCAGCACCCGCAGGGCCACGGCCGCCAGCACCAGGGCGGCCGCCCATGGAGTCCAGCGCTCGGGCAGCAGTGCCCGCAGCAGGCCGAACCGTTCGAGGTGCCCCTGCTCGTACCCCTCCTCCCGCAGGTAGCCGGGCAGGTACCCCAGCACGCCGGTGCCGGAGAGCGCGACGTACGGGAGGTAGGCCGCCGCGAAGGCCCCGAGGGCCGTCGCGGCGAGCAGCAGGTCGTTCCTGGCCGGCCGCCGGGCCAGCAGCCCGGACAGCGCCCCGGGCAGGGCCAGTGCCGGCAGCAGTTTGGTCGCGGCCGCCGCACCGAGCAGCGCGCCACCGGCACCGGCCCGGCGCCGGGCCGCACAGCCCAGCCCGGCGACCATGAGGAACGCGCCCAGGGTGTCGGCGTGGGCGTCGTTGACCGCCCAGAGCGCCACGCCCGGGCACCAGCCCCACAGCGCCGCCCGCCGGCGCCGCCCGCCGACGGCGAGCAGCACCCCGGTGGTGGCGACCGCCAGCAGGGCACCACCGGCCTGCACGCCGCGAACCCCGCCGCCGAACGGGTGCTCGACGAGGAACCAGGCCTCCGCGACCGGCGGGTAGACGGTGTGCACGGCGGGCCGGTTGATCCGGGTGCAGTCCCCGGCCGCGGTCCTCCGCTCGTCCCAGGCCGCACACCCGTCCCCGTCCGGGAACAGGCCCGGGTCGCGCAGCCCGAACAGCGCCGGGTCGTCCGGGGTGTGCGCGTACGGGGAGACACCGGCCGCCTGGACCCGCCCGTCCCACACGTACCGGTAGGCGTCGTCGCTGGTGCGCGGGGGTGCCAGCAGCCCGGCCCCGGCGACCAGGATGCTCCCGGCCAGCACCAGCGGCGCCACGTGACGGTCGGCCACCTTCCGCAGCAGGAACAGCGCGAGCGCGAACAGGGCGGCGTCGAGGACGTACCAGCCGGGGAGCCGCGACCGGTCGGCGAGCGTCCCGCCGCCGGTCACGGTCAGTGCGAGGACCGTCACCAGGGCGGCGAGGGCGAGCGCGCAGGGCAGGACGCTCCGGGCCCGGTCACGGATCCCGGCCCGGGCCCGGTCAGTCACCCGGGACGCCGGGAAGACCGGTCACCAGGCCGTCCAGGGCGTGCGGGCAGGGGCACTCCCGGTCGACGGGCAGGGCCTCCAACGCCTTGAACAGCACGGTGCGCAGCCGGTCGACATTGCGGGAGAAGACCTCCAGCACCTCCGTGTGGGTGACGCCCGTGCCGCTCTCCACGCCTGCGTCGTGATCGGTGACGAGGGCCAACGACGTGTAGCAGAGGCCGAGTTCGCGGGCGAGCGCGGCCTCCGGGTGCCCGGTCATGCCGACCACCGACCAGCCGTTCGCGCGGAACCAGCGGGATTCCGCCCGGGTGGAGAAGCGCGGCCCCTCGATCACCACCAGGGTCCCGCCGTCCACCGGCTCCCAGGCCGCCGTGCGCGCCGCCTCCAGGGCGGTCAGCCGCCCGGCCGGGCAGTACGGGTCGGCCATCGACACGTGCACCACGTGCGGCGACGAGCCGTCCGGCAGCGGCTGCCCGTCGTAGTAGGTCTGCACCCGCCCCGAGGTCCGGTCCACCAGTTGGTCCGGCACCAGCAGCACCCCGGGTCCGTACTCCGGCCGCAGCCCGCCGACCGCGCACGGCGCGATCACCTGTCGCACGCCCAGCGCGTGCAGCGCCCAGAGGTTGGCCCGGTAGTTGATCCGGTGCGGGGCCAGCGCGTGCCCGCGCCCGTGCCGGGGCAGGAACGCGACCCGGCGCCCCGCCACCTCGCCCAGGACCAGCGCGTCGCTCGGCGGCCCGTACGGCGTGTCGACGCGCACCTCCGTGACCGCGTCCAGCAACTCGTACAGCCCGGAGCCGCCGATCACGCCCAGCTCGGCCTGCGGGGAATCCTGACGCACCGTCATGTGCACCACCTCTCGTCGAAGAAGGCCCGGTCACCGCGGGAGCGGGCCGGAAGGGAATGGTCCGAGTACGGCCCTACGGTTCGCGGACGCCGCGTTCGTCGGCGCGCGTCGATCGCCCGGTCCGGCGCGCGCGGCGGATCCGGATTGCGAGGCCGACGGCGGCCGCCCCGAAGAGGACCCCGGTGATGACGAGCCACCGGCCGAGGTAGACCTCCTCCGACAGACCCGTGGCTCCCCGGTAGGGCTCGGACAGGCGGAGGATCAGGGGGAACCAGACGAGCAGCAGGAGGCCGGACAGGAGCGCCGGCACGCGCAGGTAGTTGATCCAGGGCACGGCCGGCACCGGCACGGGCAGCCGGCTCAGCACGGACCGGGCCGAGAGATCGGCGATCGAGTAGAGCGGGAGCAGGATCAGGTCGTGGGCGACGGCCGCGCCGACGAACCAGACCGCCACCGCGAGGGGCCGGTCGGCCACCAGGCGCTCGACCGCGTAGCCGGTGAGGGCGAAGGAGGCGAGCAGCGCGAGCAGGTGCAGCGGCCGTGCGCCGTACCGGCGGGCGAAGGAGGTGCGTCGGTCCATCGTCACGTCCTGAAGGTCAGCCGGCCGACCCACTTCGTGTTGTTCACACCGGGGTTGGCGGGGACGATGATGCGGGCGGGGTAGCCGTGGTCGAGCGAGAGGCCGACTCCGTTGACGTGCAGGGCGAGCAGGGAGAGCGGGTCCCGGATCTGGTTGCCGCGCAGCACCACGGAGGTGTAGGGGCCGGGCGGTTGGACCGACTCGACGAGGACGTCCGCCGCGTCCGGGAGCCCGGCCATGGCCGCGAGGTCGGCGAGCCGTAGTCCGCTCCAGGACTGGTCCTCGGTGGACCAGCCCTCCACGCAAGCGATCGGCAGCCGCGCCGACCGCTGCGGCAGCGCCAGCAGCTGTTCCCGGGTGAACACCCGTACCGGACCGGCGCCGTGCAGTTCCAGCCGCCAGTCCGGGCCGACCATGGCCGCCGTGATGCCGACGGCGGCGGCCGTCTTGTTGACCTGGAAGCCGTTCGGCCCGTTCGCGGGCGCGCGGTTGTGCGGTGCCAGCAGCGCGGTGGACCGGAGCCGGCCGCCGATGCTCTGCCCTGCCGTGACCACCAGCAGGGCCAGCGAGCCCGCGCCCACCAGGGCGAGCGCACCGCGCCGGGCGATCGTCGGCGGGGCCGGGTCCACCGCCACGAGGCCGTCCTGGTCCGGTGGTTCGGGGCGGGTGCCGGCGACGCCGGTGCGCAGCTCCCTCCACAGCGGGCGCGACCTCAGAGCACGGACCAGCCTGCCGAGCTTGAGTGCGACGTGGATGACGAACGCGGCGATGAAGACCCACGCCCCGTAGAAGTGCAGGGTGTAGAAGGATCCGGGAAAGACGTAGTGGAGCTGGATGTTGAGGATCCCGGTCACGAACTCGAAGACCGCCCCGCCGACCAGCATCAGCAGCGACAGCCGCTCCAGCGCGTGGGCGGGGCTGCGCACGGGCGGCCACTCGAACAGCTTGGGGATCACCGACCAGAGCTTGGCCAGCAGGACCGGCACCAGGACGACGCCGAGCGTCACGTGCACGCCCTGGGTGAGCCGGTAGAGCCAGGTCGGACGAGTGGGCCAGTCGAAGAGGTAGAAACCCAGCAGGCCCTTGTCCGGTGTCTGGTCGTTGAACACGCCGAGGTCGGGGTTGTACGCGGCGTAGGACAGCGCCCCGGTCACGAACAGGACCGGGATCCCGGCCAGTAGCACCAGCCCGAACACCGAGGTCAGCCACGGCCCACGGATCGGACTGCGCCAGAACCCGGACCGGAACGGCCCCGGCGGCGCGGGCAGCCGGCCGAGCCCGCGCCTGGCCGCCGACAGTCGGGCGCCGACCGCGGCACGGGCCCGGCCGAAGGCCAGGCGCAGACGCCGCCCCGCACGGGCACCCCACCGCGGCCGAACCTCGTTCCCGGACGGCCCACCATCACGCCCAGCCGTCACCACCGACCACCTCCAGCCGCTCGGATCCCCCGGGGCCCCGGCCAAGGCCCCTGCGCCCGGCGAGGAATCGGCGGTCGCCCGTCCTCCACGGCACCACGGAGGGCCTGTCCGCCACGGCTCGCCGCACAGCCAACCACCCGCTTCGGAGCAGCCCGGGCGGAGCCACACGCACCGGCGGATTGATCACCCGAACAGGCGCGTCCCGGAGCCGGTCCCGGCCGGGAGCGGGACCGGGACCGGGACCGGGAAAGCCGACCGCAGGATCCGCTTCGCCTTCTGCCGGCCGTACGGTCACTTAGTAGGCTTACCGGCCCTCGGAGTTGAGCGTCGAAGCCCGGTGGGACCGGCCCCCGCGGGCCTCCCGCTCAGTGCAGGACGTCGAGGACGTTGTCGGCGTCGTTGACGAAGTAGACGGCGTCGCCGTCGAGGTCCAGTGAGAGGCCGAACAGCGCGCCCGCGCCGGGCGGCGTGCCCTCGTTGTTGATCGGCTTGACCGCCACCTGCCGGCCGGCCGGGGTGGTCTCGACGATGTTGCCGTCCCCGCCGTTGACCGTCAGGATGTCGCCTCGGGGCGTGAGGGCCATCCCCAGCGGGCCGTTGAGGGCACCTCCCGACGTGACGACCCGCCCGATCCCGGCGCTGTCCTGCCGGGTCAGCGCGTGCGGGATCGCGGTGATCCGGCTGAGCACCGTGTCGGCGACGAACAGCGTGCCGTCGTGTCCCAGGCCGACGCCGGTCGGGCCGACCACCAGGGCCGCCGGGTCCGTCCGCTCGGGGAAGCCCGACCCGATCTCGGTGGTGGCCACCCGCTGCGGCAGGCCGCCCTCCTCGGTGCACAGGGTGATCCGCAGGACGGTCCCCTGGTCGACCTGCGCGCCGCCGCCGGCGACCGTCCCGTTGAGGACGTTGGTCACGAACAGTTCGCTGCGCTCGCCGGAGCTGACGGCGGTCATGTCCCACGGCCCGTTGATGCCGTCCCCTGCGATGGTCTCGCGGACCGTGCCCTGCTTGTCGAGCACCAGCAGACAGCCGGCCTGGGCGGTGTCGGACGTGCCGTCGGCGGTGGGGAGGCTGCCGACCACGACCCAGCCGCCGGGCAGGACCGTCAGCGCCGTGGTGAGCCCGACCCCGCCGGGGCAGGGGCCGGGCAGGTTGTTCGGGTCGATGGTGGCGAACGTGGTCCGGGTCCCGTCCGGGGTGATCTGGACCAGCGTCGTGCCCAGGCCCTGCTCACCGGCGGGCGGGTTCGCCGCGTTGTTGAAGTTGCTGACCAGGACGTTGCCGCGGCGCAGGTCGCCGGTGCTCTCCTGGATCGTGAACACGCCGTACGGGTTGACGTCGCCGTTCTCGGGGACGGTGGAGGCGACGGTGGACACGGTGTTCAGCCGGTCCAGGAACGGCCGCTCGCCGGCCCTCGCCGGGGACGCGGCCGCGGTCGGAGCGAGGGTGAGCGCGGCGGTCACCAGCACGCTCGAACATGCCCGAAGCTTCATCTGTACTGCCTTCCGGAAGACGGGCCGGACCGGTCGTCCCGACCCGCGGACGTGGTCCGTGTGGCCCCCCGGACCGCCACGCTAGGCATCCGTCGCCCCGGTCGCCCGACGGCATCGGCCAAATGCCGGTCACCCAGGGTGGCGCGCACTGGCCACTCCCGTCGGTACACGCACGGCAGCGGCTCCCCGGATGTTCGCCCGCGTCAGGGCCCCGGCCGGCTCGGCACGGCCGCCACCGGCCTTCGCCCCGGCAGGCATTCGGCCGGATGAAGTCGATCATCCTTCTCGTCCCCGAGGGGTGACAGGATGGCCGCGCCACGCACCCACCCGGTCGGGACGTCACGCGTCCCGACATCCAGGGGACGGAGACGCCACCTGCCGGGGAAGGAGGAAGATCCGACACGGACGGACCGGCCTCGGCCCCGGTCAGCGCTCAACGCACCTCTTCGAACGCGGAAATGCCCGGACGGCAGCGTCCGGAGATCTCGGAGGAACGGAATGAATCTGCGTCGCCCGGCCGCGACACTCATGGCGGCCACTGCCCTCCTGCTCTGCGGTCCCGCCCACGCCTCGGCAGAGAGCGGGAACACGCAGCGGGAAAAGATCGTCACCTGCGTCAACGCGGAGATGGAGAAGGAGAACTCCGCGCGCAAGGGAAGGGACGGACATCTCACCGACGTCCAACTCAAGGCGCTCCAGAGGATCGTCGACGCCGAAGTCATGAACGGCCCCCTGAAGAAGGCATCGGATGACGAGCAGAAGAAGATCCTGAAGAGGATTGAGACTGCGGCCAAGAAGGACAAGGACCTGCAGGACATCCCCACGGCGACGATCGACAGGATCCTGGCGGAGCTCAAGGAGAAGGGGGCGTATTGCGAAGACCGGAAGTGAGACCTTCCAGGCCGGGAAGTGGCGCGGCGCAGTGCCGCACACCCTGCCGCACACCGGTCCCCGGCCCGCCCGGGGAGCCGGCGTACGGGCGGGCGTCGGTGCCGAAGAAGAGTCAGTGGAACACGATGGCGTGGCCGCCGGCGATGCTCGCCAGGCATGCCCGGTGGAGCTGGTACCAGGCGAAACGCTCGGTCTCGAACGGCCGGTCCATCGCGGGATCCGCAGCCGGCCCGGCCTCCCCCGTGGCGAAGGGAACGCCCCCGTCGTCGAGGTCGATGCCGATCGACGACGCCATGCCCGCGAGTTCGGCCAGCAGGCGCTGACTGGAGCCGACGATTCCGGCGCCCGCGACTTCCGCCTCGTCGGGGAGGAAGAGCGGGTCCTCGAAGTCGACCGGCACGTAGTAGCCGGCACTGTCGGAATGGCAGAGCAGATGAGAATCGAACCTCGTCATCTCGTCCCGGACCTTCTCGCAATCGAGGTCGTACTGGTGCTCGCTGACCTCCAGAGCCGACGTGACGGGTTCACCGAAGTCCGTGAGCACCAGGATGCGGCGCAGCTGGGTCAGGTACCCGTAGGGGAAGCCACCGGAGAAGGTACGGGTACCAGGCGGATCGGTGATCTCCGGCTCCTGCCAGCTGATTTCCTCCGCCTTGAGCGCCCGGCCGAGGCGGGCGAAGGCGGAGCGGTGGTATTCGAACCCCTCGGCGTCATTGCGGGCCTGGTCGTAGAGGATTCCCACCGATATCGAAAGTCCCATGGGCCTCACTGTAGGAGCGTCCTCTGACAGCACCGGACCCGCCCCCGGTAACGGCCTCCCTCTCCCCTGGCACCAGCGACGCGCAGAGGACCATGGGCGTCACCACACCCTGGCGCTGATCGCCAACGGCACCCTGAACGCCGGCGCCACCTCGCCGAACCGGGTGATCACCTCCGGTGAGGGGACGGTCTCTGGTCGGTGGCCGGCTGAGTCACCCCGTCCAGGGGTGGTTCCCGCCGTACGGGCCGCAGTGGTCACCAGGTGACGGGCAGTGCGAGCAGCCCTCCGGTCAGCTGGCTTTCGTGCCAGCGGAGTTCTTCCTCGGGTACGGCCAGGCGCAGCTCGGGGAAGCGGCGGAAGAGCAGGTCGAGGACGACCTGGAGTTCCAGCCGGGCGAGCGCGGCTCCGACGCACAGGTGGGGTCCGGCGCCGAAGGCGGTGTGCGGGGGCTGGGCGCGGTGGGTGTCGAAGCGGTCGGGTTCGGGGTAGGCGGTGGGGTCGAGGCAGGCCGGACCGTTGGCGAACAGGACCAGGTCACCTGCGTTGATCCGGCCGTGGCCGGTGTCGACGTCGACACCGGCCCAGCGCCACACCAGGCCCAGGTCCGGCTGGCTGACCCTGAGGAGTTCCTCCACCGTCGCCGCGAGCAGCCGGGGGCTGCTGAGCATCGTGCGGCGCTGGTCGGGGTGGGTGAGCAGGTGGAGCGCGCCGGTGCCGATCCGGGTGACGGTGGTGACGTGCCCGGCGAACAGCAACGCGACGGACCACAGGACGGCGAGATCCTCGGTGACGGTCCCCGCCGCCTGGGCGCGGACCAGGTCGGTGAGGGCGTCCCTGGCCGGCTCGGCGCGTTTGCGGTCCATCAGTGCGCGCATGTAGTCGTTCAGGTGGACCAGGGCCTCGCCGACACGCGCGGGTTCGGAGAGGTGGACGACGTCCGCGGTCCAACGCTGGAAGTCCTCACGGTCGGCGAGCGGCACGCCGAGCAGTTCGCAGACCACTTCGACGGGCAGCGGCTCGGCGAGCAGGGCGTGCAGGTCCGCCGGCGCGCCGGCGGCGGCCAGGTGGTCGAGCCGCCGGCCGACGAGGGCCTCGATCCGCGGTTTCAGCTCACGGACCCGGCGCACGGACAGGGAGTTGGCGGTGACGTGCCGCAGGACGCGGAACTCCGCTTCCAGTCGTTCGTGGTCGGTGCCCTGCGGCCCGTAGAACTGCCCGGTCGCGGACAGCACCGGGGCGGCGAGGGGGTCGGGGTGCACCCGGCCGAACCGGTCGTCCGACAGCATGCGGACGACGTCGTCGCGCCGGGTCACCAGCCAGGCGGGATGCCCGGCGAAGGTGCGCACCCGCGCGATCTCGCCGGACGCCTGGAGCTCCTGGAACTCCGGTGCCACGGCCATCGGGGCGGGGCGGTCGAACGGCAGTTGCTTCGTCAAGGTCACCAGCTCCGGTCTCGCGGATGCCGTCCCCTGGAACCGTACCCGGCGGAACGTCGTCCGACCCGTGGAGTGCGGGGCGCGGGCCTCGACGCGGGAGCGCCCGCACCCTGGTCGCTCCAGTCTTACCCGGCGGCCTGGCCGGTGGTCGCCGCCCCGCGCACAGCGCCAGGCCGAACGGGTGCGAACGACCTCTCCGTACGGGATCGTGGCAAGGAAGCAGCGGTTCCGCGACACGGACGCGGGCTGCGAACCTGCGCGCAGGAGTGATCAACGATGGCGAGACTGCTCTTCGTACTGACCGGATCTCCCTACTGGACGCTCAAGGACGGCACCCGGCACGCCACCGGCTACTGGGCCGAGGAGTTCACGGCCCCGTACAAGGCACTCACGGACGCCGGCCACCGGGTCGTGGTGGCCACGCCCGGCGGGGTGGTCCCCAGCGTCGACATGATGAGCCTGCGCCCCGACATGGCAGGCAGCGCGCAGATCGCCCTGGAGCTGGAGGGCATCATCCGTTCCGCGGAGGAGATCCGGCGGCCGATCCGGCTGTCCGACGCCCGCCTGGAGGACTATGACGCCGTCTACTTCCCGGGCGGCCACGGTCCGATGGAGGACCTGTCGCTCGATGCCGACGCGGGCCGCCTGCTGACCGCGGCGCTCGCCTCGGACAAACCGCTCGCAGTGGTCTGCCACGCCCCCGCCGCGATGCTGGCCACCAGGGTGCGCGGGGTTTCTCCCTTCGCCGGCTACCGGGTCACCGGCTTCACCAACGACGAGGAGGATGCCGTCGGGCTGGCGTCCAAGGCCCGCTGGCTGCTGGAGGACGAGTTGAAGGGGCTCGGGGTCAAGTTCGAGCACGGGGAGATGTGGAAGCCGTACACGGTGGTCGACCGCAATCTGTACACCGGGCAGAACCCGGCTTCTGCCGCGGCCTTGGCGCAGCGGCTGCTCAAGGTTCTGACGTAGCCGGATACGGCTGTCCGGTCAGCCGGTCTCGGCCGCGCAGGCGAGGTCCCGCGCCGGTCGCTCTCCAGTGGTCAGGAACGTGGTCACCGCGTTGTCGCCGCACGTGTTCCTGGCGAACAGGTACGACCCGTGCCCGCCGGCGTCGACGGTCACCATCCTGGCCCGGTCACCGAAGGCCCGCCGCAGCTCCTGGGCACCGGTGAGCGGCGTTCCCGGGTCGCGGAGGTTCTGTAGGAGGAGCACGTTCGACGGACCCTCGCCGGTGATGCGTACCCGCGGCTCGACCGGCTCGGACGGCCAGAACGCACACGGCGTGATGTTGGCCCCGGAGGCGCCCAGCATCGGGTACGTGACCCGGTCGGCCTCGACATCCCTCTGGTACCGCGGCACCGACTTCGGCCAGCCGGAGTCGCCGCAGAGGGTGTAGAGCCGGGCGGCGGAGGAATTGTCGGAAGCGGGCACGGCTGGTGGCAGTGGCCGGCCCTGGTCGAGCAGCCGCCAGTTCTCGGCCAGCTCCGGCAGGCCGAAGTCGCTGTAGAGGGCGCCGAAGGTGATCCCGCGGAACAGCGAACCGTCGACCGCTCCGACCGGGTCGCGGTCCAGTCGCGCGGCGAGCTCGAAGAACTTCGCCGTCACCTCCTCGGGTGTGGCGCCCAGTCCGTAGGTCGCGTTCTGCGCGGCGGCGAACTTCGCGAAGTCCGGGAAACGGTCCGCCATGCCACGACCGAACAGCCGCATGGCCGTGCGGTCGTACCCGCCCGGCCCGAGGTTGCTGTCGAGCACGATCCGGTCGGTGTGCTCCGGGAACAGCTGCGCGTACACCGCGCCGAGATAGGTGCCGTAGGAAACCCCGTGGTACGAGATCCTCCGCTCGCCGAGGGCTTCCCGGATCCGGTCCAGATCGCGAGCCGCGTTCGCGGTGGTGACGTGCGGCACCATGGACCCGGTCTCCGAGGCGGCGCACTGCTGGGCGACGGTCCTGGCGATCTCGGCCTGCTTCACCACATCGCCCGGATTCCTCGCGTACGGCAGGTTGCCCGGTGTCATCTGTTCCTCGGTGAGATCACACGTCACCGGCGTGCTGTGGCCGACGCCGCGCGGATCGATCCCGATCACGTCGTAGGCGTCCCGCACGTCCTGGGGCAGCAACTGGCCGAGTTGCCCCGCCCACCGCAGCCCCACCCCGCCCGGACCACCCGGATTGGTGAACAGCACCCCGCGCCGCTGCGCCGGATTCCGGCTCGCCAGCCGGGAGATCGCGATCTCGATCCTGCTGCCGTCCGGCTGCCGGTAGTCCAGCGGTACCCGGACCGTCGAGCACTCCAGGCCGGCCCACGCGGCGTCCTCCGGGCACGCCCCCCACTGCACCGCACTCGGTGCGGCCACCGCCGAAACCCCCGGTACCAGCGCCGCTGCCAACACGGCGACGCCGAGCACCATGGACAAGCTCCTGCGCATCCGACGTCTCCCTGGCCTCCGACGCGATCACGTCGTCACGACCAACGTAAGCGACGCCGCCGCGGCCACGCATCCTGACGCAGGACCAGGTCGAGGGCGTCGCCACCCCGATGTGCCTGGCTCCGAGAGTTCCCGGAGCTTCCGGGAAGCGTCTTGCGTGCTTGTTGATCGGATGTCTACCGGCGATTCCTACGCTCCGGTGCAAGCCCGACAGCAGCCATCCACAGCTGCCGTGACATCGAAGACCGCAATACCCCGCCCGGTTTCCCCTTCGGCTTCCTGAAGCCCCGCCCGGCCGTTGTCCGGCGGACTGCCACGCGCCCCGTATTGGAGAGGAGTTGGCCTCGTGAGGCCTGAACTGAGTCAAGAGGATGAGAACCGAGCCGCTGACGCGCCCGAATCGGCCGGTCCGCATGCCGCGGTCTGTGTGCCGCAGCTGTTCGAGGAGCGGGTACGGGCCAGCCCTGACGCTGTGGCCGTCGTCGACCGCGACGGGTGCCTGACGTACGCGGGGCTCGACGCTGCCGCCGACCGGCTGGCCGGGGTGCTGGTGGAGCGTGGTGCGGGCGCCGAGAGCGTGGTCGCGGTGGACCTGCCGCGCGGGCGTGGACTGGTGACGGCGGTGCTGGCCGTGCTGAAGTCCGGTGCCGCCTACCTGCCGCTCGACCCGGCGCTGCCGGCCGAGCGCCGCAGGTACCAGCTGGAGGCCGCCGGTGTCACCCTGCGGATCGGGCCCGGGGGCGGTGAGGGGGTCGAGGTGGTCGACCCGGCTGCCGGCGAGCCGGCCGGGCCGTCCGCGCGGAACCCGGCGGTGGCGGTCATCCCCGGCGACCTGGCCTATGTGATCTTCACTTCGGGTTCGACCGGGCGCCCCAAGCCGGTGGCCGTCACCCACGGCTCGCTGGCCAACCACGCGGTCGCCGTCGGCGCGGCCTTCGGACTGACCGCGGCCGATCGGGTGCTCCAGTTCGCCGGTCCGGGGTTCGACGTGTTCGGCGAGGAGGTGTTCCCGACCCTGCTGGCCGGCGCCCGGGTGGTGGTGGCTCCCGATGCCGTGCCGTCGCCCGCGGAGCTGGAGGAGCACCTGCGCCGTGAGCGGGTCACGGTGGCCAACTTGCCGACGCCGTACTGGGACCAGTGGGTCCGCGATCTCGACGCCGAACCGCGGGAGGTGCCCGAGGCCCTGCGGCTCCTGGTCGTGGGCAGCGACACCGGGCACACCCGTACGCTGGCCGGCTGGCGAGGGCACACCCCGGTGCCCGTGGTCAACGCCTACGGCTTGACGGAGACCACCATCACCGCCACGCTCCAGGCGTTCACCGGGGACTCGGTTCCCGAAGGGGAGACACTGCCGATCGGGCGGCCGCTGGCCGGGGCACGGGCGTACGTGCTGGACGCCGGTCTGGAGCCGGTCGCGGCGGGCACCCGGGGCGAGCTCTACCTGGGTGGGGCGGTGCTGGCCCGTGGGTACCTGGGGCTGCCGGGGCTCACCGCCGACCGTTTCGTGCCGGACCCGTTCGGCGAGGCTCCGGGCGGGCGGCTCTACCGCACCGGCGACCTCGTGGTGCTGCGCGCCGACGGTGCCCTGGCCTTCGCCGGGCGGGCCGACGACCAGCTGAAGATCCGCGGCCAGCGGGTCGAACCGGCGGAGGTCGGCGCGGCCCTGTGCACGCACCCCGCGGTGCGTCAGGCGCACGTGCGGGCGGTGGACGACGAGGCGGACGGCAAGCGGCTGGTCGCCTACGTGGTCGCTGCCGGGGTCGAGTCGTCGCAGCTGCGCGCCCACCTGGCCATGAGTCTGCCCGCCGCGATGGTCCCGGCCTCCTACGTGGTGCTCGACGAGCTGCCGCTGACCGCGAACGGCAAGATCGACCACCGGGCGCTCCCGGTGCCGACCGCCGGCGACGCCGCGTCCGGCGCACCGCGGGCAGTGGCGCTGACCGGCCTGGAGGAGCAGATAGCGGCCGTGTGGCGTGAGGTGCTGGGGGTCGGCCACGTGGGGCCGGACGACAGCTTCTTCGAGATCGGCGGTCACTCGCTGCTGCTCGTCCAGGTGCAGCGCAAGCTCAGCGGGGCGCTGGGACGCCGGGTTCCCGGCGTCGCGCTCTTCGCCCATCCGACCGTCCGCAAGCTCGCCGCCCATCTGCGCGGCGGCTCCGGGCCGGCCGACGGCGCGCTCGGCGACGAGCGGGCCGACCAGCGGCGCAGCGGGAACTCCCGGCTCCAGCAGCGCCGCGCCCGCCAGAGCGCCGGGGGTGCCCGATGACGCGGGCGGCGCAGCCGGTGGATCCGGACAGCCCCTTCCTCGCCGTCGTCGGGATGGCCGGGCGGTACCCGGGAGCGCGCGACCTCGGCGAGTTCTGGGACAACCTGGTCAAGGGCACGGAATCGGTCACCCGCTTCCCCGGCGACCCGTCCACGCCCGAGTACGTCCCCGCACTCGGAGTGCTGGAGGACGCGGACGGGTTCGACGCGGCGTTCTTCGGCTACTCGCCGCGGGAGGCGCTGATCCTCGACCCGCAGCAGCGACTGTTCCTGACCTGCGCCTGGGAGGCGCTGGAGGACGCCGGGTACGACCCCCGGTCCTGTGCCGGGCCGGTCGGCGTGTACGCGGGCAGCAGCCAGACCGGCTACCTGGACACGCTGATGGCCCACCGCGACCGGCTCGGCCCGGTCAGCGAGTGGCAGCTGCGGCTGGCGACCGGCATCGACTTCCTCACGTCGCGGGTCGCCCACCGGCTCGGTCTGACCGGGCCGGCCGTGACGGTGCAGACCGCCTGCTCCACCTCCCTGGTCGCCGTCCACCTCGCCGCGCAGGCGCTGCTGTCCGGCGAGTGCGACCTGGCCCTGGCCGGCGGGGCCAGTGTCAACGTCCCGGCGCGGCTGCCCGAGTACTCCGAGGGCGGTGTCATCTCGCCCGACGGGCGCTGCCGGGCCTTCGACGCCCGGGCCCGTGGCACCGTGGCGGGCAACGGTGTCGGCATCGTGGTCCTCAAACGGCTCGCCGACGCACTCCGGGACGGCGACCACGTCCGGGCCGTCCTGCGCGGCACCGCGGTGAACAACGACGGCCTGGACAAGGTGGGCTTCACCGCTCCGGGAGTGGCCGGCCAGGCGGAGGTCATCCGCGCGGCCCACCTGGTGGCCGAGGTCGATCCGGACAGCATCGGCTACGTCGAGACGCACGGGACCGGGACGCCGCTGGGCGACCCGATCGAACTGGCCGCACTGACCCAGGCCTTCCGGCGCGGCACCGACCGGCGCGGGTTCTGCCGGATCGGTTCGGTGAAGACCAACATCGGCCACACCGACGCGGCCGCCGGGGTGGCGGGCTTCATCAAGGCGGTGCTCGCCGTCCAGCACGGCCTGATCCCGCCGAGCCTGCACCACACCTCGCCCAACCCCGAGATCCCCTTCGCGGACGGCCCGTTCGTGGTGAACACCGAACTGCACCGGTGGCGCCCCGACGGTCCCCGACGGGCCGGAGTCAGCTCGTTCGGGATCGGAGGCACCAACGCGCACGCGATCCTGGAGGAGCCGCCCGCGCGGCCTCGCCCGCCCGCCGCGCCCGCGGGCCACCTGCTGGTGCTGTCCGCCCGGACCGCCCCCGAACTGGACCGCGCCGCCGCCAGACTCGCCGAGCACCTGCAGCGGCAGGCCGCCGGCGCCGCCGACCCCGGCCGGGAACTGGCCGACACGGCCTGGACGCTCCAGACCGGCCGCCGCGCCTTCGCGCACCGCCGGTTCGCCGTGGCCGCCGACCACACCGAGGCGGTCGAAGCACTGACCGGGGCCGGCACCTCCGGCCACCCGCCCGTGGGCGGCGGGCGGCCGGTGGCGTTCGTCTTCCCCGGGCAGGGCGGACAGCACGTCGGCATGGGCCGCGAACTGTACGAGAACGACCCGGTCTTCCGCGCCGAGGTCGACGCGTGCTGTGCGCAGCTCGAACCCACCCTCGGCCTGGACCTGCGGACGGTTCTGTACCCCGCCGGCGAGCAGCAGAGCGCGGCGGCCGAGGAGTCGCTGCGCGACATGGGCGTGGCCCAGCCGGCCGTCTTCGTGGTGGAGTACGCGCTCGCCCGGATGTGGGAGCAGCGAGGGGTACGGCCGGCGGCTGTCGCCGGGCACAGCCTCGGTGCCTTCGCCGCCGCCTGCGTGGCCGGTGTGCTCTGCCCGCCCGACGCCCTGCGGCTGGTCGCCGAGCGCGGCAGGCTGCTGCAGAGCCTGCCCGTCGGGGCGATGCTGGCCGTGCCGCTGGCCGAGCGCGACGCCACCGAACTCCTCGGCGACGGCCTGGAGCTCGCGGCCGTCAACGGACCGAACCAGTGCGTCGTGTCCGGGCCGCGGGGGACGGTCGACGCGGTGTTCGCACGGCTGACGGAGGCCGGTGTCGACGCGCGCCGGCTGCACATCGCCACCGCCGGACACAGCGCGCTGGTGGAGCCGATCCTCGACCGGTTCGCCTCCCTGGTCGCCGGACTCGACCTCAAGGCGCCTTCGATCCCCTGGGTCGGGGACACCACCGGGGAGTGGGTCCGCATGGACCGCGCTCCGGACGTCGGGTTCTGGACCGCCCACATGCGCCGGGCGGTGCGCTTCGGCGACACCCTCACCACCCTGTTCGCCGAGCCCGGCCGGATCCTGCTCGAAGTCGGCCCCGGCCTGACCCTGACCACACTGGCCCGCCGGCACCCGGCCCGCACCGGGGCCCACCTGGCGCTGCCCAGCCTGCCGCACCCCGCCGGCGAGCAGTCCGCCCTGCGGACCACGCTGGCCGCCGCCGGACAGCTGTGGGCGGCCGGCGTCGAACTCGACTGGCCGCGGCTGCACGAAGGCCACCGGCCGGGCCGGACTCCGCTGCCGACCTACCCGTTCAGCCCGCGGCCGTACTCACCGCTCCCCGCCGACGACCCCGCACCGACCGTCACCGCCGACCCCGCGCAGACCGTCACCGCCGACCCCGCACAGGACGGCGACACCGGGACACGACTCGCCCTGATCTTCGGTCAACTGCTCGGACTGGAGCACGTGGCGGCGCAGGACGACTTCTTCGAACTGGGCGGCGACTCCCTGATCGCCGTCCAACTCGCCTCTGCCGTCCGCGCGGCCTTCGACGTCCGCATCACCGTCAAGCAGGTCTTCACCGCCCCCTCCCCGCGCCGACTGGCCCGGGTGGTCGACGCCGCCCGGCAACCGGCCTGAACCGTCACCCGACACACCGACCCAAGGGACAGCCATGTTCGAGGACAACGACGACCGGACCTACCAGGTGGTCCGCAACACCGAGGAGCAGTACTCCATCTGGCCGGCCGGCCGAGCGCTGCCCGCCGGGTGGGAGCGAACGGGCGGATCGGGCGGCAAAGCGCACTGCCTCACCCTGATCGACGGCCTGTGGCGTGACCTCCGGCCGAGGAGCGTACGTGAACGGGCGGCCACCCGATGACACAGGCGGCCGCCCCGCCGGGACTGCTGCGCCACCAGGGCTTCCGACGGCTGTGGGCCGCCCAGACGGTCAGCGTGCTCGGCGCCCAGATCTCCGAACTCGCGCTGCCCCTCGCGGCCGTGACGGTCCTGGAAGCCACCCCGTTCCAGGTGGGACTGCTCGCCGCCGTGCAGTACCTGCCGTTCCTGCTGGTCGGCCTGCCGGCCGGGGCGTGGGTGGACCGGATGCGCCGGCGGCCCGTCATGATCGCGGCGGACCTGGTCCGCTGCGCGGTCCTGCTGACCGTGCCGGCGGCCGCGCTCTCCGGGGTACTGAACCTGTGGCTGCTGTATCCGGTCGCCTTCGCGGTCGGGGTCATGACGGTCTTCTTCGACCTGGCGGCCCAGTCCTTCCTGCCGACCCTGGTCGGCGAGGAGCAGCTCGTCGAGGCCAACACCAAACTCCAGCTGTCCCAGACCTCCGGCCAGCTGGCCGGCCCCAGCGTCGGCGGATTCCTGGTCCAGCTGCTGACCGCGCCACTCGCCGTGCTCGCCGACGCGCTCAGCTACGCCGGGTCGGCGGTCCTGCTCCTGCTGGTCCGGGTGGAGGAGCGGCCGGTCCGCGACGCGGTCCGGCCCGGACTGGTGGCGGAGGTCAGGGAGGGCCTCGGGTACGTGTTCCGGCACCGGCTGCTGCGCCCGATCGCGCTGAGTGCGGGGATCACCAACCTCTTCGGCCTGTTCGGCATGGTCCAGGCGATCCTGGTGCTCTACGCGGTCCGTGACCTGCGGCTCTCACCGGCCGGGTTGGGCACCACGCTCGCGATCGCCAACGCGGGCGTGCTGCTCGGTTCGCTCGCCAACGGCCGGGTGGTGCGGCGCCTCGGCGTCGGGCCGGCGCTCACCTGGTCCATCTTCGCGCTGGGCGGCACCATCCTGCTGCTGCCGCTGGCCACCCCCGGCACCGCGATGCCCGTCCTGGCGGTCGCGATGGCCCTGGCCGGGCTGTGCGCCTCCGTCTTCAACATCAACCAGATCAGCTTGCGGCTGTCCGTCACCCCCGCCCCGATGCGCGGGCGCATGACGGCGACGCTGCGGTTCGTGGTCTGGGGCGTCATCCCCGTCGGGACCTTCCTCGGAGGCGCGCTGGTCGGCCCGCTCGGACTGCGCGGCGTCCTCTGGCTCGCCGGTGCGGGCAGCGTCCTCGCCGGGCTGCCGCTGCTGTTCTCCGCCGTGCACCCGCTGCGGGCCATGCCCGACGCCGCACCGACCACCCGACCGACGAACCAGGAGACCCTTCATGCCTGACGTTCCTGGGCACCCCGCCCCACGCTGGCTGGTCAACCGCCGCAAGCGCCCCGACGCCGCGGTTCGGCTGTACTGCTTCGCCCACAGCGGCGGCTCGGCCGCCGAGTACGTCCGCTGGGGCGACGACGTGCCGGGCATCGAGGTGTGGGGCGTGCAACTGCCCGGCCGCGGCTCGCGGCTCGACGAACCGCGGTACACCCGGACCGGCCCGCTGGTTCACGATCTGGTGGAACAGGCCGCGTTCCGCGCACCGTTCGCCTTCTTCGGGCACAGCCTCGGCGCCCTGCTGGCCTACGAGACCGCGCGCGCCCTGCGCGCGCACGGCCTGCACGGCCCCGAACGCCTGCTGCTGTCCGCCTGCCCGGCCCCGCACCGGCCCCGCGGACTGCCGCCGATCCACCACCTCGGCGACCGGGAGCTGTTCACCGCCATCCAGGGTCAGTACGGCTCGCTCCCCGACGAGGTGGCCGAGGACCCGGACCTGCTCGCGATCATGATGGCCTCGCACCGCTGCGACTTCGACATGGTCGACAGCTACCGCCACACCCCCGGCGAGCCCCTCGACCTGCCGCTGCACGTCTTCGGCGGCACCGAGGACCGGCTCCCCGCCGAGGAACTCGCCCGCTGGCAGGGCCACAGCCGCGGACCGTTCGCCCTGAACCTGCTGCCAGGCGGCCACTTCTACCTCCGCGAGCACCGCGCCGCCCTGCTCGCACTGGTCCGGGCCGCACTCACCGACCGCCGGCACTCCGGGTCGCCCGTCGACTCGCTCTCCCACGACCTGTGAAGGCAGACATGACTCACGACACCAGCACCCCGGCCGGCTTCCTCGCCGAGCTCCACCTGGGGCACGTGCGCTGGGACCTGATCAGTCCCTTCCCCACCCCGTCCGACGAGGACCGCGCCCGCGGTGACGCCGCCGTCGCCGAGCTGATGCGCTTCCTCCAGGAGACCGTCGACCCGACCGAGGTGGACCGCACCGCGAGGCTGCCCGACGGCTTCCACGAAGCCTGCGCCGCCCGCGGCTACTTCAAGCTCCAGGACCCGCTCGAACGCGGCGGTCTGGGCCTGTCCGCCCACAACGCCTTCCGGATGATCCAGGCCGCCGCCAGCTGGTCGGTGACCGCCTGCTACGCCATGTCCGTCCACCTCGGACTGGGCGCCGGCGCCTACCTGCCGATCCTGGCCGACGGCGAGCTGAAGTCCGAACTCGAACGGCTGCTCGCCGCGGGCGCGATCTCCGGCGACGCCGACACCGAGCCCGCCGGTGCGATCAACCGGACCCGGGCCACCACCGCGGTGCCGACCGAGGACGGCACCGGATACCGGATCAGCGGCGAGAAGGTGTTCATCCAGAACGGCCCGATCGCGGGCCTGCTGCGAGTCTCGGCCACCGTGCACGACGAGGACCGGGAGGACATCCGGCTGTTCTTCGTCGACACCGCCGACCCCGGCTTCACGGTCAGGTCCTGGCACGAGTACCTGGGTCTCAAGGGCCTGCCCAACGCGGCCCTCACCTTCGACCGGGTCTTCGTCCCGCACAGCCGGGTCTTCACCCTCGACGGCCTGACCGCCGAGGACGAGTGGCGGCTGGCCCCCGAACTGCACACCATCAGCGTCCGGGGCCGGATGTACCCCATCTCGGCGCCCGCCCTGGCGATCGGGCGGCTCTGCCTGCACTGGTCCCGGGAGTTCGTCCGGCGGCGCTCGGTCGGCGGGCTCGGGCTGGAGCGGTACGACGAGATCCAGCGCATCATCGCCGCCAACCTCGCCGAGACCTTCGCCATGGAGAGCGTGGTGGAGTGGTGCCTGCTGGCCGAGGAACGCCACCCGGGGATCGACCTGGACCCGGAGCAGACGGTGGCCAAGAACATCAACTCGATGACCAGCTGGCGCATCGTCGACCGCACCCTGTCCCTGCTGGCCGCCGAGGGCTTCGAGACGGCGACGAGCAAGGCCCGGCGCGGCGCCCAGCCCTTGCCGGTGGAGCGGTTCTTCCGCGACGCGCGTGCCCTGCGGGTGGCCGGCGGGGTGGACTTCCTCGTGGACCACTGGGCGGCCAGGCACCTGCTCTCGCGCCACTACCCGAAGCCGCAGGCCATCGCCGAGGCCGCGACCGACCTCACCGCGGCGGACGACTGCCTGTCCCCGCGCAACCGGGACCACCTGCGCTTCGTCGCCGAACAGGCCGTGCGGTTCGCGCGCCTCAGCCGCGACCTGGTGGACCGGCACCCCGACCCCGAGGAGCTGTTCGCCGAGGAACGCGTGCTGATCCTGCTCAACCAGCTCTCCGCCGAGCTGTTCAGCATGTCCGCGGTGCTGGCCAATGCCGCCCGGCTGCACCGCGAGGGCACCGGACCGGCCCAGGACCTCGCCGACGTGTTCTGCACCGAAGCACGCCACCGCATGGCGGACGCCCGGCGGCGCCTGGCCGACACCGACGGACCCGACCACGCCGGCGCCTGCGCCCAGTGGCTCCACGGCGACGGCCTGGAGTTCCTGCTCCGCGACACCGTCACCGCCACCCCACCCGCCTGAGCAGGTGGTATCCGAGGCCGCCCCGGCCACCAGCCCCGCACACCGAACGACCACCGACCCGGAAAGGGCCGCAGCGATGTTCAACCTCTCCCGTTCCCAGGAGATCGTCTGGCTGCACGAGGAACTCTTCCCCGAGAGCCGCGCCTACAACTTCACCGCCTCCCTCGACCTGCGCGGCCCGCTGGACGAGCCGGCCCTGCGGCAGAGCCTGGCGACCGTACTCGCCCGCCACGAGGCGTTCCGCCTCGAACTCGATCCCGAGGACTTCCCGCCGAAGCAGCGGGTGAACGCCGCCTGCGCACCGCGCTACCGCACCGTGGACCTGACCGGTGGCGAGGACCACGAGGCGGCCTTCGAGGGCCTGTGGCGCGAGCAGCACGACGAGCCCTTCGACACCGCCGAGGCGCCCATGGTGCGGTGGACCCTGGTCAGGCTGGCCGAGGAGCACCACCGGCTGCTGCACACCGAGCACCACCTGGTGCACGACGGCTGGTCCTTCGGCCTGGTCCTGCGCGACCTGTTCACCACCTACCGCGCGCTGGCCCAGGGCATCCCGGCCGACCTGCCCGACCCCCGCTCCTACCTTGAGCACGTCCGCCGGTCGGTGGCCGCCGAGGAGCGGCCTGGCCACCGGGACGGAGCCGTGGCGTACTGGCGGGGCGCCCTCGACGGCGCGGCCTTCGACCTGCCGCTGCCCGGCCTGGACCCGGGACGGGTCCGCGACGTCCCGCACGGCGACCAACTGCGCCAACTGCTGGAGCCCGGGCCGGCCGAGCGCCTGCGGACAGCCGCCCACCGCCACGGACACACCCCGTTCTCGGTCCTGCTCACCCTCTTCGCGGAGCTGCTGCGCCGCGAGAGCGGCCGGTCCGACCTGGTGATCGGCAGCGCGGTGGGCAACCGCCCGCCCGGCTTCCAGGAGTGCGTCGGGATGTTCGTCAACACCATCCCGCTGCGCATCCGCCTGGAGCCCGACGACAGTGCGCTGGACGCGGTCGACGAGGTCACCGAGGTCCTGATCCGCTCGCTGCCGCACCAGGGCGTCCCGGTCCAGGACCTGGCCCGGGAACTCGGAGAACACTCCGGCACCGGCCTGGACAACCCACTGTTCCACGTCATGTTCAGCGCGCACGACGCGCCGGTCCCGCACGTCGAGGGGCTCGACCTGGAGGTGTCCGTCCACGAGGCGTTCAACACCGGTACCTCCCGCTTCGCCCTCGACGTGGTGCTGATCCCCGACTCCCGCCGGACCGTCAACGCCCGCTCGGGCCCCGGCGGCATGCTGCTGATCTGGGACTTCGCCACCGACGTGTACGACCGCGCCCGGATCGCCGGACTGCAGCGGCAGTTCACCGCGCTGCTGGAGGCCTACCTCGCCGACACCGCGACCGGCCTGGCGGCACTCACCGCAGCAGCCGACGGCTGACCCCATCGCCCCGAACCACGAACCACGGACCACGAACCGAGGAGCCCGGATGACCTCCCACGAACCGACCGCCCATCAGCTGCCCGGCATCGCCTGGGGAGGTGAGCCCGCGCCCGCCCCCGCACCGGGGGCGGGACCACTCGAGTGGTTCGACAGCTGGCTGGCCAAGCAGCCCGACGCCCCGGCCGTCGTGGACGGCACCACCACCTGGAGCTACCGCGAGCTCGACCAGGCCGCCGCCCGGATCGTGCGGGCCCTCGGCGGCCGGGTCACCCGCGGCGAGCTGGTGGGAGTCTGCCTGGAACGCTCCGCGCCGCTGGTGGCCGCGGCGGTCGCGCTGGCCAGGATCGGCGCGGTCTACCTCTCCCTCGGCGCGCGGCCGGGGGCCGCGCGGGTGGAGTCGATCACCGGGGACGCCGGCATCAACTGCCTGCTCACCGACGGCACGACGCCGCCGCCACCCGGCTGGACCGTCGCGCCGGACGACGCGGTGGACGGGCTCACGGTGGCTCGTCGCGGCGGACGGGCCAAGGGTGCGCCCAGCGATGCCTTCTGCGCCGTCACCACCTCGGGCAGCACCGGCAAGCCCAAGATCGCACTGCTGCCGCAGGACGCGATCGCCAACCTGGTCCGCTGGACCTGCGACCGGCTGGAGATCGGCCCCGAGTCCCGGGTGGGCCTCTTCGTCGGCACCACCTTCGACGCGCACCTCAAGGAGCTGTGGGAGGCGTTGTCGTCGGGCGCCACCCTGCACGTCGCGCCCGAGGACGCCCGCGGCTCGATGGCCGAACTGTTCCAGTGGTGGCGGGAGTCGGGCCTCACCCACTGCCTGCTGCCGACCCCGCTCGCCGAACTCGCCTTCACCCAGCCGTGGCCCACCGGCCTGGCCCTGCGCCACCTCCTGGTGGGCGGCGACCGGATGCGGGTGCGGCCGCCCGAGCAGTGCGCGGCGGTCGTGCACAACGTGTACGGTCCCGCCGAGGCCTGCGTCCTCACCACCACCCACCGCGTGCGTCCCCGGAGCGACGACCCGGCCGCCGTCGTGCCGATCGGACAGCCGCTGACCGGCTACACCGTCCTCATCACCGACGAGGACGGCCGGATCCTGCCCCGAGGACGTGCCGGAGAGGTCCGGATCGGCGGTGCGGGCCTGGCGCTCGGCTACGTGGACCCGCAGCGGACCGCCGAACGCTTCGTGCCGGCCCCCGCGGGCCAACCGTACGTGGACCGCGTCTACCGGACCGGCGACAAGGCGGTGATGCGCGCCGACGGAACGCTGGAATTCCTCGGCCGGATGGACGACCAGGTGAAGATCAGCGGCGCGCGGATCGAACCGGCCGAGGTCGAGGCCGCCCTGGAGACCCACGACTCGGTCCGGCACGCCGTCGTGGTCCCGTACCAGGGCACCGGCGGCGGTCTGCGGCTGGCCGCCTTCCTCCTGCTCGCCGAAGGGGCGCGGGCCGACGAGGACGCCGTGCTGGCCGCCGCCCGCGCCCGGGTGCTGAAGCAGGCGGTGCCCGCCGTGGTCCGCTTCGTCGACGCCTTCCCGCTGAACGCCAACGGCAAGGTCGACCGCGCACTGCTCACCCGGCAGGCCGCCCCCGCGGCGTCCACCGCACCCGGGGCGTCCACCGCACCCGGGGCGGCGCCGACCCGGCAGACCCCGCGGGCCGAGGACACCGAAGCGTTCCTGCTCGCGGCCTGCCGCCGGCTGCTCGACCAGCCCGACCTCACGGTCACCGACAACTTCGCCGAATCCGGGGGGACTTCGCTGGCCGTCGCGCGCTTGCTCGCACTGATCGAAAGCACCTACCCGATCCGGGTCAAGGCCGCGGAGGTCATGCGCCAGCCCGACCTGGCAGCCCTGGCCGCCCTGGTCGCCACCCGCCTCGCGGCGTCGGCGCGCGGCTGAACACTCCCGCCACGACCGCCCACGCGCCCCCTGAGAGGACTTCCATGGACCGCCCCACCCTGACCGAGCGGTATCTGGCCGAACTGCGCGAAAGCACGCCCACCGCAGCCGAACTGCTCGGTCGTGCACCGCAGGACACCCTGCTGACCACCTACTACCGGAACCGCTTCCTGCCCCGTCCGCTCTTCCTCGGCCACGAAGAGCACGAGCAGCTGATGGAGGACCTGGAAACGCTCCGCACCGCGCTGTTCAGCCTGCCCGACCGGCTCTTCGACGGCGACCTCGGCGCGTTCGCCCGGGCCGTCGGCATGACCGACACCCAGATCGAGGTGATCCTGCGCAGCCAGGGCGCCGCCGCGACCCGCATGGCCCGTACGGACCTGTGCGTCGACGACAGCGGATTCAAGGTCGTCGAAGTCAACGTGACCAGCTCACTCGGCGGCATGGACAACGGCGTGATGGCCCAGGCCCTGCTGGAACACCCGCTCCTCGCCGACTTCGCCGCCCGGCACGGCCTCGGCTTCGCCGACACCGCCAGGGAACTGCTGCACACCATGTACGCCGCCACCGGGTTCGACCCGGAGGCCCGGCCGGTCATCGCGGTCGCCGACTGGCCGAGCAGCTACCTGAGCGGCTGGGGCGCCTTCCTGAAGGAGTTCTGCGCCCATCTCCAGGTCCTGGGCGCCGACGCGCACCCCTGCCACATCGGCCAGCTCGACTACCGCGACGGCCGGGTCTGGCTCGGCGACCGGGCCGTGGACGTCATCCACCGGATCTTCCTCGCCGAGGACCTGCTCGAATCCCCCGAAGCCCCGGCGCTGATGGACCGGGTCGTCCGCGCCGCCGCGGCCGGCCAGGTGAAGCTGTTCGTCCCGCTGGACGCGGAGCTCTACGCCAGCAAGGCCACCCTCGCGATGCTCTCGGACGAGAACAACCGGCACCTGTTCAGCGCCGGGGAGCTGGCGGCGTTCGACCGCATCCTGCCCTGGACCCGGACCGTCCGGCCCGGCACGGTGACGCTGGAGAGCGGACGGACGGTGGACCTGCTCGACTACGCCCGGGCCAACCGGCACGACCTCGTCCTCAAGCCGACGGTCCTGCACGGCGGCAGCGGTGTGGTCCTCGGCGAGGACGTGACCGAGGCGAGCTGGGCCGCGCACCTCGACGCCGCCGCGCTCGACAGGCCCTCCATACTGCAACGCCGGATCCGCCCGGTCACCGAACTGTTCCCGGACGAAGACGGCACGTTGCAGCCATGGCTGACGGTCTGGGGCGTATTCACCATGGCACGCGGCTTCGCCGGCATCATGGCCCGCGGCACCCGCCTGGAAGCCAACGTCGGCGTGGTCAACGTCGCCACCGGAGCACACGGCGGCACCGGACTGTACGAGCTGCCACCCCGTGAGCACACCGGCGGGTAACCGTTTCCGGTTCAGCGGCGCTCGGGGTCCTCGAAGTCGAAGCGGCAGCCGGCGCCCCACGCGGAGCGCCGGCTGCCGCACCCCGGGATGCCGCCGGCGTCCTTGAGCATGTCTGCGGCAGTGGCACCGGCCGCCGCCGCACCGGCCCACCCGGCCTCACTCACCGGCCCCCCGCCTGCCACCCACCCGTCCGGACGCGGCGAGCAGCGCCACGACGACGAGCACCGCGAGGAGCACCAGGACGAGCAGCAGTACGGTCAGCACGGTCGGGTGGTTCCACAGGGCGAACACCAGGGCCAGGACCAGCACCGCCGCGAGGACGAACCAGCGGCGGTGGGCCTCGGTCCAGGTGCCGGCCCGTCCGGTGCGCACCCCGTGCGCGTCGCCCCAGCGCGCGGCGGAGTCGGCGACGCCGTCCGCCCGCCCGCGGACGGCGCGGGGGAACCGTCCCGTGCCGGAGAGGTAGGCGCCGAGCGCCACGAGCACGCCCAGGACGATCGCGGTGCGCAGGCTGACCCGCAGGAAGCGGAGCAGCGTGTCGAAGATCGCCGCAGCCGCGGCCGGAGACTGCACGGCCGACGACAGATGGTCGAGGTAGTAGTGCCGGGCGATCACCAGGGCGATGGCCACCAGCAGGCAGGCGCCGGCCGCACCGAGGGCGGTGGTCACCAGGGCCCGGCGCTTGCGCCGCGCCAGCAGGACGCCGATCGCGCCGAGCAGCACGGTGAGGACGGGGACCCAGTTGCCGACCACGTCGAGCGCGTGCGCGGCACCGCGGATCTCGGCCAGCTCGTCGGACTGGAAGAGCACCATCTGCTTGTTCACGTCCGGGATCCTCGCGGCCGGGGACACCCCCGCCGCCACCAGCTCGTCCCTCAGCCGGTCGACGGCCGTCCCGATGTCGAGGGTGACCGTGCCGTCGGTGACGCCGACCGCACCCCGGCCGTGACCGGTGAGGGCGTGAACCACGGCCGCGTGGGCGAAACGGTTGGCCTGCGTCCACACCGTCGCGAACGCGTCGCTGCGCACGACCTCCGTCGCGGCCTTGGTGACCACCTGACCGACGGCGTCGTCCAGTTTCGGCCCGAGTGCCTTGACCGCGGAGGCGGCCCTGGGCGGCAGACCCTGCGACTGAAGCCAGGCGGCCAGGTCGGACGCGACCGCCGGGCCGTCCACCTTCACGTCCACCGCCTGGGTGAGCCGGTTGACCGCGGCGTCCTGAACGGCGGGGTCGGTCGCCAGCGGAGCGACCGTGGCGACGTACCGGTCGGTGTCCAGCGCGATGTCGTGCACCCAGACGGTGAGCAGCGACACCGGCACGAGGATGCAGGTCAGTGTGATCAGCACGGCCGAGGCTGTGCTCGCGATGATCCGCCCGGCCCTGGCGGGGCGCCTGGTCCCTGAGGGCGAGCCGCCGTTCCCCGCCTCGCCCGTCCCCCGCGCGGACGGAGGACCCGGTGGCTCGGTCATCGGATCTCCCAGCTCTCCGCGCGGCCGTGGCACCGCTGACCACCATTGCCCCGTAGAGCCCGGCCACCGGCACCCCGGGGTGGTCCGTCCGGACGAGGCGAGGCCGACGGGCCGCGCGCTCCCGAGCGGCCGCGACCGGTGTGCGCTCCCGCGACCGGACCGTCCCGCCGGCCCGGCCCGGCCCTCCGTCCGTTGCGCCGAACGGCGGTCCTCCCGAGATGCCGCACACCATCCCGTCGCCCAGGCTTGGACGGAATCCGGGGTGCCCGCGCCGGCGACGGACCGCAGCGGCGGACGGAGTGCCGACGTCGGAGGGAGGACGGAGTGGCGGAACAGCGTGGTCAGCCCAGCCGCGCTCACTGGATCCGTGCCAGATCCGCCTGGTTGCGGGGGCGGACGGCGACGCTGCGCGACGCCCCGTTCCCCCGCCGGTTCGCGGCGCAGCTGATCCACATCCATGTGCTGGACACCGCCACCCGTCTCGCGGCGCAAGTGTTCCTGACCGCCCTCCCGGTGCTGTTCGTCCTGGCCGCCTTCATGCCGCAGGAGGTGCGCAGAAGCGTCTCGGATTCCCTTCGTACCGTCCTGGGGCTCCACGGTGCCTCGATCGACGAGATCAGACAGGTGCTCCAGACCGGCCAGAACACCGCCACCGATGCCTTCGGCGTCGTCGGAATCGTGGTGACCCTGCTCTCGGCCACGAGTTGCAGCCGTGTCCTGCAGCGTCTGTGCGAACGGAGCTGGCACCTTCCCCATCTGGCAGGGCGCCTGGCGGCGTGGCGATGGCTCGCCTGGCTGCTGGTGTGGATCGCCGCTCTGACCGTCCAGGGGCAGGTCCGGACCGGATTCGGGGTGGGGGACGGCCTCGGGGTCATCCTCTACCTCGTCACGGCCACTCTTCTCTGGTGGTGGACGCAGCACCTCCTACTCGGTGGCCGGGTCCCCTGGCTTCCCCTGCTCCCCGGGGCCGTGCTGACCAGTGCCGCGCTGACGGCGCTCGCCTGGGGATCGCGGCTCTACATCCCCCGCTCGCTGAACCGCAGCGTGACGCAGTTCGGCCCGCTCGGTCTGGTGTTCACCCTGCTCAGCTGGCTCATCGTGATGTTCACGGCCATCACGCTCGGGATCGGCATCGGGTATGTGGTGGCGGGCCAGGGCCGACTGGCCCGGCTGCTGGGGACTCCGAACCCGGCCCCTGCGGACGAGGACTGACGGCAAGGCCCCGGAACGGACCGGCTCCTCCTCGGTTCCTCGGCGCCCGTCGCCGACGCGGTCGCGCACGCGTCGCCGGGCGTCATCAGCAGCACGCCCCACCCCGTCGGATCACGGTCCGCATTGCTCTTTCCATCCGTGAGTTCAGGGTTCGAGCCCTGGCGGCCCCTCGGAACGCTGGCGGGTCCTGCACCAGGCCACCTTCGTCAGCCGGGACATCGACAGCAACTACGAACTGATCCGCCGCCTCGAACCGTACGTCCGCCCGGCCGCCACCAGCACCGGCGCGCTGTCCGCCGCCACCCGGCAGGTGCTCGCCACCGAGCTGCCCGAACTCCTGCCGCACGCCGTCGAGATCATCGACTACCTCGGCCGGTACTTCGGCATCGACGACTGACCCCCGCCCGGATCGAGCGGGAGCCGCACAGCCCTCACTCACGCGTCGAACCACGGCTTGTCGGCGGACCAGTGTTTCACCCAGCCCCCGAAGCCCGACTCCGCCGTGGTGAAACCGAACTCCGAGCCGAAGGGAACCGCGCCTTCCCCACTGATGTTCCACACGTGCCCCCGGTGCGGACCCGTGACGATGAGGTGCCAGTACATCCCGCAGCCGTCGGTACCCAACACGATCGATCCGTGGCTGAAGACCTGTTCGAGGATCGGGTCGATCTCCTCGGATGGCCTGGGATCGTCCTCCCACAACCACCTCGACGTCAGCGGGAAGGGCCTGCTCAGGTGGCGCTCCGGCCGGCCGTCACCCCAGTCCCCGGGCATCTCCGCCAGTCCCACGAGCCCGAAGTCCGGCGGCCCGGAGCGCGAGCCGTCCGCGATCTCGGCGACGAACGTCCGGTACGGCTCGGGCAGGACCACGCCGTGCTCCGCCTCGAAGGCACCCACGGCCTCCCAGCCCAGCGCCGACGCCCGGGCATCGTCGGCGTCGACGGCTGCTCGAATCGCGGCAAGATCGCGGGGGTCCGCGTGCTCTGTGTCCATGCGGCCCATTGGTACCACCCGGCTCTGACAAGGGCGCAGGGTTGCGGCGATATCGACGGACATGGGCTCCGCAACGAAATCCTCTTCGAGGGCCGGCCCGTGCAGGAACTCCGCTTCAGGGGGCCGCCGGGGATTCCGGGTGCGGCTCAGCGGTGTTCGGGGTTCTCGAAGTCGAAGCGGCAGCCCGCGTCCCACTCGGAGCGCTGGTTGCCGTAGGCCGGGATGCCGCCGGCGTCCTTCAGCATCCGGGCCAGGTGGAGCTGGTTCCAGGTCATGAAGGTGGCGTTGCGGTTGGTGAAGTCGTTCTCCGGACCGCCCGATCCGGGGTCGAGGTAGGACGGCCCAGGCCCCGCCTCGCCGACCCAGCCCGCGTCGGCCTGCGGCGGGACGGTGTACCCGAGGTGCTGGAGGCTGTAAAGCACGTTCATCGCGCAGTGCTTGGCACCGTCCTCGTTCCCGGTGATCAGACAACCTCCGACCCGCCCGTAATAGGCGTACTGGCCCTCGGAGTTGAGGATCGACGAGCAGGCGTACAGGCGCTCGATGACCTTCTTCATGACGGAGGAGTTGTCGCCCAGCCAGACCGGGCCCGCGAGGGTGAGGATGTCGGCCGCCATCACCTGGGAGTAGATCACCGGCCAGTCGTCGGTCTCCCAGCCGTGCTCGGTCATGTCCGGCCACACGCCGGTGGCGATGTCCAGGTCGACGGCGCGCAGCACCGCGACCTGGACGCCCTGGCGCTCCAGGATGCCGGTGCTGACGTCGATCAGGCCCTGGGTGTGGCTGCGTTCCGGGGAGCGCTTGAGGGTGCAGTTGATCACCAGGGCGCTCAGGTCGGTGTACGTCGTCGTCGGGTCCGGCACCGGTTCCTCCTCCGTGTGGTCCGGGAGGCCGGTCGGGTGGCGGACTCCCCCGCCCAGCCCACCAGGCAGGCACCGTGGGCGCGCGTCAGGCTGGGCCTCCCGGCTGACCCCGTTCGGCTGTCCGGACGACGCGAAGCCCGGCCTTCGGCCGCCACCCGGGAGCGTCCGCGGCGCGGCGGCCTCCGCGGGCGCCGGACATCGCCTTCCGGCCGAATGTCCGCGCAGCCGCTCGGACCGTGAAGCCGATGGGTAGTCAGAAAGACACCCCCACAGTGAACTTGGAGATTCCGTGGCCATTCGCATGCGCTACCGCCCCTTGGTCCTCACGTTGTTCCTGTCCCTGGCCGCGGCCGGGTGCAGCTCCGGCTCGGGCGGCGGATCGGAGGGCGGCGGCAAACTGACGGTGTGGCTGGCCGTCGACGCCCAGGAGAGTTGGCCGGAATTGGTCCAGTCCACTAATGACCGCTTCACCAAGGCCCACCCCGGGGTCAAGGTCGAGGTCCAGTACCAGCAGTGGCCGACGAAGAACCAGAAGCTGGATGCCGTCCTCGCCGGGAAGAACGTGCCCGACGTGGTGGAGATGGGCAACAGCGAGACCACCAACTACATCGTCAACGGGGCCTTCGCCACGGTCGACCCGGCCCGCTTCGACCAGTCGGACGCCTGGCTCCCGGCGCTCGCCGACGCGTGCCGCGACAAGGGCAAGACCTACTGCGTGCCCTACTACGTCGGGGCCAGGGTCGGCGTCTACCGCACCGACTACTTCGCCCGCGCCGGCGTGCCCGACGCACCGAAGACTTACCCCGAGCTCCTCTCCGCGTTCGACCGCCTCAAGGCCGCCTACGGCCCCGAGGACCCGAACTTCTCCGCCCTCTACCTGCCCGGCCGCTACTGGAACGCGGCGATGGCCTTCGTGAAGGACGCCGGCGGCGAGATCGCCGTGAAGGAGGGCGACCACTGGAAGGCCTCGTTGTCCTCGCCGAAGTCCGTCGCCGGGCTCACCGAGTGGAAGCGGCTGATCGACACCTACTACGTCGGCGACCGCGCGAAGGACAACGGCGACCAGCCCGGCGTCGTCGGCCAGGGCCACGTGGGCGTGTTCTACGGCAACACCTGGGAGGCCGACGCCGCCGCCGACGAACGCTCCGGCGGGGACCCGAAGCTGAAGGGCAAGTTCGCCACCTTCCCCTTCCCCGGCCCGTCCGGGAAGCTCCTGCCGCCGTTCCTCGGCGGCTCCACCCTGGCCGTGCCGGCCAAGTCGACGCGCAAGGAGCTGGCCGCCGACTGGATCAAGCTGTTCACCGACCGGGAGTCGCAGAAGACGCTGATCGCCGCGAACACCCTGCCCAACAACACCACCCAGCTGGCCGAGGTCGCCGCCGGCGGCATCAACGGTCCGTCCGCCCAGGCCGCGGCGACCGGAGGCTGGATGACCCCGTTCGCCCCCGGCTGGACGTCGGCGGAGAAGTCCAACGTCCTGCCCGAGATGCTCGAACGGATCGCGAACGGCAAGGCGTCGGTCCAGGACGCCGCGCGGGAGGCCGACCGGCGGATCGACGAAGTGATCAATGAGCGCTGACCGGGTCCGGCGGCGGCGTCCTCCGACGCTGCTGCCGTACCTGCTGATGGCCCCGGCCGTCGTCGCGCTCGTCCTGGTGCTGGGCTACCCGCTCGTGGACATGGTCGTCCTCGCCTTCCAGGACATGACCCGCGAGCAGCTGTTCAACGGTTCGGCACCGCCCTGGGCCGGGCTGGACCAGTTCCGCCGGATCCTCGGCGACGGCTTCTTCTGGACGGTGGTGCTCCGCACCGTGCTCTTCACCGCGGTGTCCGTCGTCCTCACCGTGGTCTGCGGGACGGCGACCGCGCTGCTGATGCACCGCGTCTCCCCGTGGGTGCGCGCCGTCATCTCCGGCGTGCTGGTCACCGTGTGGGCGATGCCGGTCATGGTCGCCGGGGCGATCTTCCGCTGGCTCTTCGACGCCGACTACGGGGTGGTGAACTGGCTGCTCTCCCGGCTGCCCGGGGTCGACCTGGCCCGGCACAACTGGTTCACCGATCCCTTGCAGGGCTTCGCCGTCATCGTCGCCGTCGTGGTGTGGGGCTCGCTGCCGTTCGCCGCCATCACCCTGCGGGCCGCACTGGCGCAGGTGCCGCCCGAACTGGAGGAGTCCGCGGTGCTCGACGGCGCCCGGTCGTCCCAGGTCCTCCGGCACATCACCCTGCCCTCGATCAGGCCGGTGCTGCTCATGGTCACGACGCTGATGGCCATCTGGAACTTCGGCACCTTCAACCAGATCTGGATCATGCGCGGCGGCCAGCCCGAGCGCGAGTACTACCTGCTGGGCGTCTACTCCTTCATCGAGTCGTTCGCCGTGAACCGGTACAGCACCGGGGCGGCGATCGCGCTCGTGACGGTCGTGCTGCTGCTCGCCGGATCGGTCGTGTACCTGCGTCAGATGCTCAGGACGGGAGAGGTCGAATGAGACGCAAGCGGTCGCTGGGCCACGACCTGCTCGGGCTGCTCGTCGCCGCGGTGGTCGGGTTCCCGGTCTACTGGATGGTGCTCACCGCGTTCCGGCCCGCCACCGAGATCCTGAGGCTGCCACCGCAGTTCTGGCCGGGCCGGCCCACGCTCGGCAACTTCTCCAGGGCACTGGGCTCCGAGACGTTCTGGGCCAACGTCCGCTCCAGTGTGGTCATCGGCCTCGGCACCGTCCTGGTGTCGCTGGTCGTCGGCGTGCTCGCCGCCTTCGCGCTCGCCCGCTTCCGCTTCGCGGGCCGCAAGGCCTTCGCCGTGGTGATCCTCATCGTCCAGATGGTCCCGCTGACGGCTCTGATCATCCCGGTCTACCTGCTGCTGAACGACGTCGACATGACGGACAGCCTCAGCGGGGTGATCCTCACCTACCTGGTGTTCACTCTCCCGTTCACCGTGTGGATGCTGCGCGGCTTCATCGTCGGGATCCCCGTCGAACTGGAGGAGGCGGCCATGGTCGACGGCTGCGGTCGCCTCGGCGCGTTCCGCCGGGTCGTGCTCCCCCTGCTCGCGCCCGGCATCGTCGCCACCTCCGTCTTCGCGCTCGTCCAGGCGTGGAACGAGTACGTCCTCGTCTACGTCCTGCTGTCGAGCCCGGACAAGCAGACGGTCAGCATCTGGCTGGTCTCCTTCCAGACCAGCTTCGGGACCGACTACGGCGGCCTCATGGCGGGTGCCACGCTGACCGCCCTGCCCGTCGTGGTGTTCTTCCTCATCGTCCAGCGGAGGATCACCTCCGGCCTCGCCGTCGGCGCGGTCAAGGGCTGAGCCCTGGCGCGGGAGGAGCGGGCGGCCGGCCGGAGGACCCGGGCCGGCCGCCAGGACCCTGTTCGGCCGCACGGCCGTTCAGTAGCATGGCCTCGCCTCCGCCCGTGGCTCCGAGGGGACGAGTGACCGCCGTGACAACCCTGAACGCGAGCAGCCTGTCCGTGGACGTCCCGGACGTCCTGGATGCCCGGGACGTTCTGGATGTTCTGGACGTGCACGACGTCCTGGACATCGATGTGGACGTCGACCTGCTGCTGGACGGCGACGACACCGTGCAGCCGCCCGACACGGGAGTCCCGGTGTCCGGGGCTCCGGTGCTGATGACCCCGCCGCAGAGCACCCAGATGGACTTCGAGTTCGACGCGCAGGGGTGTGTCCAGCTCGACCCTCCCGTCCAGCTCGTGGTGGAAGCGCCGACGGCGCCGGTCGGCCGGGCGGGCGCCGGCCGCGCGCGGACCCGCTGAGGGACACCGGGGTGAGCGCCACCCGACGGTGTGGTCCGCGCGAACTCGCACGGACCACACCGGGATTCAGCGCAGGCCGGCGAAGAGGTCGTTCTCCGGCAGGGCCGACCCCGTGGGGTCCTTCACCCGCACGAAGGTCTCCACGCCCATCAGTTCGGTGAACCGCTCCTTGCCCATCTTCAGGAAGAAGATGTTCTCGCCCTGGCTGGCGTGCGCCGCCAGGGCGTCGAACTTCAGGCCGCCGAACTCGGTGGTGTCCACCCAGGTGGTGACCTCCTCGTCGGGCAGTCCGATCGGCGGGATCGCGTCCACCGCCGCGGAGCCCGCGTCTGCGGAGCCCGCCTCGGGGGAACCCTCCTCCGCGGACTCCGGCTCCTCCCAGTCCGCGCCGAACTCCCGCATGACCTCGCCGAACCGCCGCATCGCCGAGTGCGGCGCCGTCGTCCAGTAGACCTTCGGCATCCCACCGGTCAGCTCCAGCGCCGCCATCGTGATGCGGTGCGCCTGGATGTGGTCGGGGTGGCCGTAGAACCCGTTCTCGTCGTAGGTGACGACCACGTCGGGCTGGTACTGCCGCATGAGTTCGGCGAGGCGGGCCGCGCCGTCCGCCACGGGCGTGCGCCAGAACGAACCGGGCGCGTCGTTGCTCTCCCAGCCCATCATTCCGGAGTCGGCGTAGTCCAGCAGCTCCAGGTGGCTCACCTTCAGCACCTCGCAGCTGGCTTCGAGCTCCTGACGGCGCATCGCGGCCACGGCCGCCGGATCGTGGCCGGGTTCGCCCGGCTTGGCCCCGCCCGGTCCGTCGCCGCAACGACCGTCCGTACACGTGACGAGGACCGTACGGATGCCCTCCGCCGCGTACCGGGCGAGGACTCCCCCGGTCCCGGTGGCCTCGTCGTCGGGGTGGGCGTGCACTGCCATGAGTGTCAAGGGCCGGTCAGTCATGAATACCATCCTCTGATCTATAAGTGCTGGCCCCCAGTCTGCGCCACGGGGGCGGGTGGTCGCCCGCAGTATCCGCCCGGGGGCAGGCGCCGGGACGGCTGCCCGGGCCGGGTCAGCGGCGCCCGGCGGCCAGGGTGACGGGCAGACCGGCCTCGATACGGCTCAGCAGCCGGCCGCCGTGGACCCCGGGAGTGTTGAAGCTGCGCAGCCCGTCCGAGTCGTCGGCTCCGGCCCGCAGGACCTCGGGCACCAGCACCGCCTCGGCGGCGGGCATCCCGGCGCCCGCGGGCCCGGGGTAGGCGTCGGCGAGGTAGGGGGGCACCAGGACCGGGCCGTGCAGGGTGCCCTCGACCAGGTCGGGCTCGAACTCGCTGGACAGCACCGTGACCCCGGCACGCAGGTCGCCGTGGAGCATGACCAGCTTGTCGGTCATGTTGCCGACGAAGGCCTCCACGTGGACGCTGCCGCGCACGATGAGCTTGGCATCGCCCTCCAGGTAGACGGCGGCCGCCCTGAGGTCGCCGAGGACGACCAGCGCGGGGCAGCCGTCGTCGATGTTGAGGACCGCGCCGCTGACGGTGAGGTCGCCGTCGACGATGTATCCGGTGCCGTCCAGCTCGGCGGTGTCGAGGTCGAAGTGGCCGTCGACCGACAGGGCGCCGGAGTGGACGTCGTACTCCTCCTCGTAGAGGTTCTCGTACGAGGAGACGGGCAGGCCGCGGCGCTCGAAGAGGGCGACGGACTCGTCCCAACTGTGCAACGTGGTAGCGATGTTCATGGGGCGAACTGTGCCATGCGGCACTGTCAGGCCGACGCCGGGACGGTCTGCCGGCCGGCCTCTGGGCCGGCCTCTGGGCGGCCGGAGATCCGCTCGGTAGCATGATCCCGCCTCCGCCCGCGGCCCCGAGGGGACGAGTGACCGCCGTGACCGACCCGGACCTCGCGGCCGACCGCCGCTCCGCGCACCGCTACACCCGCCCCTTCGAGCACTTCCCCTCCCGCCGCGAGCACGAGGACCGCTGGGCCGGACTGTCCCGCGCCATCGCCACCGCCGGACCGCCACCGGGCGGTCAATCCACCGGCCGGAAGGGAGAGTTGACCGTCCTCGGCTCCGGCATCGAGGCGGCCGGCTTCACCCGGGCGGACGAGCGCCTGCTCCGGGAGGCGGACCACGTCTTCCACTGCGTGGCCGACCCCGCCACGGTCGTCCGCATCAACGCCTGGCGGCCGGACGCCTACGACCTCGGCGTCCTCTACGACGAAGCCAAGGACCGCTACCTGACATACGTCCAGATGTCCGAGGCCGTCCTGCACTTCGTCCGCGCCGGCCGGCGCGTGGCGGCGGTCTTCTACGGACACCCGGGCATCTTCGTCCTGTCCAGCCACCGCGCCGTCCGGATCGCCCGGCGCGAGGGGCACCGCGCCGTGATGCGGCCCGGCATCAGCGCCCTGGACGTGCTCTGCGCCGACCTCGGCGTGGACCCGAGCACCCCTGGCATGCAGACCTTCGAGGCCTCCGACCTGCTGATCCGGGGCCGGCGCATCGACCCGGGCCTGCACCTGGTGCTCTGGCAGGTCGGCATCGTCGGCGAACTCGGCTACCGACGGGGCGGGTTCGGCAACCGCCATCTCCCCGTGCTGCTGGACCGGCTGGAGGAGGTGTACGGGCCGGACCACCCCGTGGTCAACTACGTCGGCGCCCGCTACCCCGGCCTCGACCCCGTCACGGACCACCACACCGTCGCCGCCCTGCGCGACCCGGCCGTGCGGCACACGGTCACCAGCGCCTCCACCTGGTACCTGCCGCCCGCCGTCGCCGCCCCGGCCGACCCGCAGGTGCTCGAACGCCTCGGCCTGCTCGCGCCCGGCCTGACCGTCCGCCCGCCCGACGGCCCGCTGCGGGTCATCGACGAGTACGGTCCGCGCGAACTCGCCGCCCTCGACGGCTTCGCCGACTTCCGCGTCCCGGCCGGCTTCCACTGGCAGGAGGACACCCCCGGCGCCCGTTTCGTCCTCGCGCTCGGCGAGGACAGCGCCCTGCGCCGGCACTACGTCCGCGACCCCGCGGCCGCCGTGGCGGACTGGGCCCCGTCCGGCCCCGGGACACTCGGCCACGGAACGGCCAGCCCCGGAGCCACTGACCCCGGAGCCGCCGGCCACCCGCCGGCCGGCCTCGGCCCGGCCGAACGCGCCCTACTGGCCCGGCGCGAGGACCTGGCCGTACAGGCCGCCGCCCGCGGTGTCCGGCGGCGGCCGAGCCCGGAGGCGGCCCGG
>NZ_MSJQ01000433.1 GCF_014596515.1 Streptomyces sp. CBMA156
CGGTGGAGGAACGGCTGCGCGGCTTCGCCGCCGACGCCAGCCACGAGCTGCGCACCCCGGTCGCGGCGGTCCGCGGCCACGCCGAACGGTGGAGGAACGGCTGCGCGGCTTCGCCGCCGACGCCAGCCACGAGCTGCGCACCCCGGTCGCGGCGGTCCGCGGCCACGCCGAACTGGCGCTGCGCCACCCCGGGCCGGTGCCGGCGCCGGTACGCCACTCCCTGGAGCGGATCGACGCCGAGGCGGTGCGGATGGGAGCGATCGTCGAGGACCTGCTGCTGCTCGCCCGGCTGGATGCGGGCCGCCCGCTGGCCGAGGAGGAGGTGGACCTCACTCGGATCGTGCTCGACGCGGTGGCCGACGCCCGCGCCGCGGGGCCCGGGCACCGCTGGCGGCTCGTCCTGCCCGAGGAACCGGTGCTGGTCCGGGGGGACGGGCACCGGCTGAGCCAGGTGGTGGCCAACCTGCTGGCCAACGCCCGGACCCACACCCCGCCCGGCACCGAGGTCGGGCTGCGCGTCGGACGATCCGACGGGCAGGTCGAGTTGAGCGTCACGGACGACGGCCCCGGGATCGCGCCCGAGCTGGCCGGCCGGGTCTTCGAACGCTTCGTCCGGGGCGACCGCGCCCGCTCCCGGGCCACCGGTTCGACCGGGCTCGGCCTGGCCATCGTCCGTGCCGTGGCCGGGGCGCACGGCGGCACGGTGACGGTGGCGAGCACGCCGGGCCGTACGGAGTTCACCGTCCGGCTGCCGGGGGCGTGAACTCCCGGTCCGGCCCGGTGCGGAAACGCTGCCGGTAGTCGGTCGGCGTGGTGCCGAGCCGGCGGCGGAAGGCGCGCACCAGGGTGTCGACGGTGCCGAACCCGCAGGCGGTGGCGATGCGTTCGAGCGTCGCGTCGGTGGACTCCAGCCGGTGGCGGGCGAGTTCGACCCGGGCCGACTCGACGTAGGCGCTCGGAGTGGTGCCCAGTTCGGTCTTGAAGATCCGGGTCAACTGCCGCTCGCCGACGTGGGCGTGGGCCGCGAGGTCCGGGACGGTGAGGCGCCCGGAGAGGTTGCGCAGGATGTGGTGGCGCAGCTCCTCGATCCGTCGGGTGGCCGACACGGGTTCCAGCGGGACGCTGAACTGGCTCTGGCCGCTGGGTCGTTTGAGGTACATGACGAGCTGGCGGGCGACCCGCAGGGCCAGTTCCTCGCCGAAGTCCTCGGCGACCAGGGCGAGGGCGAGGTCCAGGCAGGCGCTGATGCCCGCGCCGGTCCAGACCTCGCCCGCGCGGATGAAGATCGGGTCCGGGTCCACCTCGATCTCCGGGAACTCGGCGGCGAGCTGGCCGGCCGTGGACCAGTGGGTGGTGGCGCGCCGCCCGTCCAGCAGTCCGGCGGCGGCGAGCAGGTGCGCGCCGACGCAGACGCTGGCCACCCGGCGCGAGCGGGCGGCCAGGCTGCGGACCCGGTCGACCACCGCCGGGTCGGTGAGCGCGCGGACCCGGCGCCGGTCGTCCACCTCGACCGAGCCGGGCACCAGCAGGGTGTCGATCCGGCTCCGGGCGGCCTCGTCGAAGGTGAGGTCGGGCAGGATGCGCACACCCGCCGCGGTGGTGACCGGCGCCGCGGTCTCGGCGGCGAGGACCACCCGGTAGCCGGTCGCGTCGTCGGTCTCCCGGCGGACCAGGGAGAACACCTCCGGCGGGCCGGTCACGTCGAGCAGGTCGACGCCCTCGAACAGGACGATGACGATCAGCCGCGGCGCGGCCTGTGCGGGCACGGGCTTCCCCTCCATGTCGGAATCTGCAGGTTAGCCGACATTGCCGACACCAGGGTGCCGCTCGTAGCGTTGCCGAGGCAGGCCGCACCAGGTGTGACCTGCACGAATGTCCGCTCCCCGAGCAGAAGGCGGTACCCCGTGCCCACGACCACCCTGCGCACCCTCAACGGCCTCGACGAGAAGCCCGCCGCCCTCGCCGACGCGACCCTGGTCCTGATCGACTACCAGAACACCTACATGCGCGGCGTGATGGAACTGGACGGCTGGCAGGAGGCGCTGGACGCCGCCGCCGACCTGCTCGCCCGGGCCAGGGAGGCCGGCAGCACCGTGATCCATGTGATCAACGACGGCGGCGAGGGCACCCCGTACGACATCCGGGCCGAGATCGGCGGGATCCACCCGAGCGTGGCCCCCGCCGAGGGCGAGCCGGTGGTGGTCAAGCAGGCCCCGGACGCCTTCGTCGGCACCGGCCTGGGCGAGCTGATCGACGCGGCGGGGCACCGGGACGTCGTCGTCGCCGGGTTCATGACCCACCTGTGCGTCGCGTTCACCACGGCGGGCGCCTTCCTGCGCGGCAACCGGCCGACCGTGGTGGCCGCCGCCTGCGCCACCCGGCCGCTGGAGTCGGCGGGCACCAGGCTGGCGGCTGCCGAGGTCCACCGGGCGGCGCTGGCGACGATCGGCGACCTGTACGGCGTGGTGGTGGAGTCCCCGGCCGCCCTCGGCTGAGTGCGCGCGGCCGCCGGTGCCGCCGGTTCCTCCGGCCGGATCGCCACCCTTGCGCCCCCGCCTCGTTGACCGGGTGTTCGCACGGTGTCGGCGGAGGGCGGGCAGGGGCATGGCGGGGAGCGGGGCGGCGGGCGGTTCGCCGGAGCCGGGGCCGGGGCCGGCGTGGGGGCCGGAGCTGGCGGAGTCGTACCGGCTCTGTGAGCAGGAGGTGGCCGGCCACCTGGCCTCACTGCGGGCGATCAGCGACGCACTGCCGTCCGAGGTGCGGCCGTACGTCCACGCCCTCAACGGCTTCGCCTCCCGCTCCGACCGGATCGCCGATGCCGATGCCGATGCCGACGCCGACGCCGATGCCACCGAAGGGCGTACGGAAGGGCGTACGGAAGGCCCTGCCGAGCGGGAGCGCCGGTTCGCCCGCTGGCGGGCCGACACCCTGGCCGAGCTGGCGGCCGGCCGCAGCGGGCACCCGCTGCGCCGGGCGTTCGTGGACACGGTGCGGCGCTGGGAGCTGGACCCGGCGCTGGTCGAGGAGTTCCTGGACGCGACCCGCGCCGACGGTGCCCGCCCGCCCGCCTTCGGGACCCACGAGGACCAGCGCCGCCACCTGCGGGGCGTCGCGGGGACGATCACCGAGCTGTGGGCCCCGCTGCTGGGCGCGCGGGGCCGGGAGGCGGCGGACGCGCTGTCCGCGCTGGGGGAGGCCTGCCAGCTGGCGGACATCCTGGAGGACCTCCCGCTCGACCTCGCGGCCGGCCGCTGCTACCTGCCGGGCGAGGACCTGCGCCGCCTCGGGCTGACCGTCGCCGACCTCGGCCGGGACGCTCGCGGGGCGGAGCACCGGGACGACCCTCGCGCGGACCCCGGCGCGGACCCCCGCGCCGCCCGCCGGGACGCCCTGGACGAGCTGGTCGCGAGCCAGCAGGGCCACCTCCACCGGCTGCTGGAGCGGGCCCTGCCCGCCACCTGGCTCGCCGCCCCCGAGTGCCGCCCGTTCCTGCACGCCGTGCTGCTCGGCGCCCAACTCCAGTACGACGAGGTCACCCTGGTGGGCTCGCGGGTCCTGACCGAGGGCCTCACACCGTTGCGCACCGACGGCACCACACCCCGCCTCCGCACCCGGTCCGTACCCGCGGAGGACGCACCCGCTGAGGACGCGTCGACGGAGGAGGCGTCGACGGAGGACGCGCCCGCCCACGTCGCCGTGATCATGGACGGCAACCGCCGCTGGGCCGAAGCCCGGCGGCTGCCCGCCCGGCAGGGCCACCAGGCCGGGCAGCGGGCCGCGCTGCGCCTGGTCAACGCGGCGCTGCGGCTGGGCGTCCGGCACCTGAGCCTCTACGCCTTCTCCACCGAGAACTGGGGCCGCCCGCCCGAGGAGCTGACCGCGCTCTTCGACTCCCTGGCCGACGGCCTCACCCGCAGCGCCGAGAGCCTGCACGCGCTCGGCGTCCGGATCCGCTGGTGCGGGCGGCGGGACCGGGTGGACGAGTCGCTGGCCTCCTCGATCGCGCTGGTGGAAAGCCTGACGTCCAACAACGGCACGCTGACCCTGACGGTGTGCGTGGACTACGGCGGCCGGGAGGAACTGGCCGCCGCCGCCCGGGGACTGGCCGCCGAGGCGGTGGCGGGCCGGATCCGTCCGGAGCAGATCGGCCCGGCCGACCTCGCCCGGCACCTGTACGTCCCCGGCCTCCCGGACGTCGACCTGCTGATCCGCACCTCGGGGGAGCAGCGGATCAGCAACTTCCTGCCCTGGCAGCTCGCCTACGCCGAGCTGCTGTTCGACCCGACGCCGTGGCCCGACTACGACCTGGCCGGGCTGCGCGGCGCCGTCCGGGCCTACGCGGACCGCGAGCGCCGCTTCGGCGTCGGCGTGCCCGCCCAGCCTCGGGCGTCCCGCGGCGACCGCCCGGCCTCCGGGAGCACTGCGGCCACCACTGCTGCCGCCAGCACTGCTGCCGCCAGCGCGGCTACTCCTGCGCGGCCGGGGGCGGGGTGTAGGTCCCCTCGGCGGTGACGTACGCCAGCACGGTGTCCACGGTGACCGGGTGCGCGCCGAAGCTCGTGGTGTACGCGTCCACCGCCTCCTGGGTCGGGCGCAGCGGCGCCTCGCTGAGCCGGACCTTCATCGGCTGCCCCGCGGGCACCGGTGCGGCCGTCAGCTTCCCCTCCGTCAGGCCGCAGCGGAACGCCGAGCGGTGCCCCATCTCCGCGCCGCTGACCTCGCAGCGGCCGGAGCCCAGGCCGTCCTTGATCGCGCCGACCAGGTCCACCACCCGGTAGACGCCCTGGGAGGTGCGGACGGAGACGCCGCCGTCGAGGGCACCGTCGCCGTACGCCTTCGGCGGGTCCGCGAGCGACGGGTCGCCCTGGGCCGAGTGGATCGGCAGCCGGACGGACATGCCGTGCTCGCCCAGGACCAGCCGCGCCGGGGCGACGGCCTCCACCATCGCCTGGAAGCGGTCCAGCTGGGTCTGGGCCTCCGGGGTCCAGCGCAGCTCCACCCAGCCGTCTGAGAGGGTGCCCAGCCTCCCGGCACTTCCGGTACTCCCGGCGCTCCCGGTACTCCCGGTGCCGCCGTCCACGGCGCCGGCCGCCGTCCCGGTGAACCGACCCAGCAGCGGGGCGATCAGCGCTGCGCCCAGCAGCATGCGTCGTGTGGTGCTCATGGTCCCGAACCGTCCTTCCCTGGCCGCCCGCGCACGGCCCCGGGACGGATCATCCGTCCACCGACCGTCTCCGACGGCGTCCCGGGCGGCGAAACCACCCGGGCGGGGGGAGTGGGGTGCGGCCCAGGGTGGTACGGCCGCGCCGCGGCGCCCCCAGGACCGCTGTCGAGCGGGTGTTCACGCTCCCCCGAGCATCCACCCCATCCCTGAGTTGAACGTGTTCAAAGGTGTGCGCCATGATGAGGACGCGCGCCAACACCCCCACCGCGGCCTGCGGCGGAGGGCGATTCCGTGCTTCCCCGTCACGCTCCGAATTCCCGTACCAGCCACCGGAGTCGACCGTGCGACACCTGCTGCGACGCCATCCCTTCGCGATGCGCACCCACTTCGCGCACTCGCTCGTCCTCACCTACGCCCTGCCGCCCCGCCTGCTCACCCCGCTGGTGCCGTCCGGGCTCGCCCTCGACACCTACACCGACCCCGACGGCACCGAGCACGGCTTCGTCGCCGCCGCCGTCGTGGACACCAGGGCGCTGCGCCCCGCCGCCCTGCCCGCCCGCCTGGGCCGGGACTTCAACCTGACCGGCTACCGGGTCTTCACCCGCTTCCCGACCCCCGGCGGCCGCACCATGCGCGGCCTGCGCATCCTGCGCTCGGACACCGACAGCCGGCTGATGGCCCTCGGCGGGAACGCCTTCTCCCGCTACCACTACCGGCACGCCAGGATCGGCACCCGGGTGCTCGGCGACACCCTGGAGTTCAAGGTGCTCAGCGGCGACGGCCACGCCGACCTGCACGTGCGCGCCGACCTCGGCAGCGCCCCCGCCGCCCTGCCGCCGGGCATCCCGTTCGCGGACGCCAGGGCCGCCCGCCGGTTCGCGGGGCCGCTGCCCTACACCTTCGAGTACGAGCCGCAGACCCGCTCGATGATCGTGGTCAAGGCCGACCGTGCCCACTGGGACCCTTCCCCGGTGGCCGTCGAGGTGCCCCGGCTCACCTTCTTCGACCACGGCCCGCTGGCCGGCAGCCGGCCGGTCCTCGCCAACGCCTTCCACGTCGCCGGCGTCGACTACGGCTGGCAGGCCGGAGAGCGCCGCACCCTCACCGGAGCCGCCCGATGACCGCCCCCGCCCCCGCCGCCGCGGCGCTGCGCCTGTACAGCGCGCAGAGCATCGACGCCGGCCACGCCACCGGCCGCCCCGAAGCCGCCGAGACCCTCGCCTGGGCCCGCGACTTCCTCACCACCGCCCACCCCGACCTCGGCCGCAGCGGCCCGGTCTGCCCCTACACCCAGCCCTCACTGCGCCGCGGCCTGTTCCACGTCGCCGTCGCCGACGGCCCCGACGACGGCGACCTGCCCGCCCTGGTCGCCGAACTGCGCACCCGCTACGACGAGTTGCTCGCCGGCCTGGACGAGGAACCGGACCGCGAGCTGCTGACCGTCCTGCTGGTGCTGCCCCAGCTCGACCGCGCGGACTCCACCGTCCTGGACGAGCTCCAGCGCAAGGCCAAGGACGAGTTCGTCGAACAGGGCCTGATGATCGGCCAGTTCCACCCGGCCTGTGAGGAACCCGGCCTGTGGAACCACTCCTTCAGACCGCTGCGCGCCCCCGTCCCGCTGCTCGCGGTGCGCAAGCTGCTGGTCTTCGACCTGCCCTTCCTCACCGGCGACGAGGTCCACCTGAGCCACTACCTGGCCCGCTTCGCCCCCGAGGTCCCCGCCCGCATCCGCGCCCAGCTGGTCACCAGCGTCCGCGCCCACCGGCAGACCGCCGCCTGAACCCCCTCCCCCGGCGCGCGCGGAGCCCGGCCGGCGCCCGGCTCCGCGCGCGCACCCCTCTTCCCTGCGCCACCTCGGGGTTCGGTAGCCTCCCGCAATGACCCCCTCCACCCCGCGCCCCGTGCCCCCCGTCACGCGGCTCGTCGACGGGCTCGTCCACGCCTACGACCCGGCCGCCGGACAGGTGGGCGTGCTGACGCCCATTGCGGCCTTCCGGCCGGCCGCCGGGGACGAGGCCGTCTCCCACACCGTCGACGCCGGCCTGCGCCGCGCCTGCTACACGACGCCCGACGCGGCCGTCTGCGTCACGGCGGACGGCACGCAGGTGTGGCGCTCCCCCTTCGAGCCGCCGGCGGACGGCGCGTACGGCCACCGGCCCGACTGCGAACTGTCCCCGGACGGACGGGTGCTGTGGGTCTACCGGCCCGACGAGATCGCCGGCCGCGGCCGCCCCGACCAGTGGGTGGCCCTGGACGCCGGCACCGGGGCCGTCCTGGCCCGCACCGACCTGGAGACGGCCGGGCACGGCGCCGTACAGCTGGCGCATCCGGCGAGCGGCCACATGCTCCTCAACGTCGGCGAAGGGCAGGACGGCACGGCCCTGTACCGCGCCTGCCTGACCGACGACCGGATCGACCTGTGGCGCTACCCCTTCGACGACCGCTGCCTGATCGGCCTGTCACCCGACGGACAGCACGTCCTGACCGTCGACCACGGGCAGAACGACCTCACCGTCCACGCCTTCCCCGGCGGCGAGAGCGTCTTCACCCTCACCGCCGGCGACTTCGGCCACGACCCGGACACCGTCTTCCTGGAATGGAGCGGCGGCTACCTGACCCCCGACACCCTGCTCGCCACCCTCGTCGGCGAGAGCGACGACGGACAGGACTGGTCGCGCCACTACCGCGTCGACGCCCGCACCGGCCGCGTCCACAGCGAGTTCGACACCCACGCCGCGGACCCGGACGACATCCACCCGCTCGGCGACGGCTCCTGGCTCACCACCGCCCCCGGCGGGCACCCCGTGCGCCGCACCGGCTCCTGACCGGGCACCGCCCCGGGACAACCACGCCTGCGCCTGCGTCGCGCACGTCTTCGGCGCCGAAGCGCTCCTCGACAGCCACCTGCCCACGCTCGGCCCGGTCGGCCAACCGGCCCGGGAGCACGCCGCGATGAGCCCGTCGCACCCCCGCGCGCCCGGCCTCGCGTACGCGCTGCGCGTCCTCGCCCAAGCCTACGGCGACCACTCCGGCCACCGCGAGCAGCGGCGCCCCGGCCCACCGGCCCGACCGGAACCGCACCGTCCGGATGTGGCACGATCGGCCCGGAAGCACGGACCGAGGACCCCGGAGGGGGCGCAGCGATGGACGGACAGCGGCAGCCGCTCGACGCGGACGGGCGCCGGAGTGCCGTCCGCCGGAGCGCCCTCCACCACGTGCGCGGCCGGATCGACGCCCGCCGGGTCCTCCCGGCCGGGCCGCGTCCTGCCGACGATCACGAAGTACGCGACCGCGCCGAGGAACACC
>NZ_MSJQ01000434.1 GCF_014596515.1 Streptomyces sp. CBMA156
CTGGCCGGCACCATCTCCGCCCCCTACCGCCACCACGCCGCCACCGCCCTGCGCGAAACCACCCTCCGCGCCCACCACTGGGGCGCCCCCACCCCCCCCCTCCCCCCCCCCCCCCCCACCCCCCGGCCCCCCCCCCCCCCCCCCCCCCCCCCCCCCCCCCCCCCCCCCCCCCCCCCCCCCCCCCCCCCCCCCCCCCCCCGCCCCCCCCCCCCCCCCCCCCCCCCCACACCCACCCCCCCCCCCCCCAACAAAAACAAACCCCCGGCCCCGGTGAGGCCGACCCGGACGAGGCGGTGGCGGCACACGCCAGGGCCGCCGCCCTGACCCACCACCGCACGCTCGCCGTGCAGGCCGAGCACGACCGGCTCACCGACCTGCTGCGGCGGGCCGCGCTGCCCGTCTCGGCCATGGACTTCGAGAGCCAGCTGCGCCACTACCAGCCCCGCCCCTACCCGGCCGACGCCCCCGGCACCGACGACCGGCAGGAGCCCCGCTGGGAGGACTTCGCCCCCGCCGAGCCGCCCGCGGCCGATCCGGACAGCGGCCCGTCCCGCCGGCTGCTCGACTCCGGCTACCAGCGGGAACTGGCCCAGGCCAGGCTCACCCACCAGCGCGCCCTGCGCGAGTGGCGCACCCGCAGGGCCGAGGCCGGCAGCCCGGCCGCCGACGAGTCCCGGCGCGCCCACGAGGCGGCCGAGGAGGCCAGGGCCCGCGCCGTGCGCGAGTACAACGAGAGCCTGGAGGAGTGCCGGCGGGCCTACCGGCTGGCCGAGCCGGCCGCCGTCGAGTCGCTGCTGGAACGGGCGCTGGCCGCCGCCGAGACCGCCACCCAGGACCTGCCCGCCCCCTGCCGGGCGGTGTTCCGCCCGCTCACCCGCACCGCCGTGCTGGACCTCGACCTGCCGCCGCTCGGCCTGGTGCCCTCGCTCACCGGCTACCGGCTCGCCCCGGACGGCGACATCCTCCCGGTGCCGCGCCCGCCCGCGGACCGGGCCACCGACTACCTGCGGCTGGTCGCCCGGCTCGCCCTGCGCGCCCTCCAGGCCGCCGACGCCGTCGACACCGACGAGATACTCGCCGGTGTCGTCCTCAACGGCTGGCTGCGCGATCCGGCCATGACCGAGCCGCTCTGCCTGGTCAGCGTGGACGCCGACCGCGACGCGCTGGCCCGCACCCGCCTGCTGCCGCCGGGCACCCCGTACGAGGAGCGCGACGACGAGGGCGTCTACGCCGACGCCGAGCAGGACGAGGCCCTGGTGCGGCTGCGCCGGCTCGGTGCGGCCGTCACCCCGAACCCGTACGCGTGGGCCGGGATCCAGCCGGCCGCCCAGGCCGGGGCCACCGTGCCGGCCGCCTCCGACCTGTCCGCCAACGAGTTCGCCCAACTGGTGCGCGACCTGCTGACCCGGGGCGGCATCGCGCAGTGGAGCGTCCGGCTGCGCGGCCCGGCCGGGCTGGTCGCCACCGGCGAGGGCGCGCCCGGCAGCTCGCTGCCCGGCCGCTGGGTGGTCTGGGCCTCCCGGGACACCGCGCCGATCGGCACGGAGCAGATAGAGACCCTGGCCGAGGCGGTCGGCGAGGAGTCCGCCGAGCGCGGCCTGCGGCTGACCACCGGCAGCTTCACCGACGAGGTGCTGGACCTCACCGCCGAGGCGAGCCACCGGCACCTCCACCTGATCGACGGCGACGGCGTCCGCGAACTCGCCGGCACCCACCTCGGGCTGCCGCTCGCCACCGGCTGCTGACCACCCCGGCTCCGGTCGGCCGGCCCGTCGGGAGCCCCGCCGGAAGCCTCACACCGACGGCCCATCCGGCGGGCGGCCCGGCACCCCCGGACCGAGGCTGGGGGAACGGCTCCCGGCCGGACCCCGGCACCCCGGGTGATCACCGCCGTACGGGCGTCCGGTACGGTCGGCGGTCGTCCCGGCCACGGGCGGACCCCAGGGGGAGAGGAATGGGCAGAGCGTTCGGCGGACCACACGACGGCCCCGGCCGGCCGGCCGGACCCGCGGCGGAGCCGGCCCGATGACCGCGGTACTGGTCGCCGCCGCGGCGTTCCTGATGACCCTGGTCGGCGGTTTCGTCGCCCAGCGCACCCGCGACCGCCGCCACCTGGTGCTCGGCTTCGCCGCCGGACTGATGCTCGGCGTGGTCGCCTTCGACCTGCTGCCCGAGGCGATCCACCAGGCGCCGGGCGAGGTGCACGGCGTGCCGCAGGCCCTGCTGATGTTCGCGGCCGGCTTCCTCACCATCCACGTGGTCGAGCGCGCGGTCGCCATCCACCGCGGCCACGAGGGCGAGTACGCCGCGCACTCCCACGGCCACCACGACGGGCACGCGCACGAGGCCGGGCGCCAGGGCATCGGGCTGACCGCCGCGCTGGCCCTGGTCGGGCACAGCGTGATGGACGGCTTCGCGATCGGCGCGGCCTTCCAGGCCGGCACCACGGTCGGCACGGTGGTGGCCATCGCGGTGGTCGCGCACGACTTCGCCGACGGCTTCAACACGTACACGATCACCCGGCTGTACGGGAACAACCGGCGGCGGGCGCTGACCCTGCTCGCGGCGGACGCCGTGGCCCCGGTGTCCGGCGCGGCGATCACCCTGGCGTTCACCATCCCGGAGCACCTGCTCGGCCTCTACCTGGGCTTCTTCTCCGGCTTCCTGCTCTACCTGGCGACCTCCGACATCCTCCCGGAGGCGCACAGCCCGCACCCCTCGCGCAGCACCCTGCTGTGCACCGTGGCCGGGGTCGGCTTCATGTGGCTGGTGATCGGCTTGGCCGGCTGAGGCCCGGACGAGGCGGGGACCGGCCCGTCGGTCGCCGAACCGGATGCCGTGCCCCTCGAACCGGACACCCTGCTGCTCAGGCGGGGCCGGCGCTCGGGCCAACAGCCGCCCCCAGCTCTCCCGCATCGAGCCCAGCGCCGCGGTGATGGCCGGCCGCCGGGAGGACTGGGAGCGCCCGAGCGCGAACACCCGGCGGCTCGGTTCCGGCGGTCTTCCTCGTCGGCCCGCCCAGGGCCGCCCGGCGCTGGGCCGTGGTGGTCGGCGTGGTCCTCGGGGAGGTCGAGTTCGGGCTGCTCTTCCTCGGCATGCACACCGGGATGCCGGCCGGGCTCTCCTCCCTGGTGCTCCAGGGGCAGGCCGGCTTCACCGCGCTCCGTCCGGGGGCGGCCGGGAAACGCCCCGGCTAGTACCGCCTCGGCGGCCCGGCTGCGAGGAAACGGGCCTCGGCGGAGCGCAGCACCCGCAGCAGCACCTCCTCGTCGGCGGGGCTGACCTCGCCGAAGTACTCCTGTGCGACCTCGTCCCTGACCTGCCCGATCCGTTCCACCGCCGCCCGTCCGGCCTCGGTCAGCAGGATCCGCACCGCCCGCCGGTCGGCCGGGTCGGGGCTGCGTTCGACCAGGCCGGCCTCCTCCAGCGCGTCGACCACGGTGGTGGCCGAGCGGGGGGCGATGTGCAGCTGGTCGGCGAGGTCGCTCAGCCGCATCGCCCGGTCGGGCGTCTCGCAGCCGGGCACGTGGGCGAGCATCCGCAGGGCCCTGGCCTGGCCCGGGGTGATGCCGTACGGCTCCAGCCGCCAGCCGGTCTGGCGGCGGATCCGCTTGATCGCCCTGGTCATCGCGTCGGCCAGCTCGGCGGCGGAGCCCGGGGTGCCGGGTCGGGGGCCGGGGGAGGGGGCCGCCGGTCCGTCGGTCGGCGTGGTGGTCATCGGCGGTCTCCTCGGCTGGCGTCCGCCCCAGGGTAGCGGCCGGTCCGGGGCCCGCAGCCGATGGTGGACGGCGATCGCGGAAATATGTTGAGCCTAGCTCAGTATCTGGGTTAGCGTTGCCTCTAGTGAGGGGACCCTAAGTTTCCCTCCCCGACCCTGGAGGGCCCATGCCCCGCTCCGAAGCCCGCGTCACCACCGACCGCCCCGGCCGCTACGCCAAGCAGCTCACCGCCCACATGGGGCGCAAGATCGAGGCCACCTACTCCGACGAGACCGGCCGCGGCACGCTCGTCTTCGGCGCCGGCACCGCCACCCTGGAGGCACAGCCGGACGCCCTGCTGCTCACCGTCGAGGGCGAGCGCGAGAACCTCCCCGGCCTGGAGGACGTGGTCGGCCGCCACCTGGTCCGCTTCGGCGCCCGCGACGAACTCGTCATCGAGTGGCACCGGGACAACGGCGAGCCCGGCATGGTTCACCGCAACGAGGACCCCGAGGCCTGACGGCTCCCGGCCCCGGGCCGGGGCAGCCACCGGGCGAGCGCCCACAGCACCAGGACGGCCAGGCACCAGCTCGCCACGACGTCCAGCAGCCAGTGGAAGTCGCTCCACACCAGCCCCGCGCCCACCCCGAGCGACAGCAGCACCGCGGCCGCCGTCAGCCCCCGGACGGCACGCGGCCCCGCCACTCGGGCCAGCAGCACTGCCGCCACCCCGTACGAGATCGCCGCGGTCGCGGTGTGCCCGGAGGGGTACCAGCCCCACTGGCCGGCCGTCAGCGGCTCCCCGAGCGGGCCCGGCCGGGCGAAGGCCGCCTTCGCCGGGACCACCAGCAGCGGGATCAGCACCGCCGTCAGCGCCGCCACCGGCAGGGGCAGCCACCAGCGTCCGGCCCCGGTCCGGCGCCCCCGCCAGGCGGCCAGCGCGCCGGCCAGCAGCAGCACCGGGACCGCGGGGACGCTGCTGCCCAGGTCCGACAGGAGGTGGCCGAGGCGGTCGGGCAGCGCGTCAGGAGAGTCCCGGTGAGCGGCGCGGACCGCGTGGCGGACCGAACGGTCCACGCCGAGCAGCGGCCCGTCCACCGCGACCTGCCAGGACACCACCAGCAACAGCACCGCCGCCACCACCGGCACGGCCACCGAGCGCGCCGCCCGGCCCAGGACGGCGGACAGCCGCCCCGGAGCAGGGGGGAGAGCTCCGGGGCGGCTCTGATGATCGCCGTTCCGTGCGCCCCGGGGGGTGTGGGTCGGACGGTCGGTCGATCGGCCTTCGGTGTGCGCCGCCCCTTCCGGGCCGGCCTGGTCGTCCTCGCGCGGCACCCGCGGAACCGGCCCCGGAGGGGGCCCCGCGGACGGCCTCGCCAAGGGCTGGGGCTCGCTGTCCATCTGCGATGACACTACGTCAACAGCCCTTCCACGCCGAGTGCCTTCAGTGATTCCGCACATCATCTTCACCCTGCGCCGGGCGGCCCCGGGGCGCCCCGTCGACCGTGCCCGGACCGCTCGCCCGGTGCGCCGGGAAACTGAACGGCCCGTGCGGACCAGAGGTCCCCACGGGCCGTTCAGTGCTGTCCGGACAACCCTCCGGAAGGGGGTTCACGACCTGACGGTCGGCACCGCTCAGAGAGCGGCGAACGCACCCTCCAGGATGTCCAGGCCCTCGTTCAGCAGGTGCTCCGGCATGACCAGCGGCGGCAGGAAGCGCAGCACGTTGCCGTAGGTGCCGGCGGTCAGCACGACCAGGCCCTCGGCGTGGCAGGCCTTGGCGATGGCCGCGGTGGCCTCCGCGTCCGGCTCCTTGCCACCCGGCTTCACCAGCTCGACGGCGATCATCGCGCCGCGGCCGCGGACCTCACCGATGCAGACCCGCTCGGAGTGGGCGTGCTTCTCCTGCAGGGCCCGCAGGCGGCCCAGCATGATCTCGCCGATCCGCTGCGCCTTGCCGTTGAGGTCCTGCTCCTTCATGGTCTCGATGGCGCCCAGCGCGGCGGCACAGGCCACCGGGTTGCCACCGTAGGTGCCGCCCAGGCCACCGGTCTGCGCGGCGTCCATCATCTCGGCGCGGCCGGTCAGCGCGGACAGCGGCAGGCCGCCGGCGATGCCCTTGGCGGTGGTGATCAGGTCCGGGACGATGCCCTCGTCCTCACAGGCGAACCACTGGCCGGTGCGGCAGAAACCGGTCTGGATCTCGTCCGCGACGAACACGATGCCGTTCGCCTTCGCGAACTCCACGATGGCCGGCAGGAAGCCCTTGGCCGGCTCGATGAAGCCGCCCTCGCCCTGGATCGGCTCGATGATGATCGCGGCGACGTTCTCGGCGCCGATCTGCTTGTTGATGGTGTCGATCGCCTGGGCGGCGGCCTCGGCGGCGGCGTTCTCCGCACCGGTCAGCCAGCGGTACGGGTAGGCGACCGGCACCCGGTAGACCTCGGGGGCGAACGGACCGAAGCCCTGCTTGTACGGCATGTTCTTCGCCGTCAGCGCCAGGGTGAGGTTGGTGCGGCCGTGGTAGCCGTGGTCGAACACCACGACGGCCTGGCGCTTGGTGTAGGCGCGGGCGATCTTCACCGCGTTCTCGACGGCCTCGGAGCCCGAGTTGAACAGCGCGGTGCGCTTCTCGTGGTCACCCGGGGTCAGCTCGTTCAGCTGCTCCGCGACGGCCACGTAGCCCTCGTACGGGGTCACCATGAAGCACGTGTGGGTGAAGTTGCCCAGCTGCTCGGTCGTCCGGGCCACCACGGCCTCGGCGCTGTTGCCGACGTTGGTCACGGCGATGCCGGAACCGAAGTCGATCAGCGAGTTGCCGTCCACGTCCTCCAGCACGCCGCCGTTGGCACGGGACACGTACACCGGCAGGGTGGTGCCGACACCGGCCGCCACCGCACCCAGCTTGCGGGCGTGCAGCTCCTGCGACTTCGGACCGGGGATCGCGGTGACCAGGCGGCGCTCCTGCGGGAGCGGCGTTGCGGCGCTCATGGGGTTTCTCCAGACTTCTCGGCTCGGTGCTTCGCAGGCTACGGCCGCCCTCCCCACCCGGGCACGCGCCACTCGGTAGCAGTGCGCCCTCCGACTTGTCCGGCACGGCCAGCGCGGGTGGTGCGACTACCCGCAGGCCGCGCTCCACTACCCTGAGCGCGGGCGTGTCGCCGGTACGGCGGCATGGGTATGGCGGCACCGACGGCGGTCGGGCCGGGCGGGCGAGGGAGCGGGGCCGTACATGGCACAGGGCGGGGCACACCACCACAGCGAGCGCACCGGCACCAGACCCCCGACCCCCCTGCCCCACCAACGGCCCGGCACGGCCGCGAACGGCCCCTTCGACCTCGCGGCCTGGGCCCGCGCGCCCCGCCCCGACGCCGACCCGGGCGTCTACCGGCTCGGCTACCGGCGCATGGACCCGGAACGGGCGGAGGCGGCCAGGGTCGCGGCCTGGCCGCTGTTGCTGCGGGCGGGGTTGAACGGGGTGGTGGCGTGGCTGGCCTTCGTCTACGGCACCCAACTGGTGCTCCACCTGATCGTGATGACTGTTTGGGTTGAACACCCCACCGAGACGCTGGTGACTGTCGTAGGGCTGTCGGTGAACGTCCTGGTGGCCGCCGTGGTCATCAAGATCTTCGGCCGGATGGGCCGCTGGCCCGAGGTGTGGCGCCGGTACGTTGCGCCGCTGCTGTCGCGGACGGTGACGCAGGAGCAGCCCGCCGAGGAGGACGTCCCGGGGGCGGAGGTCGCGCGGGGGCAGGACCCGTGGGACGGGCTGCGCCGGGGTGGCGCGGCCGAGGCGGCCGCCCGGCTGGACGCCGAGGTGGTGGGGGACGTCGACTACGTGCGGATCCAGCGCGCCTGGGAGTCCGCCCAGGCGGACCCGGTGTTCGTGCCGGCCTTCACCGGGCAGGTGGCCGCCCGCGGCGCCGCGGCCTTTGCCCACCCCTCCGAGTCCCGCGAGCTGCCCGGTCGCGCCGAGCGGCACGACCTGCTGCTCGCCCAGGTCAGGCTCGGTACCGCGCAGGACGTCCCGAAGAACCCGCTGGGCCACCGGGCGGCCGGTTTCGCGCTGGATCCGGCGGTGCTGGGGACCTCGCTGCTCGCGGTGGGCCCGGCCGGGACCGGGAAGACGGCGCGGCTGGCCCGGCCGGTGGCCGAGGCGCTGTGCCTGCAGGCTCTGTCCGGCACCGCCTGCGTGGTGGTGGTCGGGGCGGCGGACTCCGATCTCGGCCCGGACTCCTGGTACGACGTGGTGATCGCCCCCGGTGACCCGTCCTCGGTGTACGGGCTGGACCTCTACGGCGCCGCGCAGGACCCCGACGAGGCGGCCGCCCGGCTGGCCGAGGCGCTGTTGCCGGACGAGCTGACCGCCCGCTCGGAGCCCGCCCGTACCGCGTTGCAGCAGGTGGTGGGCCCCTTCCACGCCGCGTACGGCCGCTACCCCGGGGTGCGGGAGCTGCGGGGGCTGTTGGCCGGTGAGCCGGATGTGCTGGCAGCCCTGGTGAAGGCGCTCGGCGTGGCCGGCCGGCTGGCCGTCCACGAGCGGGACCTGGAGCACCGGGAGCGGCAGCGCGACCGGGCGGACGACCCCGGGGCGCTGCTGGCGGACCGTCTGGCGCTGCTGGAGCGGCCCGCCTTCGAGGGTGCCTTCGCGACCGACGGCACCGGTCGGCCCCCGTTCGCGATGCGGGTGCTGGACCATCCGCTGAGGGTGCGGGTGAAGCTGCCGGAGCGGAGCCACCCGGAGGCGGCCCGGATGCTGTCCCGGCTGGTGGTGGGGCAGTTCGTGCAGGCGGCCGGGGCTCGCGAGGACCGCTCCCTGTTCGCCGGACTGGTGGTGGACGACGCCTCGGCGGCGCTGGACGCGACCGCGGTGCGCGGCGTGCAGCGGATGCGCGGGGCGAACGCGGGCGCGGTGCTGCTGCTGCGGACGCTGGTGGACCTGCCGGAGGCGCTGCGGGCGCCGCTGTTCGGCGCGGTCGGCTGCCGGATGGCGTTCCCGGGGATCGCGCCGTGGGACGGGAAGCTGTTCTCGGAGGCCTGGGGGACGCACCTGGTGCAGGAGACCGCCGTCACCCACACCCCCGACACCTCCGGTGGCGTGATCAGGCGGGCCGGGCGGGTCGGGCGGAAGGCGTTGTCGGGGACGGCGGCGCAGACGGAGTCGGTGACGACGCGGGACGTGGAGCGGCTGCGGTGGTCGCCGTCGGATCTGGCGCACGCGCTGCCGGCCGGGCATGCGGTGGTGTCGTTGACGGCGGTGTCGGGGGAGCAGGTGCCGCCGTTGCTGGTGGATCTGCGGGGGTGACGGCGGGGCGGCGGGGGGGAAGTCGCCTTCGAGGTGGATTCGGCAGTGCGGGTTGTCCGGAGCGTCCATAATGAAGGGGAGAGACCCTCATCGGTCCCGTGTCCCTCTCCTCGCCCGGCCGCAACGGCGCGGTCAGGTCGATCCCCCGAAGGTGCCATGCCCCCCACACTCGCCTCCGTCGTCCGCAACACGTCGCTCCATCTGACGGTCCTCGCCGGTGCGGATCACCTGGAGCGCCCGGTCCGCTGGGTGCACACCAGTGAGCTGGACGATCCGACGCCGTTCCTGGAGGGTGGCGAGCTGCTGCTCACCACCGGTATCAAACTGGGCCGCACGGCGGCGCGGTTGCAGGCGTACGTGCACCGGCTGGCCGATGCCGGGGTGGTGGGGCTGGGGATCGGGGTGGGGCTGTCGCACACCGAGGTGCCGCAGGCGCTGGTGGACGCGGCGGCGCAGCGCGGGCTGCCGCTGCTGCGGGTGCCGGAGCCGACGCCGTTCATCGCGATCAGCAAGGTGGTGTCGGCGGCGCTGGCCGCGGAGCAGTACGAGGCGGTGACGACCAGCTTCGAGGCGCAGGAGGAGCTGACCAGGGCGGCGCTCGGCAAGGACGGCACGACGGCGGTGGTGCGTCGGTTGGCGGCCCGGCTGGGGGGCTGGGCGGCGCTGTACGACGGGTCGGGCGCGCTGTCGGTGGTGGCTCCGGACTGGGCGGCGCGCCGGGCCGGGCGGCTGGCGGCTGAGGTGGACCGGCTGCGTCGGCGGCCGGCGCCGTCGAGTGCGGCGCTGCAGGGGCGCGCGCCGGGGATAGACACGGCGGACGAGGACTACGTGGTGGTCCAGTCGCTGGGGGCGGACCGGCGGGCCCGGGGCTTCCTGGCGGTGGGGACCGAGGACCGGATCACGCCGACCGAGCGGTACGTGCTGAACGCGGCGGTGGCGCTGCTGACCCTCACCCTGGAGCGTTCGCGGGAGCTGCGGCAGGCCGAGGAGCGGATGGGCGCGGCGCTGCTGCGGATGGTGCTGGCCGGTGAGGTGGCGACGGCCCGCCAGGTGGCGGTGGGGCTGTTCGGGGGAATGCCCGAGGGGACGATACGGGTCCTGGTGGCCGGGGTCGGTGCGGCGAACGCGGATTCCGCCGAGTCGCTCGGGGAGCTGGGCGACCGGGCCGAGCAGGCGGGTGCCCGGGTGGGCGAGAAGCTGCTGGTGGCGCGGGAGGACGGGGCGCACGGGCCGCGGCTGATGGTGCTGGCGCTGGACAACGGCGCGGTGCACCGGGCCTGCCTGGGGGCGGTGGAGGAGCACGAGGGGCTGTCGCTGGGGGTGTCGGCGCCGGCCGCGCTGGAGGAGGCAGGGACGGCGCACGCGCAGGCCGAGCGGGCGCTGGCGGTGGCGCTGCGCGGTGGCCGCAGGTCGGTGGACCACGAGGAGGTCGGCGCGGGGTCGCTGCTGCCGCTGCTCGGCGAGGACGCGGTGACGGCCTTCGCGGAGGGGCTGCTGCGGCCGCTGCGGGATCACGACCGGACGGCCCGCGGGGACCTGGTCGCCTCGCTGCGGGCGTGGTTGTCCCGGCACGGCCAGTGGGACGCGGCCGCGGCGGACCTGGGCGTGCACCGGCACACGCTGCGCTACCGGATGCGCCGGGTCGAGGAGCTGCTGGGCCGTTCGCTGGACGACACGGACGTGCGGATGGAGCTGTGGCTGGCGCTCCGCTCGGGCGAGGAGTAGGGCCCCTGAGGCGTCCCCGGGGTCCTGGCGTGACGCGGACGCCCCGCCGGTAGGACGCGGTGGAGTGGCCCCGGGGCCGAACGCTCCGAGTCGGCCAATCCGGTCGGCGCGCCGCCGCCCCTACCCTCAAAACCGGGTCCCACGTCCGTGGGCCGTAGGACAGACGAGGAGAGGGCCGGTACCACGGTGACCACCACGTACGAATTCTGGCTCGCCGGCCGCCGGGCGAGCGGTGACGCCGACTTCGAGGTGCACAACAGCTGGGACGGCCGCCTGGTCGGCAAGGTGAGCATCCCGACCGAGGCCCAGGTCGAGGAGGCGCTCGACGCCGCCGTCGCCGCGCTGCCGGTGTTCGCCGCCACCCCGGCGCACCAGCGTGCCGCCGCCCTGGACCACGTGGCCAAGCGGCTGACCGAGCGCACCGAGGAGCTGGCCCAGCTGGTCAGCGCCGAGAACGGCAAGCCGATCAAGTGGGCCCGCGGTGAGATCGGCCGCGCGGTGTCGGTCTTCCGCTGGGCCTCCGAGGAGGCTCGCCGCACCAACGGCGAGACCATGCGGCTGGACACCGACCCAGGCGGCGTGGGCCGCTTCGCGGTGGTGCGCCGCTTCCCGCGCGGTGTCGTGCTGGGGATCGCCCCGTTCAACTTCCCGCTGAACCTGGTCGCCCACAAGGTCGCCCCGGCGATCGCGGTCGGCGCTCCGATCATCCTGAAGCCGGCCCCGTCGACCCCGCTGTCGGCGATGGTGCTGGGCGAGATCCTGGCCGAGACCGACCTGCCGGTCGGCTCCTGGTCGATCCTGACCGTGCCGAACGACCGGATGCCGGCCCTGGTGCAGGACGAGCGCCTGCCGGTGATCTCCTTCACCGGTTCGGACAAGGTCGGCTACCAGATCATGGACTCGGTGCCGCGCAAGCACTGCACCCTGGAGCTCGGCGGCAACGCCGCGGCCGTGGTGCTCGCCGACTGGTCCTCGGAGGCCGACCTGGACTGGGCGGCCACCCGGATCGCGATGTTCGCCAACTACCAGGGCGGCCAGTCCTGCATCTCGGTGCAGCGGGTGATCGCCGACGCGTCGGTGTACGACGCGCTGGCGGAGAAGGTCGTCGCCAAGGTCAGGGCGCAGGTCACCGGTGACCCGGGCGACGACGCGACCGACGTCGGCCCGCTGATCGACGAGAACGCCGCGAAGCGCGTCGAGTCCTGGGTCGAGGACGCGGTCGCCAAGGGCGCCAAGGTGCTCACCGGCGGCACCCGCGAGGGCGCGACCTACGCCCCGACCGTGCTGGCCGACCTGCCCGGCGACGCCATCCTGGCCAAGGCCGAGGTGTTCGGCCCGGTGCTGTCGCTGCACCGAGTGGACGGCGTGGACGAGGCCTTCGCGGCCGTCAACGACTCGGCGTTCGGCCTCCAGGCGGGCGTGTTCACCCACGACCTCCAGACCGCCTTCCGCGCGCACCGGGAGCTGGAGGTCGGCGGTGTGATCATCGGCGACGCGCCGTCCTACCGCGCCGACCAGATGCCGTACGGCGGCGTCAAGGACTCCGGTGTCGGCCGTGAGGGCGTCAAGTACGCGATGGACGACTACACCGTCGAGAAGGTCATGGTCCTGACCGGCCTCGACCTCTGATCGACGCCGTGGCAGTGCCGTAGCAGTGCCGTAGCGGGAGGGCCCGGTTCGCCGAACCGGGCCCTCCTCGCGTTCCCGGGTCCGTCCCGGGCTCAGCCGTCGTGTCCGGCGGCCGCGGCGACCGCCTCCTCGACGGTGGCGTTCCCGGCGACCAGTTCCAGGGTCAGCCCGGCGGTGGCGGGCTCGTGCAGCAGGGCGGCCAGGACGGCGGCGACGTCGGCCCGGTCCACCGCGCCGCGGTCGACCGAGGGGGCCAGCCGGACCAGGCCGGTGCCGGGGCCGTCGGTGAGCCGCCCGGGGCGCAGCACCGTCCACTCCAGCGCGGTGCGGGCCCGGACGGCGTCGTCGGCGGCGCCCTTGGCCCGCAGGTAGGTCTCGAAGACCTGGTCGGCGGGGTGGTGGGCGCCGGCGTCGGCGGCCATCGCCGAGACCATCAGGTAGCGGCGGACGCCGGCGAGTTCGGCGGCGTCGGCCAGCAGCACGGCGGCGTCCCGGTCGACGGTGTTCTTGCGGGCGGCGCCGCTGCCGGGGCCGGCGCCGGCGGCGAAGACCACCGCGTCGGCCCCGGTGAGCAGTGCGGCGAGCTGCGGTGCGGTGGCGGCCTCCAGGTCGAGCAGCAGCGGTTCGGCGCCGGCGTCGGCGAGGTCCTGGGCCTGTTCGGGGCGGCGGATGATCCCGGCGGGGCGTTCGCCGCGTGCGGCGAGCAGCCGTTCCAGCCGGAGCGCGATCTGTCCGTGGCCCCCGGCGATGACGGTACGCATGGTTCCGACGGTAGCCCGGGAGGGGCGGGGCGGCCCGTGGGGGTCGGGGGCGGTGCCGCGGACAGGACACAATGGGCGCATGACTTCGCTCGCTCACCCGCAGCTGCGTTTCACGCCCATCGTGGCGGACCCCTCCGGCCCCCGGGAGCTGGTGATCCTGGGCTCGACCGGTTCGATCGGCACCCAGGCGATCGATGTGGTGCTCCGCAACCCGGACCGCTTCCGGGTGGTCGCCCTGTCGGCGGCGGGTGGCCGGGTGGAGCTGCTGGCCGAGCAGGCGCTGCGGCTGGGCGTGCACACCGTGGCGGTGGCGGACCCGGCGGCCGAGCCGGCGCTGCGCGAGGCGCTGGCCGCCGAGGCGGCGGGCCGTCCGCTGCCGGCCGTGCTGGTGGGCCCGGACGCGGCGACCGAGCTGGCCGCGATGGAGTGCCACTCGGTGCTGAACGGCATCACCGGTTCGATCGGCCTGCGGCCGACGCTGGCCGCGCTGGAGGCGGGCCGGGTGCTGGTGCTGGCCAACAAGGAGTCGTTGATCGTCGGCGGTCCGCTGGTGAAGGCGGTGGCGAAGCCGGGCCAGATCGTGCCGGTGGACTCCGAGCACGCCGCGCTGTTCCAGGCGCTGGCGGGCGGGACCAGGGCCGAGGTCCGCAAGCTGGTGGTGACCGCGAGCGGCGGTCCGTTCCGCACCAGGAGCAGGGAGCAGCTGGCCGGGGTGACCCCGCAGGAGGCGCTGGCGCACCCGACCTGGGCGATGGGCCCGGTCGTCACGATCAACTCGGCCACCCTGGTGAACAAGGGCCTGGAGGTGATCGAGGCGCACCTGCTGTACGACGTGCCCTTCGACCGGATCGAGGTCGTGGTGCATCCGCAGTCGGTGGTGCACTCGATGGTGGAGTTCACCGACGGGTCGACCCTGGCGCAGGCCAGTCCGCCGGACATGCGGATGCCGATCGCGCTGGGGATCGGCTGGCCGGACCGGGTGCCGGACGCCGCCCCCGGCTGCGACTGGACCAAGGCGGCCACCTGGGAGTTCTTCCCGCTGGACGACGAGGCCTTCCCCGCGGTCGAGCTGGCCCGCGAGGTGGGCACCCTGGGTGGCACCAGCCCGGCGGTCTTCAACGCGGCCAACGAGGAGTGCGTGGAGGCATTTCTGAAGGGCCGCCTCGCCTTCACCGGAATCGTGGACACTGTTGCCAAGGTCGTGGCCGAGCACGGTCAGCGGGACGGCGCTCCGGCGGCGGGAACTTCCCTGACGGTCGAGGACGTCCTGCACGCGGAGGACTGGGCGCGCGCCCGGGCCCGCGAGCTGGCGGCCGGCTGACGGTCGACTGACGGCCCCGATTGCGGTAGGACGAGACGATGAGCGGAGCGGCATGACGGAGGACCAGCGGTGGCAACGGTTTTGACGGTGGTCGGCATCCTGGTCTTCGTCATCGGGCTGCTGATCTCGATCGCCTGGCACGAACTCGGCCACCTCTCCACGGCCAAGCTGTTCGGCATCCGGGTGCCCCAGTACATGGTCGGCTTCGGCCCGACCCTCTGGTCACGCCGCAAGGGCGAGACCGAGTACGGCATCAAGGCGATCCCGTTCGGCGGGTACATCCGGATGATCGGGATGTTCCCGCCGGGCGACGACGGCAGGATCACCAAGCGCAGCAGCTCGCCCTGGCGCACCATGATCGAGGACGCCCGCGAGGCCTCCTACGAGGAGATCCAGGAGGGTGACGAGAGCCGGCTCTTCTACACCCGCAAGCCGTGGAAGCGCATGATCGTCATGTTCGCCGGGCCGTTCATGAACCTGGTCCTGGCGTTCGGCCTCTTCCTGACCGTCATGATGGGCTTCGGCGTCCAGATGAGCGTGCCGACGGTCAAGACCGTCGCCCAGTGCGTCGTCAAGGCGGGCCAGCCCACCGACAGCTGCCCGGAGGGCGCCCCGCAGACCCCTGCCGCCCAGGCCGGGCTGAAGGCGGGGGACAAGATCCTCTCCTTCGACGGCGACCGGATCCGCGGCTACGACCAGCTCCAGGAGGACATCCGCAGGTCGGCCGGCAGGACCGTGCCGGTGGTGGTCGAGCGGGACGGTCAGCAGCACACCCTCACTCCGACCATCGCGGTCAACGACGTCCAGAAGTACGACGGGAACAACATCCCGATCAAGGGCGCGACCGTCCAGGCCGGGTTCCTTGGATTCACTCCTGCGAGTGGTGTGGTCCAGCTGGGATTCGGGCAGTCGGTGGACCGGATGTACGACATGGCCGAGAACGGGGTGAAGTCGCTGATCGCCCTGCCCGGCAAGATCCCCGGGCTGTGGAACGCGGTCGTCGGTGACGCCCCGCGCGACCCGGACTCGCCGATCGGCATGGTCGGCGCCGCCCGGGTCAGCGGCGAGGTCTTCTCGCTCGACATCCCCGGCACCCAGCGGATCGCGGTCTTCGTGAACCTGCTGGCCGGCATCAACCTGTCGCTCTTCCTCTTCAACATGCTGCCGCTGCTCCCGCTGGACGGCGGGCACATCGCCGGCGCGGCCTGGGAGGCGGTCCGGCGTCGATTCGCACAGGTGTTCAGGCGGCCCGACCCGGGCCCCTTCGACGTCGCCAGGCTGATGCCGGTGGCGTACGTGGTGGCCAGCGTCTTCATCGGCTTCACGCTGCTGGTGATGGTCGCCGACCTGGTGAACCCGGTGAAGATCGGCTAGGGCGTTCGGGTACCGCGGGTGTGCTGGGCGCCGTGGCGGTGCCGTACCGTGGAGGCCGGGTGCGCGATCGTCAGCGCGCCCGGCCTCGGCCGTGTCACGGCCGGGCGGTCGACCACACCTCTACCCCGGGGAACCCTGCGCACATGACCGCGATCTCGCTCGGTATTCCGTCCCTGCCGCTCAAGCCGCTGGCCAAGCGCCGCTACTCCCGGCAGATCATGGTCGGCAACGTGCCGGTCGGCGGCGACGCCCCGGTCTCGGTGCAGTCGATGACCACCACGGTGACCTCGGACATCAACGCCACGCTCCAGCAGATCGCCCAGCTCACCGCGTCCGGCTGCCAGATCGTCAGGGTCGCCGTGCCCTCCCAGGACGACGCCGACGCGCTGCCGATCATCGCCAGGAAGTCGCAGATCCCGGTCATCGCGGACATCCACTTCCAGCCGAAGTACGTCTTCGCGGCGATCGACGCGGGCTGCGCCGCGGTGCGGGTGAACCCGGGGAACATCAAGGCCTTCGACGACAAGGTCGGCGAGATCGCCAAGGCCGCCAAGGACGCGGGCGTGCCGATCCGGATCGGCGTCAACGCCGGCTCGCTCGACAAGCGCCTGATGGAGAAGTACGGCCGGGCCACCCCGGAGGCGCTGGTCGAGTCCGCGCTGTGGGAGTGCTCGCTGTTCGAGGAGCACGACTTCCGCGACATCAAGATCTCGGTCAAGCACAACGACCCGGTCGTGATGATCAACGCCTACCGCCAGCTCGCCGCCGCGTGCGACTACCCGCTGCACCTCGGCGTGACCGAGGCCGGTCCGGCCTTCCAGGGCACCATCAAGTCGGCGGTCGCCTTCGGCGCGCTGCTGGCCGAGGGCATCGGCGACACCATCCGGGTCTCGCTCTCGGCCCCGCCGGCCGAGGAGATCAAGGTCGGCAACCAGATCCTGGAGTCGCTCGGGCTGCGCGAGCGCGGCCTGGAGATCGTCTCCTGCCCGTCCTGCGGCCGCGCCCAGGTGGACGTCTACAAGCTCGCGGAGGAGGTCACCGCCGGGCTGGAGGGCATGGAGGTGCCGCTGCGGGTGGCCGTCATGGGCTGCGTCGTGAACGGTCCCGGCGAGGCCAGGGAGGCCGACCTCGGGGTCGCCTCCGGCAACGGCAAGGGGCAGATCTTCGTCAAGGGCGAGGTCATCAAGACCGTCCCCGAGTCGAAGATCGTCGAGACCCTGATCGAGGAGGCGCTCAAGCTCGCCGAGCAGATGCAGGCGGCCGGCGTCGAGTCGGGGGCGCCGACCGTGGTCGCGGGCGAGTGAGCCCCGCATAGCTTGTCCTGACCGCGCGGGAGGGTCCGCGCGGCGTTTTCCGGAAGCGGGGCCGTCCGTTCGCGGACGGCCCCGCGGCCGTAGCCGGGTGGGGCCACGGAGTAGGGTGCGGCCAGAGTCGTCTCAGTGAGGTGCTGTCTCGATGCTCGATCGAGGTGTGATGCTCCCGAGCTCATTCCAGGCCGCCAGGGCCCTGGCCACCACCCGGGTGCTGGAGCCGCCCGACCTCGGGGACGCCCTGGAGATCCTCCACCGCGACCCCGTCGCCAACGCCTTCGTCGCGACCAGGGTCGAGGCCGTCGGGCTGGACCCGTGGCGGCTCGGCGGGGAGATCTGGGGCTGGTACGACGGCGACGGCGTGCTGGCCGCGCTCTGCTACGCCGGAGCGAACCTGGTCCTGGTCGACGCCGGTCCCGAGGCGGTCGCGGCGTTCGCGGAACGGGCCCGCCGGCAGGGACGGCGGTGCTCCTCGATCGTCGGGCCGGCGGCGGCCACGGCGGCCTTCTGGGCGCTGCTGGAGCGCAGTTGGGGCCCCGCGCGGGAAGTGCGGGCCCACCAGCCGCTGTTGGCGACTTCGGTACCGTCGGCGGAGATCGCGCCGGATCCGCTCGTGCGGAGGGTGCGGCGCGACGAGGTCGAGACCCTGATGCCGGCCTGCGTGGCGATGTTCACCGAGGAGGTGGGGGTGTCGCCGCTGGCGGGGGACGGCGGGCTCCTCTACCAGGCCCGGGTGGCCGAACTCGTCTCCACCGGACGGTCGTTCGCCCGGTTCGGGGAGGACGGGCAGGTCGTCTTCAAGGCGGAGATCGGGGCGGTGACGGAGGGGGCCTGCCAGATCCAGGGGGTCTGGGTCGCTCCGGAGCACCGGGGGCAGGGGCTCTCCGAGACGGGGATGGCGGCGGTCCTGGGCATCGCGTTGCGGGAGGTGGCGCCGGTGGTGTCGCTGTACGTCAACGACTTCAACCTGCGGGCCAGGGCCGCGTACCGGCGGGTGGGGTTCCGGGAGGTCGGGGCGTTCATGAGCGTTCTCTTCTGAGCGGTTCGCGTGCGGGGTTGTTGGGATCTTCGGCCGCGCCGCGGGGCGGCTGGTAGTAACGTCCGGAGCATGGATCAGCTGACCGGGGTGACGATCGGGGCCATCGACCTTGCGGACTGGGCGCCGCAGGCGCTGGAGGTCCAGGCGGTGGCGTTCGGGCTCACGCCCGAGGAGGTCGCGGTACGGCTGCACATCGTGGGGCGGCACGCCCAGCAGCCGGGGGTGATCGCGCTCGGGGCGGTCAGCGGGGGGCGGCTGGTCGGGTTCGGGTACGGGATGCCCAACCGGCGTGAGCACTGGTGGAGCACGGTGATCGAGCCCTATCTGACCACCGGGGGGCACGAGGGCTGGCTGGACGGGGTCTTCGCGGTCACCGAGCTGCACGTGCTGCCGGAGTTCCAGGGGCAGGGGATCGGCTCGCGGATCATCCGGACGCTGTGCGAGCGGTCGGGACTGGACCGGAGCATCCTCTCGGCGATCGACGCGGAGACGCCGGCGCGGCGGCTGTACCGGGCGCTGGGGTACCGGGACCTGGCGCGGGCGGTGCGGTTTCCGGCGACGGACCGGCTGTACGCGGTGATGGGGGCCCGGTTGCCCCTGCGCGGGGCCGGGGCTCAAATCTCTTTGGGCTAGAGGGAGTTGGCGAACTCAAGGTAGAGCTCGGCGTCCTCGCGGCGGTCCGGGACGAGGGCGCGGAGGGCCAGGTCGACGGCGCGGAAGAGGGTCCAGCCGCGGAGCCGGTCCCGGTCGACCTCAAGGGCTTCGGAGAGCCGGCCCAGGCGGCGGCGGACGGCGGCGGGGGCGCCGGGGGAACCGATCAGGGTGTCGGCGCGGTCCAGGGCCAGGCGGGCCAGGTCGTAGGCGCGTTCGCCGGCCAGCGGGCGCGGGTCGATGGCCAGCCAGGGGGCGCGGTCGGCGGCCAGGACGTTGCCGTGGTGGAAGTCGCCGTGCAGGAGGAAGGACTCGTCGGCGTCGCCGGCCAGGTTGCGGGCGGTGTCCAGGGCTTCGGTGATCAGGTGCCGGGCCTCGGTGCTGACGGGGTGGGGGTGCTCCGCGAGGCGGGCGGTGGTGGCGATCCGCTGGGGGACGGTGGGGAAGGGGTGTCCCTCGGGGAGTTCCGTCCAGAGGCGGTGCAGCAGGCTGGTGGCCTCCAGCATGGCCTTGGGCTCGGCGAGGGAGCGTAGCGGGATCTCGCCGTGGAGGCGTTCGAGCAGGAGCACGCCCTCGGCGGGGGCGGCGTCGAGGAGGAGGACGGCTCCCCGGCCGGCCCAGTGGGTGAGGGCGGTGTGCTCGTGGGCGGTCTCGGGGGTGGGGAGGCCGACCTTGAGGACGGCGGGGGAGAGGTCGTCGCGGTGGACGTAGGTGACCAGGCTGAGGCTGCCGCCGGGGTCGAGGGTCCGTTCCGGGGTGAGGTTCCAGGCGGCGAGGTGGGTGGCGGTCCTGGTGGGGAGGGTGGCCAGCCATTGGCGGCCGGTGTCGTAGTGGGTGGCGGTGACGTTGTGCGTCAGCCAGGGGGGGACGGTGATGGTGGGTTCGGCTCCCGACATGGGTCCATTGTCGGGGTTTGGGGGGTGGGGGTGTGGGCGGGGGGCTTTCGGGAGGGTGGGGTGGCGGGGGCGGCTCCGGGGGTGGCCGCTCCGGGGGCTGGGTGATTTTCGGACTGCCCTGCTCGTGGGTGCGACGCACGACAGGGGTGGCAGTCTGAAAATCACCCGTCACGCCCCTCTCCGGGCCACCCCCTGCGCCGCCCCCGCCCGCAGCACATCCCTCTCGCCGGGAGGGAAATCACGGGGGGCTTGCCTTGGTGGGTGGTGGGGGGAGTGGGTGGGGGCTGAGGGCAGGGGCGGGCTGGGCTGGGTGTCTGCTGGGTTCCCGGGTCAGGTGGGGATGCCGGGGAAGGGGGTGGTGGGGGCGCCCCAGTGGTGGGCGCGGAGGGTGGTTTCGCGCAGGGCGGTGGCGGCGTGGTGGCGGTAGGGGGCGGAGATGGTGCCGGCCAGGTCGGCGTAGACGGTGGTCAGGCGGGTTTCGAGGTGGATGGCGAGCTTGGTGGCGTCCGCGGGGGAGGTGACGGGGAAGGGGAGCTGGTAGCCGCCGGCTGCGGGGGTGGGGGCGGCGGAGGCGGCGGTGAGGAGGCGTTGCCAGGCGTCGCGTTGGGCCTGGTGGGCGGCGTGGGTGGTGCGGGCGTCGGTGCGCTGGGGGTCGTCGGGGAGGTGGGCGCCGACCATGCCGTAGCCGTAGACGGCGGCGTGTTCGGCGCTGAGGGCGGCCTGGAGGGAGGGGACGGCGGCGACGGCTGCGGTGGGGCCGGAGGCGTCGCGGTTGTCGGGGGTGGTGACGGGGGTCCGGTCGCCGAGGGCCGCGGCGTGCAGGGCGTTGGAGGCGGCGATGGAGGCGAGCAGGCGGGCGAGGGGCGGCGTGACCTCGGAGAGGCCGTCGAGGCGGGCTTCGGCGGTCCGGCGCTCCAGAGCGGCCAGTTCGGCGAGGGTGGGGAGGGAGCGGGTCGGGGTGCCGGTGGCCGGGGTGCCGGTGGGGGAGGGGCTGGACGGGCTGGAGGTGGGCAGGTCCTGGGCGAGGGTGGCGCGGTGCCGGGCGGTGTCGTCGCGCAGGGGCCGGAGCAAGGCGGTCTGGGCGCCGGGGGCGGTGAGCAGGGTGTCGTAGGCGCCGAGCAGGAGGTCGGCGGCGCCGATCGCGCGGAGGCGGGCGGGGGTGTCCGGGTCGCGGGGCGGGGTGGGGTCCGCGGGGTGGTCGGTGGAGCCGCCGGTGCAGGCGGTGAGGGTGGTGAGCAGTCCGAGGGCCAGGAAGGTCCGTCGGCTGGGCGGCTGCATCGGGGTCACTCCGGGCGGGTACGGGAGGACGGCCTCCCCGCCTCCCCTCGTTGGCGTGAATGATTACAGAATCCCCACGTTCCCGTGCCCGGTTCGGGGATGCCGTGCCGGGTGTGAGCTTGCTCGCAGTGGGTGGTGCGCGAGCGGCCGGGGGCGGTCCGGAATCGGTGGTTGGGGGCTTCACCGGATAGGCTTTGGGCCGAGCTGTCGTGATCCGGTGTGCCACCGGGGGCGCGGAGCGACCTTCTGACAACAGCAGACGCGGCCGAGGAGTCCACCCGGATGAGCACCACCCACACCGACCGGCTGCGAGCGTTGCTGGAGCCGCTGGCCGAGCAGGCCGGACTGGACCTGGAGGACGTCAGGGTCACCCGGGCGGGCAGCCGTCGGCAGGTGCAGATCGACGTCGACACCGACGACGGTGTGGACATGGACGCCATCGCCGAGTTCAGCCGGGTGGTCGGTGAGGCCCTGGACGGGTCGGACCTGATGGGGGACGACGCGTACCTGCTGGAGGTCGGCTCGCCGGGTGCGGAGCGTCCGCTGGTCCTGCCCCGGCACTGGCAGCGCGCCGAGGGTCGGCTGGCCAAGATCCACCTGGCGGACGGCGGGGAGATCGTCGCCCGGGTGCTGGAGGCCGACGAGGACGGCGCACTGGTCGAGGTGCAGCCGGTGAAGGGGCGTGGCCGCCCGAAGGAGCGCCGTCTGGCGTACGCCGAGGTGGCCCGGGCGCGCGTCCAGGTCGAGTTCAACCGCAAGGGTGACGACGAGCTCCTGGACGAGGCCGCGGACATCGACGAGGGGGACGACGGCACCGAGTGATTCCGGACGCCGTACGACCATGACGAACGTGACGAAAGACGAGGAGGCGTAGCCGTGGACATCGACATGAGTGCCCTGCGCACGCTGGTCAACGAGAAGAACATCCCCTTCGACCTGCTGGTCGAGTCCATCGAGTCGGCCCTCCTCACCGCGTACCACCGCACCGAGGGCTCGCGCCGTCGGGCCCGGGTGCACCTGGACCGCAAGAGCGGCCACGTCACCGTGTGGGCGATGGAGGACCCGGCGGAGCTGGACGAGGGCGTCGAGCCGAAGGAGTTCGACGACACTCCGAGCGGCTTCGGCCGGATCGCGTCCAGCATCGGCATCCAGGTGATGATGCAGCGGCTGCGCGACGCCGCCGACGACCAGACCTTCGGTGAGTACGCGGGCAAGGAGGGCGACATCGTCACCGGTGTCGTCCAGCAGGGCAACGACCCGAAGAACGTGCTGGTCGACATCGGCAAGCTGGAGGCCATCCTGCCGCCGCAGGAGCAGGTCCCGGGCGAGGACTACCGGCACGGCACCCGGCTGAAGTGCTACGTGGTGGCCGTGCGCCGCGGCGTGCGCGGGGCTTCGGTGACGCTGTCGCGCACCCACCCGAGCCTGGTGAAGAAGCTGTTCGCGCTGGAGGTCCCGGAGATCGCGGACGGCAGCGTGGAGATCGCGGCGATCGCCCGCGAGGCCGGCCACCGGACCAAGATCGCGGTCTGGTCGCGCCGCCAGGGCCTGAACGCCAAGGGCGCCTGCATCGGCCCGATGGGCGCCCGGGTTCGCGCCGTGATGGGCGAGCTGCACGGCGAGAAGATCGACATCGTCGACTGGTCCGAGGACCCGAGGGAGATGGTGGCCGCCGCCCTGTCGCCCGCGCGGGTGACCAGTGTGGAGATCGTGGACGCCGTCCAGCGCTCCGCACGGGTGATCGTGCCGGACTACCAGCTGTCGCTGGCGATCGGCAAGGAGGGCCAGAACGCCCGCCTGGCCGCGCGTCTGACCGGCTGGCGGATCGACATCCGGCCGGACACCGAGGACCAGGCCGAGGAATCGCAGGCCCGGTGATCAGTGTCGTCGTGGGCGTCCTCGTCGGTCCTCCGGGACCGGCAGGGCGGCGCCATGTCCCTTCGGAGGGGTAGACTTGCCTTCGTCTGGCCGGACGCATGTCCGAGCACGCCCGGAACGCACCTGCGTGGGCTGCCGCAAGCGCGCGGCCAAGCACCAGTTGTTGCGTGTCACGGCGGTCGAGGGCGAATGCGTCCCTGATCCCCGTGGCGCACTCCCGGGCCGAGGTGCTCACGTGCACCCCGATCCGGCCTGCCTCGACCTCGCGGTCCGCCGTCGGGCGTTCCCCCGGGCCTTCCGGCTCCAGGGCGCGCTCGACACGGATCGGCTCCGCGAGTTCATCGGGGAGCGGGCGGGCGGAGCCTCCTAGGCGGGCCGCCTTCCGCGACAGCCGCCGCTCGCGCGGCGGGGAACCACCGCAACAAGCCCAGCGCGCGGGCCGCCGCGCGCCGTGCCACCAGTCAGGTACCTCGCGATGTGGAAGTAGGTCGAGATTGCGATGAGCACTCGATGAGTACGCGATGAGTACGCGATGGGTACGCCCATGAAGTAGCGACAGTCCGGCGGACGAGACCCCCGGACTCATAGACAGGAGTGAAGTGGCTAAGGTCCGGGTTTATGAACTCGCCAAGGAGCTTGGCTTGGAGAGCAAGGCCGTCATGGCCAAGCTCACCGAGCTCGGCGAGTTCGTTCGTTCGGCGTCCTCGACGATCGAGGCGCCGGTCGTGCGCAAGTTGACTGACGCACTTGGTGTGGCCCCCACCGGTGGTGGATCCGCCAAGCCGGGCCCGCGGAAGACCGCGGCGCCCTCCCCCGCTGCCGGCTCGGGTACCCCGAAGCCGGGGGCTCCGACCCCGGGTCCGCGCCCCAGCGCGACCCCTGGTCCCCGTCCGACCCCGGCTGCCGCCGCGCCTTCCGCGCCGGCCGCCCCCGCCGCTGCCGCC